>NZ_JAMHKS010000077.1:0-300000 GCF_025566055.1 Leclercia tamurae
GGTAAAAGAATCTGTGGCAATCTATAACCATGAGCGGCCGCATCTTGCCCTGAAATACAAAACGCCCGATGAGGTTCATCAGGCGTTTTACAGGCAGAAAACTGTCAACCTATATCAGGACTAGTCATCGTTACCAGACAGGCATTTCATCCTGCAGGAACGGGTTGTGCAGCCGTTCGTAGCCCAGCGTCGACATCGGGCCGTGGCCGGAGATAAAGGTCACATCATCCCCCAGCGGCAATAACTTCTCTTTGATCGAGCGAATCAGCTGACCGTGATCGCCACGCGGGAAATCACTGCGCCCTACTCCGCCTTTAAAGATCACGTCGCCGGAGATCAGCAGACGCGACTGGTCATCAAAGAAGACAATGTGGCCTGGCGTATGGCCTGGGCAATGCAACACCTGTAAGGTCACATTGCCGACGCTGACGCTCTCTCCTTCATTCAGCCAGCGATCTGGCGTCAACGGCAGGCACTCATCCAGACCGAACATCCGGCTCTGTGACGGCAAGCCCTGCAGCCAGAACTCATCTTCTTTTTCCGGACCTACAATCGGCACACCGTAGTGTTGCGCCAGCTCGGCCGCAGCGCCCACGTGATCGAGATGACCGTGGGTGAGTAAAATCTGCATTAAGGTCACGCCAGCGGCAGCGACTTCCTGTTTGATCTTCTCTGCATCACCACCGGGATCGACCAGGGCGGCCAGTTTGGTTTGTTCGCACCAGATAATCGAACAGTTCTGGGAGAACGCGGTGACCGGAATAATACGATAGTTCATACTGCTCCTGATTTCGTTATTACCAGTGCCGCAGTGGCCCGGTATCAATATGCACAAAGTTGCTACGTGGGTAATATCCTACACCACCTGCGCGCATAGATAACGCAGCTTTGCGAACATTGGCTAACGAAACGCCTTCAATATGAAAATCCATCGCCTGCCCTTTGGTGTGATAACTTTTTTTAGCGACCCCACGGCTGCGGGCGCGTAGTTCGTTATTGGTATCAAGGGAGCGGTAACCAGAGATGAGCTGGACCGGTTTGCGGGTGCCCAGCAGGCCCTGCAGGCGGAAGAGCTGATCGAATAATCCCGGATCGATGGTTTTAATCTTATTTGCGCGGAAATCCCGGAAAAAATGATTAAGCTTGGCTAATTCATCCTGAATATAGCCCCGGCCATCAAAAAACTCGGCTTTTATTGACTCACCTGTATGCAGGTTATTAAGCGTCAAAATGCGTGGTCGAGGGGTAGAGAGCGTAGCAAATGATGGCGTCGGTAAGATGGCAGCGCCCAGCGCAATGCCCCCTAACGCCAGCAACTTACGGCGATTAGCGTCGAATTTATCCATGGTAATCAGGTCTACAGGTCAGTGTTATCGTATAAATGCAATACAGCGCACGAAGGGCACATTACCGGGCAAACCTGTCAGCGTCAAGGCAGCAAAACCAGGAAATACGGGGCTTGCAGCCGCAAACCCCGTATCTTTTCCTGACTCAGGCTACCAGAATTGTCCGAACTTCTTCATTTACCTGATCAATTGCTCTGCCTTGGGCAGAATCTGTGTGTTCGATCGGGCAATCTCATCATAATTGTAAATATCTGTACGATACTGGGTCCGACCATCCTTGCCGACGAACGCGGTCAGATAGTACAGATTAACCGGAATATTTTGGCGGATATTCACATACCGCGTGTCGCCCTGCTTCAGCGCATCGGAGATTCGTGTGTCGTTCCAGCCTGCATCCTGTAACAGCATGTTAGCCAGTTCTGACGCCTTGTTTACACGCACGCAGCCGGAGCTGAGCGCACGGGCATCTTTCTGGAACAGGTTGTGGTTAGGCGTATCGTGCAGATAGATTGCGTCCGAGCTGGGCATATTGAACTTATAGCGCCCGAGTGAATTATGCGCTCCAGGAGCCTGCTGGAAGCGGAACGGCAGATTAGAAGGCGTGATGGTTGCCCAGTCTACCCGCCACGGATCGATAGCCTCTTTACTGTTCCAGCCCCGCAGAACGGTATAGTTGTGGCGTTCAAGATATCCCGGGTCATTCCAGAGTTTCGGCAGAATATCATTGCGTGCCAGCGTCGGCGGCACATTCCACGGCGGGTTAACCACCACGTTATTCAGGGCGCTGCTCATCATCGGTGTTTTACGATCCGGACGGCCAACGATCACTCTTGATGCCAGCACCTCATTACCGTTCTGATAATAAACCAGCGAGAAGGCCGGAATATTCACCATAATCCCGGTGGAGAGCGTGGCCGGCAGCAGGCGCAAACGCTGAATATTCAGCGCCAGCACGCCGGCACGCTGGGCAGGAGTGAGGTTCAGCGCGTCACGCGTTCCCTGGCCAATCACGCCGTCGGCACCCAGCCCCTGGGTGGTCTGGAAGGCTTTGACCGCTTCAACAAGGCTGCGGTCATAGGAGGCCGGCTTGCTGGAGGCAGGCTTCTTTTTCTTCTCAACCGGTGGAGCTGACGGACTGACAACCACGCTTTGCGGATCGTCACCCGGCAGGGCAATTTTTGGCCCGCCGTCGATCACGCCGGAGCGTTTCAGAATTTCACGCAGGGCCGGAACGTCGCTGCTCCACTGCCCCGGGCTCAGTTTGGTGGTGCTCTGCAGCTGCGGCCAGGGTTGCGTATCGGCCACCAGCTCCAGCAGCGACTGATGCATCACCGAATACTGCGGATGCATCGGCGCAAGTCCGGCAATGAAATGCGGCACCGTCCCGTTATCCAGCGCCAGCTGCCACTGGTTAATCACCGACAGCGGCGGCGTCGCCATCTTGTAAGGTTTGGTGCTGTAAAGCCAGCGGTTACCGTTGACCGGGATCCCTGCCACAAACTGCAGATAGCCCATCATTGCATCCGACAGGATCACGTCCCGTGCCATTCCTGTTATCTCAGGCTGTGTAAGCAGTTCCACCCAGGCGGTAAATTGCGGCTGGAAACCGGCAATAGCGACTTCGGCAAGCTGTTGCTGGAACGCCCGCACACCATCGCGATCGTCCCACATGGGTTTCATGTCGCGTGCGGCATACAGCAGCGTAAGCTGATTGAGATAGACCGGGGAGTAACCCGCAGGCAGAGCCGAGAGCAGCTGCTCGCGACGTTGTTCCGCACTGACATCGGCAGGCAGCGGACGGATACCGGCCATCATGGCGGTGGCTGGCGATTGCTCCAGCGGTTGTGACAGCGACGTAGGCTGCGCGCCCATCGTGGCGGAGCTATCGACCGGAACCAGTTCGGGCTCATCGGCCCGGGCAGAAAACAGTGGAGCCACTACTACCGTCAGGCACAAACTGAGTGCTGACAGCTGACGACCGTACATTTTATTCAGCAACATCCCTTGCCCCCTGTTTGCTTTACGTCGCGCCCTCATCACCGGGGCTTTAATTCATTATAGGAAGACAGACCGGCACCAGCCTTGCCTTATGTAAAGAAGTTTAAAGTTAACGCAGCCGCCAGTACAAGCTCAAGGAATAAAAAAAGGCGGCCAGCAGGCCGCCATGGGTAACTTTCAGAATCGTCAGGAGGCGTCAGCCGTTCCTGGAAGCGATTCCGGCGGCTGCGGGGCAAAGCCGCGCAGACCGACAACGTGAACGTGCTCGCTGTTCTGGTAGACCTTACGCACCAGTTTATAGGTGGTGCCTTTCTCCGGACTGATGTTCTCCGGCGCCGCGATAATCAGCTGCATATCCAGACGGTCGCACAGTTCAAACAGCGTGGCGATGGAACGGGCATCCAGACGCGCGGCTTCATCGAGGAACAGCAGGCGGCATGGCGAGATATCCTTGCCGCGCAGGCGACGGGATTCATCTTCCCAGCTCTGCACCACCATCACCAGAATCGACATCCCGGTACCGATCGCTTCCCCGGTCGACAGGGCGCCCGATTCCGCACGCAGCCAGCCGTCGGATCCACGGTTAACTTCCACTTCCATCTCGAGATAGTTGCGGTAGTCCAGCAGCTCCTCGCCGATGGTTTGCGGCGTGCGCTGGCCCATATCAATCTGCGGGTTCAGACGCTGATACAGCTTCGCCAGCGCCTCGGAGAAGGTCAGGCGGTTGCTGTTGAACAGATCCTGATGCTGCTCGTGCTGTTCAGCCAGCACGTCCAGCAACGTGGCGTGGGCTTCACGCACGTTGACGTTCAGTCGCACGCTGTTGACCTGGCCGAAGGAGACGCTCTGCAGGCCCTGGTTCAGCTGACGAATACGGTTCTGCTCGCGCTGGATCGTCTTACGAATGATGTTGGCCACGCTGCGGGAGCTGATCGCCAGCTTCTGCTCACGGGAGGTCAGCTCTTCCGTCAGTCGGCCCAGCTCGATCTCCATCTGTTCAATGGCTTCAACCGGGTCATCGGTACGGATGATGTCCTGACGAATACGCTCGCGCAGGTGCTGATAGACTGCCACGAAGAACTGAATTTTGCGCTCAGGACGTTTTGGATCTTCCGACATGCGCAGCACATCGCGCAGGTGTTCGTTATCTGCCACCGCCAGACGCAGCGCACCGAGCGCCTTATCCGACATAGAGCGCAGCTCATCCCCGGAGAGATAGGCCAGCTCGCGGCGGTGCAGACGACGTTCAACGCCATTGTCTTTCACCATCCGCATCACGGCACACCAGCCCGCTTTAGCGGTGACCACCTGCTCGCGCTTCTCGTGGTAATCACGTTCCAGCTTGCGCAGACGACGGGTCAGGTTATCCATCTCCGCCTCGCAGAAGGTCAGCGCTTTTTCCAGCTGATTGCGACGGGCACGGTTGTTGCTGAGCTGGGCATGCAGTTCGTCGCGACGAATACGCGCCCGCTCCTCTGCCCCGCTATCGGCCCGCACACCGATATCCTGCAGCTCTTTGTGCAGGTCAGTCAGTAACTCTTTCTTGGTATCAAAGGAGCTTTTCAGCGACGCCAGCACCTGGCTGTACTGGCTCAGCTGCGCGGCGTGGCTACGCATCGCTTCACGGGCGCGGGTACGTTCCGTTTCGGCGTGCTCCAGACGCTGGCGTAGCTTCTCGTTCAGATCGCTGTTGCCGTTGAGCATTTCCGCCGAATCAGAGTAGCTGAAGTGCGCCCGGCGCTGGGCCACTTCGGTCAGAGCAAAGGCCTGCTGACGGGCTTCACGCTGAACCTGCTGTGACCAGGCGTAATCTTCTTTCAGCTGTTCAAACTGTTCCGGGTCGCTCTGCAGAACGGAGAGCATCGGCTCCAGCTTCGCCAGCTGGTTGCCGTGCTGCTGCACGAAACGCGCGGCTTCCTGCGCCTCGTCGAGGCGCTCCTGGATCTCATCCACGCGATCGGCAAGGGTGTCGTCCGCCAGCAGGTTAAGGCGCGGCAGGATGCGGTTAAGCGCAGCAACGCCCTCTTTGGCCTGTTCGAACTGCACCCGGCTCTGCTGGTTGTCATTCTCGTGGTTAGAGATGGCGCGTTCCAGTTCACCACGGCGGGTGGTGAGTTTGCGGATCTCCGCTTCCGGATCGGCATCAAAGGCTACTGCCAGATGGCTGCCAATAAAGCGGCTGAACGCCTGGTGCAGACGCTGAGTTTTTTGCACATCAAACGACAGCGTGGCAAAGCGTTCTGACAGCGTTTCGCGTTCGGCGTGCAGGCTCTCAATGCGGCTTTCACGCGCGGCGCGGCCAAACAGCGGCAGGGTCGGGAAGCGCGAATAACGCCACTGGCGATCGGCGATCTTCACCACCACCGCTTTTTCCAGCTCGTCGACGCCAAAGACGCTGTCATCGAACGACTGCGGATCCCCTTCGATCAGATAGAGATCTTCCGGGCAATCTTCCAGACCTTCAAGCTGGTCGGCGATCAGCGACAGATCCGGCACCACGATAGCGTGGCGGGACGGGCCGTACAGCGCCGAATAGTACGGCGCATCTTCGAGGCTGACGTCGTCATAAATTTCGGACAGCAGCACGCCGCCAAAACGTTCTGCCAGGGTGTTCAGGCGTGCATCTTCTGCCCCGCCCGGCTGGCTCAAGCGCTCAATTTCTTCGTCGACGGCACGTTTGCGCGCGCCCACTTCATCACGCTCAACGATGGCTTCGCGTTCACGCTCCAGCAGCTGCTGAAGGTACTCTGTGACGCCCTGGCTGGATTCAAACTCCTCCCCGCACTGCTCGCTGAGCTGGTTGAGGCTGCTCTGGGCCGCCAGCCAGATCGGAGCGCGCTTCATCAGAGTCTGAATACGTGACTGCAGCTGCTCCAGCTCCTGGCGCAGCTGCATGCGCTGCTCGCTGGCGCTGGAGACGCTGTCGGACAGCGAGGCGATACGGGCTTCCAGCTCCTGATGCAGGGATTCCAGATCGTCAATATCAACCCGTTTGCCCTGGCGCTTGCAGAACTCGGCCAGCAGGCGTTCCGCCTCCTGCTGTTCCCGCAGACGCTGTTCCAGCTCGTTCAGACGCATACGCAGCGGCTGAACCTGTTCCGCCTGATGACGCTGGTTGACACCATCACGCAGCAGCTCGCGGGCCACGCTCCAGGCTTCACTGCGCGCCAGCGGGCCGTTGATCGCTGCCACCAGCTGGTACGCCTGTTCAAACTGGCTGTGCGCGGTTTGCGCCACGCTCATTTTCTGCTCGAGATTGAGCAGTTTTTCGGTGGCTTCCTGCTCTTTCGCCTGGAAGGTTTCCAGCCACTGATCCGCGCTCTCCGGGGTCAGATCCGGCAGATGGCAGAGGTCTTTCGCGCGCTGGAGGGCCTGCAGGGCCTGGTTGTACTGAATGGCGCGGGTTTGCTGGACATCCAGCGCCTGCTGATAGTCGGCAAGCTGGCTTTTCAGCTCATCCACTTCCAGCTCGGCGGCTTCGGCGCGGCCTTCGTTCTCTTCCTGCTTGTCGGCGGCTTCGGCCACCACTTCGTTCTGCTCTTCCAGACGAATTTGCAGTTCATCGAGATCCGCTTCGTAGCGCTCAATTTTTTCCTGCTGACGCAACGCGGTCTGCACCAGGTTCAGGTGATCGCTGGCGGCCTGATAATCGGCCTCCAGATCCCCTTCTGCCCCGTTATGCTCGCCCAGCTCGCGGGCCATCTCGACGTGCTTGTACTGCTCGGACGCCAGCTGCTGGCGCGAGGTAAACAGCTCGCGGCGATACTCAAGGGCCTGATCCAGATGAATGCGCCGCTCGTTGGCGTGGCGCATATAGTCAGCAGCCACATAGTTGGTCGCTTCGCTGATCAGATGCTTGAACAGGTCGCGGTCCGACTGGGTGACGCGAATGGCTTCCAGCGTCATGCGGTTTTCACGCAGCGCCGCTTCCATGTCCTGGAAGGCCTTGCGCACGCCGCTGTTCTCCGGCAACAGGTAGTCGCGCAGGGAGCGGGTAATGGCACTGGAGATCCCGCCGTACAGCGAGGCCTCAATCAGGCGATAGTATTTACTACGATCCGAGGCCGAACGCAGACGACGCGCCACTACGCCCAGATCGAACATCAGGGAGTGGTATTCGGTGATGGAGTTGAACTGCTTAAACTGCACGCCCTCGATGGCTTCCAGCTTGTCTTTCAGCTCCTGAAGCGTCAGCACGCGCGCCTGGCGGTCGTTCAGGGTTTCCGTTAACAGCGAGGTCGGCTGAACGGAGGTTGGCAGCCCCTGAATGGCAAACGGCTTGATGTCTACTTTACGGTCGCGCCCGGCGACCTGCTGCAGACGTACGCCGACGACCACGCGCTGGTGGCGGGAGTTGATCACATCCAGCACCGAATAACAGACACCCGCTTTCAGCTTGCCGTGCAGGCCCTTGTCGCGGGAGCCGCTGGTCGCACCGGCCTCGGTGGTGTTACGGAAGTGCAGCAGCGTCAGATCCGGGATCAGGGCGGTGACGAACGCCGCCATGGTAGTGGATTTCCCGGCCCCGTTCCCGCCCGAAAGCGTGGTTACCAGCTCATCGAGATCAAAGGTGCGGGCAAAGAAACCGTTCCAGTTAATCAGCGTCAGTGAGCGAAATTTACCGCGTTCAATCATTACTCTTCCTCCCCGCTATCCGGCTGATTGTCTTCATGCTCGTCATTGAGCTGCAGATGGTTTTCCACCGGCATCGCTTCGCCATCGCGGATCATGCGCAGCTGCGCTTCACGGGCGTCGTCGCCTGCGCGCACGTCGGCGCCGAAGCGGAATACCGATTCCGTGATGCGGAATTTACTGCTGTCGTGGCCCATAAACCACACCATCCCCAGACGGCGCAGGCGGTTCAGGGAGGAGCGCACTTTTTCCTGTAACTTCTGGCGGTCAACGTCAGAGCCGGTAGAGCGGTTGTTCACCAGCTTCAGCAGCTTGCCTTCGTCCGCCAGGGTCATCAGTTCGTCATAGAGCTCCTGCTGGGTGAAGATGCCTTCGTTAGCCAGACGCTCCGGGCTGAGATAGAGGTAGCAGAGAATTTTGCCAACCATCATGTCCAGCTCGGACAGCACCGAACGCGGAATAAGCGTGGTGGAGCGTGGGCGCAGGTAGAAGAAACCTTCCGGGGCGCGGATCAGCTCGACGTTATAGCGGGCATAAAACTCTTCCAGGTATTCCTGGAAATCCATCAAAAAGGCGTGATTATCCAGCTCGTCGAGACCAATGTGACGACCGGCACGCAGCTGGCTGTCCAGCGCCGGAAAGATCGGATTTGCCAGCGCCAGTGCCAGCTTAGCCGGCATCACGTGTTCAATATTTGTCAATGACATGCGCCTGTACCTTGGCTCCGTAATCGTTAATCGGCTGCCACTTCGGCGGCAGGCCGGTGAAATCTGCTTGCGCGACGCCCAGGCGGACCGCCTGATCGACCACGATACGCGCGATATCGAAATGGCGCGCGCGCGGGTATTGCGCGAGGTAGTCGCGCACCACCAGACCGAGATCCAGCGGGGTATTTTTGGCTTTGAAGATCGCCAGCTGCTCTTCGATCATCGCCGCAAGCTGTTCCCGAATTTCGTTAAACTCTTCATATTCCAGGTCTGCCGGCAGTTCGCCGGTCACCTCTTCGTCGCGCAGGCTCATCTCTTCATCACGCATATCGAGCAGACGGTCGGCACTGGCGTAGGTCAGCGCCCACGGCGCATCGAAGTAAGTCTGAACCGACTGGCGCAGACGCTGGGCAAAGACGCGGTTTTTATCCATATCGATGGCGGTACGGATAAATTTATGCACGTGGCGATCGTAGCCGATCCACAGGTCAATGGCCTGCTGACCCCAGCTGATAATGCGGTCGAGTTTGCTCTGCAGGTCGAAGACCAGCCGATCGACAAAATGCAGGTTGTCATGGGCCAGAGTGGCATCCTGGATACGCAGCAGGTTGGCCTGCAGCTTGTCCCCCGCGGCTTCCAGCGTATCCTGCAGTTCACGCAGGGTGCCGGAGGTTTCTGACAGCAGCATTTCACAGCTGGAGATCGCCGCCCGCCAGTCTTTGTTCAGCAGCTGGGCGATGTCGTCCTTCACCAGCTGCTGCTGCTCATCCATGATGCGCTGGGTCAGATCGATGCTGTCGAAGATTTCAGCCACCGAATATTTCAGCGGCGCGTAGACGTTGCGGTGCCAGTGGAATTCGTCGCCGTTTTCATCAGCGGCATCCGCCGCACGCTTCAGTTCGCCCGCCACAATGGAGAGCTGCATCGAGAGGCGCAGGGTCGAGAATTCGCGCTGGCGAATGTAATAGTCGGTAATGCCGATGCCCAGTGGCGTCAGGCGATAGATGGCGTTGCCTTCCGCCAGCTCGCTGGTAAAGCGGTTCAGCAGACGTTGACGCACCATATCGTTAATCGCGTTGTTGGCACGCACATTAATGGTTTCGCTGGTTTGCTCAAACGCATCACTGACATGGCGGAACGCATCCACCAGTTCGCCCTCGCTCATTTCTCCATCCAGCCGTTCGCCGTTCAGCGTGGCCACCGCCAGCAGAAAAGAGAGTCTGTCTACCGGCAGCGAGAGGGAGAAATCGTTTTTTCGGGCCCAGGCAACCAGCTCGGGGACTGTCTGGGAAAATTCACTCATAAGTTATCCTTGCTCTGCGGCTTGTACGCGGTGACGTGTATGTAGCGGCCAAGGCTGATCCAGGGCTCCTGGCGACAGTACCGCGTCTCTAATTCTGTCAGGGCGTCAAAGCACTCATGCTGCTTTTGTTTATCACGCAGATAGTCGTGAAACACTCTGATGCCGGTTTTCCCGGCGATCTGCCAGCCCATCGCTTCCAGCCAGCCGTAAACCTGCTGCGGATCGCGCGGAAAGTCCGGTGAAAGCGTGCGCCTTTTCTTTTTGTACATGCCCTGCTGCACATAGCCAAAATTACCCACCAGCACGTTACGCATCAGCAGGCCGTTGGCGTTGTAAAACATCAGCGACAGCGCGCCGCCGGGGCAGAGTATCGACCAGAGCGTCTGCAACAGCGCCTGGGGGTCGGCCACCCATTCCAGCACCGCATGAGACAATATCAGATCAACCGGGCTTTCCAAATGTTGAGCGATGTCCTGAGCGGCGCAATGTATAAATTGCATGTTATCGCTCACACCTTTCTCCATTGCCGCACTTTCAGCCCGGGCGATCATCTCCGCTGACAGGTCGCAGAGGATGACATGGTGTCCACGCTCGGCCATTTTTATCGCCGTCTGACCTTCACCGCCACCGGCGTCAAGGACGCGCAATTTTTTCGACCCAAAGCGGGCGAGCAGGATGTCCAGATCCTGCCAGAGGATCGTTTGACGCAGCTGGCCCTTGGTCGTGCCATAAATATTGCGGGCAAACTTTTCCGCGATGTCATCAAAATTGCGATCCCGCATTGGGAGAGCTCCACCCGCTAACAACAAAACCGCTATTTTGTCACAGCCGGGCGGAGAATGAACCTCTCTGGTGTAATATCGCTAACAATCCTCAGCTGTATGGTCAAAAAAGGAGCCAGAAAGGATGCTTTTTACCCTAAAAAAATATATTGGCGGCATGATGCTTCCCCTCCCTCTTATTCTGCTCTGTATCGCGCTGGGCCTGGGATTGCTGTGGTTCAGCCGCTTTCAGAGAACCGGTAAAATACTTACCACGGCAGGCTGGCTGGTACTCCTGCTGCTGAGCCTGCAGCCGGTGGCGGACGGGTTGTTACGGCCGGTGGAAGATAAGTACCCGACCTGGCAGGGAAATCAGAAAGTTGAGTACATCGTGGTGCTCGGGGGGGGTTACACCTGGGATCCTGACTGGGCGCCCAGCTCTAATCTGATTAACAACAGCCTGCCGCGGCTTAATGAAGGGATGCGCCTGTGGCTGGCTAACCCAGGTTCGAAGCTGATCTTCACCGGGGCGGCGGCGCAAAACAATCCGGTGACCACCGCAGAAGCCGGGGCGCGCGTGGCGCAGTCACTGGGGGTGCCGCGCGAGGCGATTATCACCCTTGACAGCCCGAAAGACACTGAAGAGGAAGCCGCAGCAGTGAAGCAGGCGATCGGCGATGCCCCGTTCCTGCTGGTGACCTCCGCCTCGCATCTGCCGCGGGCGATGATCTTCTTTGAACAACAGGGGTTACACCCGCTGCCTGCACCCGCGAATCAGCTGGCCATTAGCGCGCCGCTCAACCTCTGGGAACGGATTATTCCGTCCCCGGTGTGGCTGATGCACAGCGATCGCGTGGGTTACGAGACGCTCGGACGCGTCTGGCAGTGGCTTAAAGCCCCGTCAGGCGAGCCAGGGGAGCAGTGATTTCGAGGCCAGATCGAAGTTGGCGCGGTTGAAGCGTCCGGTATTGACCAGCTGCGCCACTTCGTCCCACAGCAGATACAGCCAGCGCCGCCAGAGGAATGACTCTGAGACCGGCGCGCGCTGCAGGTAGTGCCAGAGCAGATCTTCTGCCAGCCCGCCCTCACTCAGCCGAAACAGTTCAAACTCCCGTGGGGCCCACAGCATTACCCCGGGTCCGACCATCGCCAGCAGCTGATCGCTGCGCGGATCCTTGAGCATACTGCGCAGGGTAAAATTGCCGTGGATCAGCACGCTGTTGTCGTTGAAACCTTTAAACAGAGCGGGCAGGCATTCCCGGGTCCGGAACAGGATCCGTTTGTCCTGCATGGTCAGGCCGGTGTTGCGGTACTGGTTTAGTGTTCCCCACAGGACCTCGACCCGCTGGCGATACCAGAGCGGCCAGAGGTTCTCCTGGGTGCTGTCCACCGCTCCCACCAGCCCGCCGCTGTCCATCCGGTGCCAGGCCAGTAGCGCCTCGACAATCTGATCCTTGAGCTGTTCCCAGCGTTCCGGGGTGCGGGCCGGCGCTTCGACCGGCACGCCGCGCAGGCGTTCGAGCAGCAGCACGTCAGGTCCCGGGTGCTCCTCGTGGGTCATCACGCCATAGACGGTCGGCATTCTGACCGTACCGCTGCGGGCCAGCATGGAGATTTTCCACGCCAGCTGTCGGGCAACATCCGGTGAAGAGAAGCTTCGCGCCAGTAACGGCATGGGGTTTCCCTGACTGTCATACAACGACCACAGCGTGGTATCCGCCTTTTCATGTACGCATTCCACACGGCTCAGTTTTTCACCCAGCAGATGGCTGAGTTCGGCTCGCAGCTGTTCCATTTGAGATTACCCCCATTAAGACTACTGCTTTTATAATGAGCGCGTGGCGAGCGGATGTCACTCTTATGAGAAGATTCTGTAGGCGGCAGGCATAAAAAAATCCCCTCGCAGGAGGGGATGGCAGGGATTAACGCAGCTCAGCGCGAACGCGGGCGAGATCCTCTGGCGTATCAACCCCGGTGCCCGGCACCTCGTGCGCCACGGCAACATGGATCTTCTCGCCGTACCACAGCACGCGCAGCTGCTCAAGCATCTCGATATTTTCCAGCGGGCTCGGCTGCCAGGTCACGTAACGGCGGATAAAGCCGGCGCGATAGCCATAAATACCCAGATGACGCAGGATGCTGTCGCCAATCGCTTCGCGGGAATCCGCAAAGCGGTCGCGATCCCAGGGGATAGTCGCGCGGGAGAAATAGAGCGCGTAGCCTTCACCGTCCAGCACTACTTTCACCGCATTCGGGTTGAATGCCTCTTCGGCACTGTGCACCGGCACCGCCAGCGTCGCCATACCCACCTGACGCTGGGCGAGGTTTTCTGCCACCTGGCGAATAATGACCGCCGGGATCATTGGCTCATCGCCCTGCACGTTAACAATCACCGTGTCGTCGCTGAAGCCGCATTTTTCCACCACTTCCGCCAGACGTTCGGTACCGGACTGGTGATCGGCGCGAGTCATGCACACTTCGCCGCCCGCCGCTTCCACCGCACGCGCCACCTCTTCGTGATCGGTGGCGACAATAATGCGGTCAGCGCCGGACTCACGCGCGCGTTCCAGCACGTGGACAATCATCGGCTTACCGTTGATGTCGACCAGCGGTTTGCCCGGCAGGCGCGTGGAGGCGAAACGCGCCGGGATAATGACAACAAAACTCATGGTTTGCTCTCTTCTGCCGCCAGCGAACGGGCTTCGGTCTCCAGCAGGACGGGAATGCCGTCGCGCAGGGGGAAGGCAAGGCTGTCCAGTTTGCAGATTAACTCCTGCTTATCCTGGCTGTAGTAAAGTTTGCCGTTGCACACCGGGCAGGCAATAATTTCCAGTAAACGGTGATCCATAGTTCCTCCGTATCAATGATCGGTAAAGCTTACCATATTCCTTTTTCAGACCGCGTCTATTTCCCAGCCACGTCGACAGGCAGCAAAAAGTCCGTCAGGAAGATGGCCCAGCGCGATCCGTGTTGCTCCCTGCCAGCTTGCAAAGTCGCTTATCGCCGCAGTGAGCCCTTTTTCCAGCCCGGCGCTGACCCGGATACCCTCTTCCAGATAGAGGGCGATAATCTGCAGCTCGCCGGTTTTGCGATGCATTTTGGCATCCATCCGCCCCACCAGTTGCCCTTTGTGCAGCAGCGGCAGGACGAAATAGCCGTACTGACGTTTCGGTGCCGGGGTATAGCACTCCAGCCGGTAACTGAAGTTAAACAGCTGCTCAGCACGCTTGCGATCCCAGACGACGGGATCAAACGGCGACAGGACGGCGCTGTGGGTGGCGGTGAGCTTGCCCTCTTCGGCGAGGGGAAGCAGCGGCAGTAGATCGGCATGCAACCACATCTCTCCCAGCGTCTCTACCTCGACACGCACCACCTGCTGCTGCGCCTGCCAGCGCTCAAGCAGCGGAGCCAGCACCGGCTGACGCAGGCGATAATAATCGGCCAACCACCGGGCGTGGAAAATGCCTAAGCTGCGGGCGCTGTTTTCCAGCATCACGGCTTCGGCCGCCGCCTGGGTCAGCATATCCCGGCTGTCATCCCACTCCGGCATCACCCGGTGGGTGAGATCGTAGACGCGCTGGAAGTTTCGCCTTTCGACCACCATCACCTTTCCAGCGGTAAACAGCCCCTCAAGATGACGTTTATGCGGCTTCCACTCCCACCATCCGCTGGTACCTTTGCGGGGATGTTCGAAATCGGCGGAACGTACCGGGCCCTTCTCCTGAATAAGGGCGATCAGCTGCTCAATCTCCTCCGCGTGCTCATGCATCCAGGCCTGACGGTATTTCCAGCCCATTTTGTCGGGGGAGAGCATCCGGTGGCGCACCAGCGCAAAATCACTGCGCGGCAGAAAACATGCCTCGTGGGCCCAGTACTCCATCAACTCGCCCTGATGCAGGGCGTTATCCAGCCATTCAGGCTGATAGTGGCCGAGACGGCTGAACAGCACCAGATACGGGCTGCGGGCAACGATATTGATGGTGTCAATTTGCAAAAGCGACATGCGCTGGATGGTAGTGAGAATATCGGCGGGCTGCGCGCGGCGACGGGGCTTTTTCAAAAGCCCCTGCGCGGCGAGATGAAGATGACGTGCGGCTGAAAGCGTAAGTTGCGGTAAAGCCATGCCATCTCCTGTTAATGAGTGCGCGGGGAAACCTCTTCTGCCAGGGCAATCAGCGCCTGCAGGAGTTGTTCGGGCTGTTCACCCTGCAGTTCAGCGTCCACCGGCAAATACCACCAGTTATCGCGGGCAAACGCCCGGCATTTCACCGCATCTTTTTCGGTCATGATCAGCGTCTGACCGGGATCGGTAAAACCGGCAACCTGTTCCAGGCTCAGCGCCTGGTGGTCGGCCAGCGGCACCGTATTAAGGAGCCGGGCACCGGAGGCTTCGAGGGTCGCGAAAAAGCGTGGAGGATGACCGATACCGGCCATGGCCACCAGATCAGGGAGTTCAGCGACGTCACGCCGTTCGCCGGTCAGCAGATTTACTGCCAGGCCTGGGCGCAGCTGCATCGGGATCTCTCCCATATGAGCCGTACCGCCGTTGACGATGACCGCATCCACAGAACGCAGACGAGAAGCGCGCTCGCGCATCGGCCCGGCGGGTAACCACCAGCCGTTACCAAAGCGGCGCACACCGTCAATCACCACGATCTCTTTATCCCGGGCCAGGGCGTAGTGCTGCAGCCCGTCGTCGGTAATCACTATCTGCACATCAGCATGGGTCAGCAGGACCTGAACCGCCTCGCTGCGTACCGGCGAGACTGCCACTGGCGCACCGGTGCGCTGAAAGATCAGCACCGGTTCATCACCCGCTTCCGCGGTGGTGGTTTGCGCACTCAGCAGCAGCGGATAGCGCTCCGCCTTGCCGCCGTATCCCCGGGAGACGACCCCCACGCGGATCCCGCGTTGGGTCAGCTGTTCCACCAGCCAGATCACCACCGGCGTTTTGCCGTTGCCGCCAGCGGTGAGGTTCCCCACCACCACCACCGGTACGGGTGCACGCCAGGCCCGTTTGAGCCCCACTTTATAGCTGAGGCGGAACAGGCCGCTGACCAGGCCATACAGCCAGGAGAGCGGCAACAGCAGCAGCCAGAGCGGAGACTCACCGGACCAGATGCGGGCAATCATGCGCCAAACTGCATCTTATGAAGTTGCGCATACACGCCCTGATGCGCCAGCAGATCGGTATGACTGCCGCGTTCAACGATGTAACCATCTTCCACTACCACGATTTCATCGGCTTTTTCGATGGTCGACAGGCGGTGGGCGATCACCAGCGAGGTACGGTTTTTCTGCAGCTCATCCAGCGCAGACTGAATGGCACGTTCGGACTCGGTATCCAGCGCCGAAGTGGCTTCATCGAGGATCAGGATCGGGCTGTCACGCAGCAGCGCGCGGGCAATGGCGATACGCTGACGCTGGCCGCCGGAGAGCAGCACGCCATTTTCACCGATAATGGTATCCAGGCCGTTATCCATCTTATTGATGAAGTCCATGGCGTAGGCCATCCGCGCCGCCGCTTCAATCTGCTCACGGCTGTACTCTTCGTTACGGGCATACGCAATGTTATTGGCGACAGTGTCGTTAAACAGATGCACATTCTGGGAAACCAGGGCGACCTGGTTACGCAGCGACCGCAGGGTATACTCGCGCAGATCGTGACCATCGATCAGGATTTCGCCTTCATCGATGTCGTAGAAGCGGGTGATCAGGCTGGCGATGGTCGATTTACCGGAACCAGAGCGGCCTACCAGCGCCACGGTCTTGCCTGCCGGGATTTTCAGATTGATGTTACGCAGAGCTGGCGTATCGCGGCCCGGATAGGTAAAGGTCACGTTGCGGAACTCCACATCGCCGGTTGAGCGCTCGATGACGCGCTTACCTTCGTCTTTTTCCTGTTCGGAATCGAGAATAGCGAACAGCGTCTGACAGGCTGCCATCCCGCGCTGGAACTGGGCGTTAACGTTGGTTAACGATTTCAGCGGGCGCATCAGGGCAATCATCGACGAGAAGACCACGGTAATGGTACCGGCGGTTAAGGTTTCCATCACGCTCGGGAAGCTGGCGGCATACAGTACAAATGCCAGGGCCAGAGAGGCGATAAGCTGAATGATCGGATCGGAAATGGAAGAGGCGGAAACCATCTTCATCCCCTGCAGACGCATCTTATTGCTGACCTTATCGAAACGCTTGGTTTCCACTTCCTGGCCGCCAAAAATCAGCACCTCTTTATGCCCTTTCAGCATCTGCTCGGCGCTGGTGGTCACCTGCCCCATCGTGTTCTGCATGTTCTTACTGATGCTGCGGAAACGCTTGGAGACGACGCGAATAGCGATCGACACAATTGGCGCCAGCACGATCAGGATCAGCGACAGCTGCCAGCTGTACCAGAACATCAGGATGAACAGGCCAATAATCGAGGCGCCTTCACGCACCACGGTAATGAGTGCGCTGGAGGAGGAGGAGGCTACCTGCTCGGAGTCGTAGGTAATACGCGACAGCAAGGTGCCCGTCGACTGTTTGTCGAAGAACGCCACCGGCATGCCCATCATGTGACTGAACAGGCGACGGCGCATGGTCATTACCACTTTGCCGGATACCCACGAGAGGCAGTAGCTGGAGATATAGCTGGTGATGCCGCGTAAAATCATCAGGCCGATAACCACCAGTGGCATCCAGAGCAACACTGAGCGATCCGTTTTACCAAAACCGTCGTCCAGTAACGGTTTGAGGAGCGATAACATGAAGGTATCGCTGGCTGCGTTGAGGATTAACGCTACGCCCGCCACGATAAGGCCCGTTCTGAAGGGTGCAATCACCGGCCAGAGTCGGCGGAAGGTCTGCCACGTGGAGAGATCTTTGTCGTTATGCATTCAAAAAACCAGCATTTGTTGAAATAGCCGCATATTCTACCCGTTATCTCCGGGCGCGCCAAACCACTGATGATACCAACGGGGTAAAATTTGATCCCGTAAGCGTTGGATTTGCCAGCCATGTTGCGAAAACGACACAGTGATTTGTCCAGATCGGGGCGTTGTTAACCAGAGATACCCCTCCTTTCTGTAACGGCGAGCCACCTTGTTCGAGGGCAGTCGCCACGCGTTATAGCGGGATGCGGACACCAGGGCGATGCGCCCACCCACGCGCTGCACCAGAGGGAGTGACGAAGAGGTATTACTGCCATGGTGCGGCACCTGGATAAGTGTAGACGCAAGATATTGCCAGTGATGACTGAGCATCGCTTTTTCTCCCTGCGCCTCAATATCCCCCGTTAACAACAGGCTATGGGTGCCGTCCTCAATTTTTACCACGCAGGAGCCGTTGTTGCCGCGCTGCGCTGCGGTGGCGAGAGGCCAGTGCGCGCTGAAGGTCAACCCCTGCCACTGCCAGCGCTCACCGCGAAAACAGGCTCTATGTCCCTCCTGGCGCAGCGGGCTGCGTATCCAGATCTTCGGCCACGCCTGACGTAGCGACGCCAGCCCGCCAATATGGTCCAGATGATCATGGCTGACAATCACCCCCTCCGGGCGTAGGTGGTGCCAGCGCAGCCAGGGAATAATCAGCTGTTGGGCGCTGTCCCCCCCCGACCATGCAGGCCCGGTGTCATATAAAATCGCTTTCCCCTGCCGCTCGATTACCACTGCCAGCCCCTGCCCGACATCCAGCATATGCACCGCCCACCCTTCCGTTTTGTTGGCCCGCCATAACGGACTGGCTGCCAGCACCAGTGCCGACACACAGACCGCCGGCCAGGTTCGTGTGCCGCGCATCCGCCAGGCGATAATGGCCCCCCAGGGCAGCAGGGTCAGCCACAGCCAGCGCTTATCGACAGGGATCCAACCGTCAGGCAGCGTGGTCAGGAAGCCAAACAGCAGCGACAGTGAGCCATCCGCCAGCGTCCAGACCTGGTGTTCTGCGAGCGGCCATATCCCAAGATGCAGCCACATCCCCAGCAGAATGAGCGGTACCGAGATAAAGGTCACCAGCGGTACTGCCACCAGGTTCGCAACCAGTGATGACAGGCTAAACCCGTGAAAGACCATCACCTGCACCGGCAGCAACAACAACAGCATGCCGAGCTGGAGATGCAGCAGATTAACCACCGTCTGGATCGCCCATGGCCCGGACAGACGGGGCCTGGGTACCCACTGATACCAGAAAATCAGCACCGCCACCGCAAAGGCCGACAGCAAAAGGCTATGGGATAACACCGCCAGCGGATCGACCAGCAGAATGGCGGCGATGCAAACCCGCCATATCTGCCATGGCGACCAGAGCCGGCCGCTCAACTGCAGCGCCAGATACGCACCCAGCGAGACGACGGTGCGCAGCGCGGGAGGCTGCAATCCGGTGAGCCAGGCGTAAAAAGCAGCAAAGCAGAACCCGGCCACCAGCGGAGCGCGCCAGCCTACCCAGCGCGCCGGAACGAAAAATTGTATGCCGCGTACCAGCAGCCAGATAACCGACGCCGCCAGCGCAATATGCAATCCTGAAATCGCCATCAGATGCGCCGTGCCCGTCTCCCGCATCAGATTTTTGATGTCGGGCGTCACCGCCAGTCGCTCCCCCATGCCCAGCCCCAGCAGAACCGGCCCCCAGGTATACGACGAGAGCGTATTCGTTAGCGTGGCAAGATACCGGGCGCGTAAACTGCAGCGGGCATCCATCACTTCTGCATGAGTAAAGCGCCCGGTTAGCGGCTGATGCTGTGCCAGCGCATAGCGCTGGGCATCAAATCCCCCGTCGTTGAGCTGACCGTGCACGGGCCGTAGCGCCAGGGTCATCTTCCAGCGTTGACCGGCACAGCCCGGCTGTGGCAGTGCGTTGCCATACAGCGTGACGCCTGGTGCGGGCAGCATCGCCCTGCCGTTAAGCCGGACAATGCGGGCCTGGTAGCTCGTGTCGCTTCCGGTCGCCAGGATCTCCACCTCAGCCTTCTGCGGACCGGTGGTCAGATGCTGCATCGGCCAGACGGCGCTCAGCGCGGCCAGCCCGCCCCAGGCAAAAAAGAGCAGCCAGAAGCCCAGATAGCGCGCAATCTGATGGCGTATTAAGGCCAGCAGGACGCCGGCAACAATCGTGGCCTGGATAACCGGCAGCGCCGGCAGCGCGGGCAACCAGAGCAGCGGTAAGATGGCCAGGATCAGACATGTCGCTAATGCAGACAAACACATTCACACCTCCCTGTATCAGAGCAGTGTGCGACGGGTCGTTGAGTCTGTCAGGTGCAGAAATGTGAGTTTGCAGCGCAGGCTGGCGGGAAATGATCGGTTTGCAGCAACCGGCAGCAAAACGTGCGGTGCTGGTTCAGGATCGGGGAAAACAGAAACAAAAAAAGCACCCGCAGGTGCTTTTCTTTTGGTGACTCAGTTTCGCCCGCAGGCCAGACTCAGTCGCCGTAAATATTGGCGCGATCGCGCAGTTCTTTACCCGGCTTAAAGTGCGGAACGTATTTACCTTCCAGCTCTACTTTGTCGCCAGTCTTCGGGTTACGCCCGGTGCGTGGAGCACGATAGTGCAGAGAAAAACTACCGAAACCGCGGATTTCAATGCGCTCGCCCTGTGCAAGAGTGGTCGCCATATGCTCCAGCATCTCTTTTACGGCATCTTCCACTGCTTTCGCAGGAATGTGCGATTGCTGGCTGGCAAGTCTTTCAATCAATTCTGACTTGGTCATGATTCCTCCGGTTCCTTCAAACCCATTAGCTAATCAGCTTAAACAAGGGCGGCCGTAGCCGCCCTTTGTTATTGATTACAGGACGAATCCTGCAATCTGTCAAGTTACTCTACGAGTAACTTATTCGCCTTTAGCTGCTTTGAAAGCTTCAGCCATTGCGTTGTTAGAGAAACCTGCATCTTCCTGTTTGTTAACAGTTGCGATTGCATCTTTCTCATCAGCTTCGTCTTTAGCACGAACAGACAGGCTGATTGCACGGTTTTTGCGGTCTACGCCGGTGAATTTAGCTTCAACGTCGTCGCCTACGCTCAGAACCAGAGTTGCATCTTCAACGCGGTCACGTGAAGCTTCAGAAGCGCGCAGGTAGCCTTCAACGCCGTCAGCCAGTTCTACGGTTGCGCCTTTCGCGTCAACTGCAGTCACTTTACCGTTTACGATTGCGCCTTTCTTGTTCAGTGCAACCCAGTTGTTGAACGGATCTTCTGCGAGCTGTTTAACGCCCAGAGAGATACGCTCACGCTCTGCGTCAACCTGCAGAACAACTGCTGCGATTTCGTCGCCTTTTTTGTATTCACGTACTGCTTCTTCGCCTGCAACGTTCCAGGAGATGTCAGACAGGTGAACCAGGCCGTCGATGCCGCCGTCCAGGCCGATGAAGATACCGAAGTCAGTGATAGACTTGATTTTACCTTCAACACGGTCGCCCTTGTTGTGGGTTTCCGCGAACTGCTGCCATGGGTTGTTTTTGCACTGCTTCAGGCCCAGGGAGATACGACGACGTTCTTCGTCGATATCCAGAACCATAACTTCCACTACATCACCAACGTTAACAACTTTGGATGGGTGGATGTTTTTGTTGGTCCAGTCCATTTCGGAAACGTGCACCAGGCCTTCAACGCCTTCTTCGATTTCAACGAAGCAGCCGTAGTCGGTCAGGTTGGTAACGCGACCAGTCAGTTTAGTACCTTCTGGGTAACGTTTAGCGATAGCAACCCATGGATCTTCGCCCAGCTGTTTCAGGCCGAGGGATACACGAGTACGCTCGCGGTCGAACTTCAGCACTTTAACAGTGATTTCGTCGCCCACGTTCACGATTTCGCTTGGGTGCTTAACGCGTTTCCACGCCATGTCGGTGATGTGCAGCAGGCCATCAACGCCGCCCAGGTCAACGAATGCGCCGTAGTCAGTGAGGTTCTTAACGATACCTTTGACTTCCATGCCTTCCTGCAGGTTTTCCAGCAGCTGATCGCGTTCTGCGCTGTTTTCGGATTCGATAACGGCACGACGGGAAACAACAACGTTGTTACGCTTCTGGTCAAGCTTGATGACTTTGAACTCAAGCTCTTTGCCTTCCAGGTGCAGGGTGTCACGAACTGGACGAACGTCTACCAGTGAACCTGGCAGGAACGCACGAATACCATTCAGCTCAACAGTGAAGCCACCTTTAACTTTGCCGTTGATAACACCGACTACAGTTTCAGCTTCTTCGTAAGCTTTTTCCAGCGTGATCCAAGCTTCGTGACGTTTAGCTTTCTCACGGGACAGCAGGGTTTCACCGAAGCCGTCTTCTACTGCATCCAGAGCAACGTCAACTTCGTCACCAACCTGGATTTCCAGCTCGCCCTGGGCGTTTTTGAACTGCTCTGCCGGAATGGCGGACTCAGATTTCAGACCGGCGTCAACCAGTACGATATCTTTGTCGATAGCAACAACAACACCACGAACGATGGAACCCGGACGGGTTTCGATTGTTTTTAAGGATTCTTCAAATAGTTGAGCAAAAGATTCAGTCATGTTTAATCTTCAGGTTAATATTAACGTCCACCTGGCTCCATGCCGGATGGGGTTGTTTCACATACCCGCCGTCAATCCATTGCAGCGGGGGTACTGCTAAATCTGTCGCGATTACGCGATTGCCAGTTTTTGGCGCGCATATTGTAGCGCTTTTTCAATCACTTGCTCAATAGTTAAACTGGTAGAATCCAGAACTAATGCATCATCTGCGGGAACAAGCGGCGCAACGGCGCGATTACGGTCGCGATCGTCGCGTTCTTTTATCTCGGACAAAAGACGTTCAAAGTTAACACTAAAGCCCTTTTCCTGCAACTGTAGCATGCGGCGCTGCGCACGCTCTTCCGAGGAAGCGTCAAGGAAAATTTTGACCGGCGCATCCGGGAAAACCACGGTGCCCATGTCGCGTCCGTCGGCGATCAGGCCCGGTGCATCGCGGAAGGCGCGCTGGCGGCGTAAAAGCGCCTCGCGAACGCGCGGGAACGCAGCGACCTGAGAGGCGGCATTCGCCACGTCCTGGGTGCGGATCTCACCGCTGACGTCTTCCCCTTCCAGAATCACTTCCAGATTGCCGTTGGTGGAGACAAAACGCACGTCCAGATGAGCGGCCAGCGGCACCAGCGCCTCTTCAGAAGCCACATCAACATGGTGATGCAGAGCAGCCAGCGCCAGCACACGATAGATTGCGCCCGAATCTAAAAGATGCCATTGCAATGCTTCCGCCATTGCTTTGCACAGAGTACCTTTCCCTGCACCACTCGGCCCGTCAATGGTGATAACCGGGGCAATTGCCGTCATCTTTTTCTCCTTAAAGTAGGCATACCGTTGTGTAAACGCCGCGCATTATACGCATCAACGTGCACAACTGTTACCTTTGCGTGCAAATTACGGAATGATTGAAGCTGAGTGTAGAAGAATTGGACGATGACAGCGTCATGAAGTGTAAGTAATTAAGTGCCGCATCGGGCGGTGCGGCAGAGGATCGTCAGGCAAGCGTACTGATACGCGCCAGCTGATCAAAATAGTCCGGGAAGGTTTTCGCGGTACATTTCGGATCGAGAATGGTAACCGGCGTATCCGACAGCGCCACCAGCGAGAAACACATTGCCATCCGGTGATCGTTATAGGTGCCAATTTCCGCTGCCTGCAGTTGGGCCGGTGGCGTCACGCGGATGTAGTCCTCGCCCTCTTCAACTTCGGCACCCACTTTGCGCAGTTCAGTGGCCATCGCGAACAGGCGATCGGTCTCTTTCACGCGCCAGTTGTAGATGTTGCGCATCGTGGTGGTGCCTTTGGCAAACAGCGCCGCCGTGGCAATGGTCATCGCCGCATCCGGGATATGGTTCATGTCCATATCGATGGCGTTCAGCTCCCCGCGGGTACAGGAGATAAAGTCATCGCCCCAGGTGACCACCGCGCCCATCTTCTCCAGCACATCGGCAAAGCGAATGTCGCCCTGCACGCTGTTACGGCCGATACCGGTCACTTTGACGGTGCCACCTTTAATGGCGCCCGCTGCCAGGAAGTAGGAGGCCGATGAGGCATCGCCTTCCACCAGGTAGTTACCCGGCGTCTGGTACTGTTGCCCACCGCGTACCACGAAACGCTGGTAGCTGTGGTTTTCAACCTCAACGCCAAAGGTCTTCATCAGGTGCAGGGTGATATCGATGTAAGGTTTGGAAACCAGCTCACCTTTGATGGTGATCGTGGTGTTCTGCGGCGCCAGCGGTGCGGTCATCAGCAGCGCGGTCAGGAACTGACTGGAGACGCTACCGTCCACCGCCACGTCGCCACCGGTAAAGCCACCGCGCAGGCGCAGCGGCGGATAGTTATCCTGCTCCAGATACTCAATCTGTGCTCCGCCCTGACGCAGCGCATCCACCAGGTGACCAATCGGGCGCTCTTTCATGCGCGGCTCGCCGGTCAGCACGATGTCGTTGCTGCCGAGACACAGGGCCGCCGCCAGCGGACGCATTGCCGTACCGGCATTACCGAGGAACAGCTCCAGCGCCTCAGCGGAGTGCAGGGCCCCGGCATTGCCGGTCACTTCGCAGCGGGTGCGATCGGTGGACAGGGTATAGTGGACTCCCAACGCTTTCAGCGCATTGAGCATATGGCGAACGTCATCGCTGTCCAGCAGGTTAGTGAGAACAGTGGTGCCGTTGGCCAGCGCTGCCAGCAGCAAGGCGCGGTTCGAGACACTTTTTGAACCAGGCAGATTGATGGTGCCATCTACCCGCGCGATAGGTTGTAACGTCAGGGATTCCATGAAACTTAACTCTCAATTCAACATAATAAAAACCCCGCAGCCTGGCCGCGGGGTAAACAGGGGCGCAATTAACCGTGGCGACGTTCGAAGTCAGTCATGAAGTCGGTCAGGGCCTGAACGCCTTCGAACGGCATGGCGTTATAAATAGATGCACGCATTCCGCCCACCACACGGTGGCCTTTCAGCGCGTGCAGACCTGCGGCGAAGGACTCTTCCAGGAACAGTTTATCGAGATTGCTGTCGGCCAGCTGGAACGGGATGTTCATGCGGGAGCGGTTAGCTTTGGCGACGTCATTGCGGTAGAAATCGCTGCCGTCGATCACGCTGTACAGCAGCTCAGATTTCTGCTGGTTAATCTTATCCATCTGCGCCACGCCGCCGTTGTTTCGCAGCCATTTAAAGACCAGGCCAGAGAGGTACCAGGCAAAGGTCGGCGGGGTGTTGAACATGGAGTCGTTATCGTTCAGCACGGTGTAATCCAGAATCGACGGGCAGGATTTGTGGGCTTTACCCAGCAGATCTTCACGCACGATCACCAGGGTCAGACCGGCCGGGCCGATGTTTTTCTGCGCGCCGGCGTAGATCACGCCATAGCGGCTGACATCCAGCGGGGCAGAGAGAATGGTAGAGGAGAAGTCCGCCGTCACCACTACGTTCTCGCCAAAATTGGGCTCTTCGTGGATAGCGATGCCGTCGATGGTTTCATTCGGGCAGTAGTGCAGGTAGGCTGCATCCCGGGAGAGCTGCCATTCGCTCATCGGCTTCACCGCGCGTAAACCGTCGACGGTGACTTTGGCATCGATCACGTTCGGGGAGCAATATTTGTGCGCTTCTTTTACTGCGCTGGCCGCCCAGTAACCGGCATCAACGTAGTCCGCGGTGGTTTTGTCACCCAAAAGGTTCAGCGGAATGCCCGCAAACTGACCGCGTCCGCCGCCGTGGCAGAATAATACTTTGTAATTTGAGGGGATATTTAGCAGGAAACGAAAATCTGCTTCTGCCTCTTCTGCTACCTGAATAAACTCTTTACCACGGTGGCTGACTTCCATCACCGAGGTGCCAAGACCGTTCCAGTCGCACAGCTCCTGTTGAGCCTGTTTGAGTACATCCGCCGGTAACATTGCCGGACCTGAACTAAAATTAAAGACCTGAGCCATTTCCCCTCACCACGCTAAAAGCCATAAGTTATAACTGTGGATATCGGTTTTATCATTCAGTGACACGCGCCGCAATGTCTAAAACTTATGACCCAGGAAATGTGCCCGCCGTCACACAATACATTCTGCCAGCGGGCTGTCACAAAACCGACAAAATGGCTGTCAGGTGATGCGTTTGGCCCGGCTAACCTTCGTCCATTCCGGATTCGTGCAGCGTGGACATAATTGATGCGCCCCGGCCTGTAGCATTTCAACATGACCACAACGTCGGCAGGCATAGTCGCCGACTTCCGGTATTGTCATAAAACGTTCAACAAATTCATCCGGCAATATGCACAGCCCGGGCTTAACCTGGTCATCGTCGTAAAAGTAGACGCTTATCTGCCCGTTGGTCTCCATAATGGCCAGCTTCACCTGCCCAAGCTGCTCGACGCTGCTCACCCGCAGTTCCATAAAGAACTCAAACTCGGTCATGTTGGCGCGCTTAACTTTTTCCCAGGCCAGCTTGCCCTCTTCGACAATGGCGACCGGTTTACCCTCAAGCAGATCTTCCAGCTTTTCACTTTTCGACATCAGCCACATCACCAGCCGGTAGAGCAACGCCAGGGTGACAAAAACGATAAAGACGGGGATCATCGGTACGTCGTCATAAAACGCCACGTCACCCGCCGCCGACCCCAGCGTCAGAATGATTAACACTTCGAAGAGCGACATCTGACGCACGCCGCGCCGCCCGGTAAGTTTGAGGAACAGGAAAACCAGTACAAAGGTATAGAGACTTCGCAGCGCGACCTCGCCTAAAAACTCAACGGGTACTTTATCAAAGGCCATTCGTTGAAGATCGAATGCTTTCATTTTTTTATATTCCTTTACAGTAGGTTACTGAATATAAGCATAGCCCAGCCTTTTATTTTCGCCGAAACCGCCGGGGAGATAGCGCCTGCCATGTAAAACCCGTATCATTGCGCGCTTTCCGTACGATATAAGTGATCGCCATGACTCAAACGTTTATCCCCGGCAAAGACGCCGCCCTGGAAGATTCCATCGCTCGCTTCCAGCAAAAACTGACCGACCTGGGCTTTAATATCGAAGAAGCCTCCTGGCTTAACCCGGTCCCTCACGTCTGGTCTGTGCATATTCGCGATAAAGAGTGCGCGCTGTGCTTTACCAACGGCAAAGGTGCCACCAAAAAAGCGGCACTGGCCTCTGCGCTGGGTGAGTATTTTGAGCGTCTGTCCACCAACTATTTCTTTGCCGATTTCTGGCTGGGCGACACCGTGGCGAATGGCCCGTTTGTTCACTATCCAAATGAAAAATGGTTCCCGCTGACGGAAGACGACGAACTGCCGGAAGGGATCCTCGACGATCGCCTGCGCGCGTTTTACGATCTGGACAATCAACTGACCGCCAGCATGCTGATCGATCTGCAGTCAGGTAATGAAGATCGCGGTATCTGCGCCCTGCCGTTTACCCGTCAGTCTGATGAGCAAACCGTCTATATTCCGATGAACATCATCGGTAACCTGTATGTCTCCAACGGCATGTCCGCCGGTAACACCCGCAACGAAGCGCGTGTTCAGGGCCTGTCCGAGGTGTTTGAGCGTCATATTAAGAACCGCATTATCGCGGAATCCATCAGCCTACCGGAGATCCCGGCTGACGTGCTGGCCCGCTACCCGGGCGTGGTGGAGTCTATCGCCAAACTGGAAGCCGAAGGTTTCCCAATCTTTGCCTATGACGGCTCCCTGGGCGGTAAGTACCCGGTGATCTGCGTGGTACTGTTCAACCCGGCGAACGGCACCTGCTTCGCCTCCTTCGGCGCGCACCCGGACTTTGGCGTAGCGCTGGAGCGTACCGTCACCGAGCTGCTGCAGGGTCGTAGCCTGAAAGATCTCGACGTGTTCACCCCGCCGACCTTTGATGACGAAGAAGTGGCTGAGCACGCCAACCTGGAGACGCACTTCATCGACTCCAGCGGCTCTATCTCCTGGGATATGTTCAAGCAGGACGCGGATTATCCGTTTGTTGACTGGAGCTTCGCCGGCACCACGGAAGAGGAGTTTGCCACCCTGATGGCGATCTTCACTGCCGAAGGCCAGGAAGTGTACATCGCGGATTACGAGCACCTCAGCGTCTATGCCTGCCGTATTCTGGTCCCGGGCATGTCCGATATCTATCCGGTGGAAGATCTGTGGCTGGCGAATAACAGCATGGGTGCGCACCTGCGCGAAAC
Organism: Leclercia tamurae; assembly: GCF_025566055.1. GTDB lineage: Bacteria > Pseudomonadota > Gammaproteobacteria > Enterobacterales > Enterobacteriaceae > Enterobacter > Enterobacter tamurae. The sequence goes on from NZ_JAMHKS010000077.1 coordinate 27,880, forward strand.
CCTGCTGGCCCTGCCGGAGAGCGCGTGGGAGAAAGAAGACTATCTGAACCTCATCACCCAGCTGGACGACGAAGGCCACGACGACTTTACCCGCGTGCGCGAGCTGCTGGGCCTGGCGACAGGCAAAGACAACGGCTGGTACACCCTGCGTATCGGTGAGCTGAAGGCGATGCTGGCACTGGCGGGCGGCGACCTTGAACAGGCGCTGATCTGGACCGAGTGGACCATCGAATTTAACGCCTCGATATTCAGCGCAGAGCGTGCGAACTACTACCGTTGCCTGCAGACGCTGCTGTTGCTGTCCCAGGAAGAGGATCGTCAGCCGCTGCAGTATCTGAACGCCTTTACCCGCATGTACGGTGCCGAAGCGGTCGAGAGCGCCAGCGCGGCCCTGAGCGGCGAAGCGCCATTCCACGGCCTGCAGGCGGTGGATAGCGATCTGAAAGCCTTCCCTGCTCACCAGTCGTTGCTGAAGGCCTATGAGAAATTGCAGAAGGCCAAAAGCGCTTTTTGGGCTAAATAACGTTACATAACATTACAGATAGTAGGCGTATACAGTCGCCTACGTTATATTACGGGGCAATTTTATTGCCCCGTTTTTTATTTCTACGGCAATAAATTTTAATTGTAATAATAAGGTTAAATATTGGTAGCTATAATAATGGCGAACTGACGGTTATTGTTACTTTTTATATGAAATACTCCATTATAATTAACTGTCCGGGAGAGCGTCGTAAGAAAAAAATCAAATCATTTTGTAAGTTTTAAAATTTATTTTTATACGGATAATCAAATACTTACTCCGCATTTGCCGAAAAACCACGCACTTTGCGGGCCTATAAGCCAGGCGAGATATGATCTACATCAATTTCTCTTCTATAATGCTTTGTTAGTATCTCGTCGCCGACTTAATAAAGAGAGAGTTAGTGTGAAAGCTGACAACCCTTTTGATCTTTTACTCCCAGCTGCCATGGCGAAAGTTGCCGAAGAAGCGGGTGTCTATAAAGCAACGAAACAACCGATGACGACGTTCTTCCTGGCCATCACTGCCGGGGTGTTCATCTCCATTGCCTTTGTTTTCTATATCACCGCCACCACCGGTACTGCCGGGATGCCTTTCGGTATCGCCAAGCTTATCGGCGGCATCTGTTTCTCACTGGGTTTGATCCTGTGCGTTATCTGCGGCGCTGACCTCTTTACCTCTACGGTGCTTATCGTCGTCGCGAAAGCCAGCGGTAAGATTACCTGGGGCCAACTGGCAAAAAACTGGCTCAACGTTTACGTCGGAAACCTGATTGGCTGCCTGCTGTTTGTCCTGCTGATGTGGTTGTCGGGTGAATATATGACCGCCAACGGCGCGTGGGGGCTTAATGTCCTGCAGACCGCTGACCACAAAGTACATCACACATTTATTGAAGCCGTTGCGCTTGGCATTCTCGCCAACCTGATGGTCTGCCTGGCCGTCTGGATGAGCTACTCCGGACGCAGCCTGATGGACAAAGCGATGATCATGGTTCTGCCAGTCGCCATGTTCGTTGCCAGCGGCTTTGAACACAGTATTGCAAACATGTTTATGATCCCTTTCGGTATCGTAATCCGTGATTTTGCCAGCCCGGAGTTCTGGACCGCAGTAGGTTCCAGCCCGGAAAGTTTCTCTCACCTGACCGTTATGAACTTCATTACTGATAACCTGATCCCAGTCACAATCGGGAACATTATTGGCGGTGGTCTGCTGGTTGGGTTGACATACTGGGTCATTTACCTGCGTGGCGATAACCATCATTAATGGTTTTCTCAGGCAGTAAATAAAAAATCCACTTAAGAAGGTAGGTGTTACATGTCCGAACTTAATGAAAAGTTAGCCACAGCATGGGAAGGTTTTGCCAAAGGTGATTGGCAGAATGAAGTCAACGTTCGTGACTTCATCCAGAAAAACTACACTCCATATGAAGGTGACGAATCCTTCCTGGCCGGTGCTACCGACGCAACCACTGCCCTGTGGGACAGCGTTATGGAAGGCGTTAAGCAGGAAAACCGCACTCACGCGCCTGTTGATTTCGACACCTCCATCGCGTCTACCATTACTTCTCACGACGCAGGTTATATCAACAAATCCCTCGAGAAGATTGTTGGTCTGCAAACTGAAGCGCCACTGAAACGTGCGATTATCCCGTTCGGTGGTATCAAAATGGTTGAAGGTTCCTGCAAAGCGTACGATCGCGAGCTGGACCCAATGCTGAAGAAAATCTTCACCGAATACCGCAAAACCCACAACCAGGGCGTGTTTGACGTTTACACCAAAGACATCCTGAACTGCCGTAAATCAGGCGTCCTGACCGGTCTGCCAGATGCGTATGGCCGTGGCCGTATCATCGGTGACTACCGTCGCGTTGCGCTGTACGGTATCGACTTCCTGCTGAAAGACAAATATGCACAGTTCCTGTCCCTGCAGTCTGACATGGAAAATGGCGTAAACCTGGAAGCGACTATCCGTCTGCGTGAAGAGATCTCCGAACAGCACCGTGCGCTGGGTCAGATCAAAGAGATGGCGGCTAAATACGGCTACGACATCTCCGGTCCTGCGACCAACGCTCAGGAAGCTATCCAGTGGACCTACTTCGGTTACCTGGCGGCGGTTAAATCTCAGAACGGTGCGGCAATGTCCTTCGGTCGTGTATCCACCTTCCTGGATGCCTACATCGAACGTGACCTGAAAGCAGGCAAAATCAACGAGCTCGAAGCACAGGAAATGATTGACCACCTGGTCATGAAACTGCGTATGGTTCGCTTCCTGCGTACCCCTGAGTATGATGAACTGTTCTCCGGTGACCCAATCTGGGCAACTGAATCTATCGCCGGTATGGGCGTAGATGGCCGTACCCTGGTGACCAAAAGCAGCTTCCGTTTCCTGAACACCCTGTACACCATGGGGCCGTCTCCGGAGCCGAACATCACTATTCTGTGGTCTGAAAAACTGCCACTGAACTTCAAGAAATTTGCCGCTAAAGTGTCCATCGACACCTCTTCTCTGCAGTACGAGAACGATGACCTGATGCGTCCTGACTTCAACAACGACGACTATGCGATCGCTTGCTGCGTAAGCCCAATGGTTGTTGGTAAGCAAATGCAGTTCTTCGGTGCTCGCGCTAACCTCGCGAAAACCATGCTGTATGCTATCAACGGCGGCGTTGATGAAAAACTGAAAATCCAGGTTGGTCCTAAATCTGAACCAATCAAAGGCGATCTGCTGAACTTCGACGAAGTGATGGAACGTATGGATCACTTCATGGACTGGCTGGCTAAACAGTACGTTACCGCACTGAACGTCATCCACTATATGCACGACAAGTACAGCTACGAAGCCTCTCTGATGGCGCTGCACGACCGTGACGTTGTTCGCACCATGGCATGTGGTATCGCAGGTCTGTCCGTTGCTGCTGACTCCCTGTCCGCTATCAAATATGCGAAAGTTAAACCAATTCGTGACGAAGACGGCCTGGCTGTAGACTTCGAAATCGACGGCGAATACCCGCAGTTTGGTAACAACGACGCTCGCGTTGATGACATGGCGGTTGACCTGGTAGAACGTTTCATGAAGAAAATTCAGAAACTGACCACCTACCGTAACGCTATCCCGACTCAGTCTGTTCTGACCATCACCTCTAACGTAGTTTATGGTAAGAAAACCGGTAACACCCCAGACGGTCGTCGTGCTGGCGCACCATTCGGACCAGGTGCTAACCCAATGCACGGCCGTGACCAGAAAGGTGCTGTTGCCTCTCTGACCTCCGTTGCTAAACTGCCGTTTGCTTACGCGAAAGATGGTATCTCTTACACCTTCTCTATCGTGCCAAATGCGCTGGGTAAAGACGACGAAGTGCGTAAAACCAACCTCGCGGGTCTGATGGATGGTTACTTCCACCACGAAGCGTCCATCGAAGGTGGTCAGCACCTGAACGTGAACGTCATGAACCGTGAAATGCTGCTCGATGCGATGGAACACCCTGAGAAATATCCTCAGCTGACCATCCGTGTTTCTGGCTACGCAGTACGTTTCAACTCGCTGACTAAAGAACAGCAGAAAGACGTTATTACCCGTACTTTCACTCAGTCCATGTAAGTGGATTTGACTGAAATGACGCCGTAAAACGCGTACAATAAAGGCTCCACGCAAGTGGGGCCTTTTTAACACCTCCCGTACCGCAGTCTCTTTTGCCCGCTATCTATAATGAATGGATAACAGCCAAAACAGACTCGACACAGCCGCTTGAGTTGTGCGTATACACAGGCCCCGGACGGGCCGAATCTGGAGATATCACCGCAATGTCAACTATTGGTCGCATTCACTCCTTTGAGTCCTGTGGCACCGTCGATGGCCCGGGCATCCGCTTTATTACCTTCTTCCAGGGCTGCCTGATGCGCTGCCTGTACTGTCATAACCGCGACACCTGGGACACCCACGGCGGCAAAGAAGTCACCGTTGATGAGTTAATGAAAGAGGTGGTGACCTACCGCCACTTTATGAACGCCTCCGGCGGCGGCGTGACCGCTTCCGGCGGGGAAGCGATCCTCCAGGCAGAGTTTGTCCGCGACTGGTTCCGTGCCTGTCGTAAAGAGAGCATTCATACCTGCCTGGATACCAACGGCTTTGTCCGTCGCTACGATCCGGTGATTGATGAGTTGCTGGAAGTGACCGACCTGGTGATGCTGGATCTCAAGCAGATGAACGATGAAATCCACCAGAATCTGGTCGGCGTCTCTAATCATCGCACCCTCGAGTTCGCGAAATACATTTCGGGTAAAGGCATTAAAACCTGGATCCGTTATGTCGTCGTGCCGGGCTGGTCAGATGATGACGATTCTGCTCACCGCCTGGGTGAGTTCACGCGTGATATGGGCAACGTTGAAAAAATTGAATTACTGCCGTATCACGAGCTGGGCAAACACAAATGGGTGGCGATGGGCGAAGAGTATAAGCTCGATGGTGTTAAGCCGCCGAAGAAAGAGACCATGGAACGCGTAAAAGGCATTCTGGAACAGTACGGTCACAAAGTTATGTATTAATAAAACGCCCGGTAAAAGCCGGGCGTTTTGTTGTCTAGTTAAAGACGCCATTAATAATGGTGGTCACAATCGCAGTACTCAGCGCAATTAAGACCAGATCTTTTCCGACCACCCGCCATTCATAGCCCGGATAAGAAGGTAATTGACCTAACATCGATGCCGGAACGGTCTTCTTCGCGATGCCCGGAGGCAGCGGTTTACCACGTGCCAGGTTTTTCGCAATCCCCGGCGGCAGAGAATCATAACCCGTTAAACCGTAATTCAACGCCAGATGACGGGCATGGTCATAACTGACGCGTGCATCGACATCGTCTTTAACGCTCTTATTTGATTTGCCTGAATTCTGGTGACCATTATTTTGTTTATGGTCCTGGTTACCGGAATTGCCATTACCATGATTGCCGCTATTACCTTGCCCGTTGCCGTGGCCATTTCCATTTCCATTTCCGTTTCCATTGCCCGGATTAGCCATAGCGGGTGCCGTTGCCAGGCTTAAAGACAATACTACTGCCAGCGCTGTAGGGGTAAAACGACGAGTAGACATGATCGCTGCCTTATAGTGATAAACACATCCGAATTATCACCCGGCGCGATAAACATACAATGCGTAAAACTCTCAGATGTGACAGAGACAAAAAAGCCTGTCGGCGACAGGCTTTTATTTATTCAGGCATGCGCCACCGGCGTGGGATGTTCGCCCACTTTACGCAGAAGCATTAACAGATAAATAAATGACACGCTGGCGATCATAATAAACAGCAAATTGTCAGAATAGTTCTGCATCAGCATCGCGGTAAAAGTCGGCCCCAGCAAGCTGCCAATGGTATAGCTCAGCAACAGCGCCTGGTTCATCGCCACCAGCTGATGGTGCTCGACTTTCTCACAGGCCCAGGCCATCGCCACCGGATAGAGGGTAAAGCCCGCGGCACCCAGGATAAACAGCGCCGGCGCCATGGCAGCATTGCTGAGCATGGCAACACAGCCCATGATCACCACAAAGACCTGCACGCGCAGCACCAGCAGGCGCCCAAAGCGGTCGGCAAGACGGCCAATCGGCCACTGCCCGACAATCCCGGCGCTGACCATCACCGCCATCCAGAAACCAATTCCGGAATCGCTGACTCCCTGATGGTTCAGATAGAGCGGCATCAGGCCATACAGCGAGCCCAGCACAATCCCGGAAATAATACAGCCGTTAACCCCCAGACGCGCCTGACGCAATCTGAGCATCGGCCAGATGTGGGTCGCCTCCTGATGCTCGCTGCTCTGGTTCACAATATGCGTAAAGAGCAGTGGCAGAATGGCAGCCAGCACCATGCCGGTCACCCACGGCAGGACGCTCATCAGGTCGGTTGGCAGTTTGCTGACCATCAGCTGACCCAGCACGGTGCCAACGTAATAGACCATCATATAGGCCGCCAGCAGACGCCCCCGGTTGCGGGAGGTACCGCTGCACATCAGGGCGCTTTCCACCACCACCCAGATCATGGCGCAGCCGACGCCGGCGATAAAGCGCCAGACCATCCAGCTCCAGAAACCAACCATCAGCCCTAACCCGGCACAGCCGACGGCAAAAATAAGCGAGGCCAGATAATAGCTGCGATTAAAACCAAAACGTTTAATCAGGCTTCCCGTCATCAAGGTGCCCAACAGATTTCCGGTAAAAAAGGACGAGCTGACCATACCCACCTGCCAGGTAGGTAAGTTTTCATGGGCGAGCCACAGCGGGACGAGTGTGTTTAACACCGCGATCGCCAGGGTCAGCAAAAGCAGGCCACAGAGCAACAGGAGCACTGGCCGGGTATAGGTCGACATGGATTAAAAACCGTGAGGAAGTTCAGATTTCGTGCGCATCATGCCACTGGCAAAAACAAAGTCAATCCACCCGATTGTGCCGCACGCACAATATGTTCCCTGTCGATTGAAAAAACTCATCCTGCTAATGCAAAGTCCGCTATCAATATAATTTATGTGTTTGTTTTTGTTTATTTAGGTTCAAAATTAAAGCCAAACGACAGTTGAAAAATTTCATGATTGAAAAAAGAAAAGCCGGGCACTAAGTCCCGGCTTTATATAACAATCATCAGTGTTAACTGGCGACAGCCATTCCAACCGTCATATGCAGACCGTAAAACACCCCGCGGCCAATCAACTCACCCGCCAGCACCAGCAAAAATGCCAGCGACAGCAGCGGGAGCGCAGGTTGATAACCTTTCAGCTGCGGCACGATCCAGCACACCAGCGCGGCCGCCAGCAGCACCACACGCCAGGCCATCAGCGAGCCATAATCGGGCACCAGGGCCGAGGCCTGCTGAATGGAACTGTGAATGGTCGCCAGCTCCGCCCCCTGCACCAGGGCCACGACCGTACTCACCGCCAGCGCCAGCAGCGTCACGGCGGGCAGTAAACGCATTGCCCAGCCGTCAACGCCCGCCACGCGCAGGAGCAGGAAGCCAAGCAGCGGGCCGCCGATAAACAGGGTCAGGAAGAAGCTCATCGGCGTCCAGACGCTGTACCAGGTCGGGACCGTGTCGATGGTGTTATAGACCCGCACCATCATCCAGACGAACACCACGCCCAACACCATGGTCACAATCAGCCACAGAGTGCGTAAGCCTGCCGGCAGTTTTTTCAGCACCGCCAGCAGCCAGCCCAGGCCCCCGACCGCAAAGAAGATCGCCCCGCTGGCGATCTCGTTGCTGAGGGAAGACGCCCCTACACGATTCAGAGAGTTGAACGCGCGCATAGGCGAACCGAGGTGCAGCGTGGAGGCAATAAAGCCTATCCCCATCAGCACCCACAGACCAAACATGCTCAACACCAGCCGCTGCTGTTGCTCCCTGTTCAGATCGCCTTTTAACAACGCTAGGGCGAGAACGATAAAACCGCCCGCCACACACTGTCCGAAAACCGTAAAAATCATTAACGGCCATTCATGCCATCCGCTTCCCATCTCACACCTCCTTCGGATTGGCCAGATAGCCGGTGGTATCACCCGTGGGTCGGCTGTTGGCATTGGGTTTAATGACGATACTCGGCTTCGTGAAGTGCGCTGACGGCAGCGGAGCGACGGCGGCCAGCTTGCCGTGTTTCTTACGCAGCTCCTCAATCGGGCCAAAGTCCAGGGCCCGCAGCGGGCAGGACTCGACGCAGATCGGTTTTTTACCGTCGGCGACACGCTCATGGCAGCCGTCACACTTGGTCATATGGCCTTTGGCGGCGTTGTACTGCGGGGCGCCATACGGGCAGGCCATATGGCAGTAGCGACACCCGATGCAGACATCTTCATTCACCACCACAAAGCCGTCGTCACGCTTGTGCATCGCCCCGCTGGGGCAGACTTTGGTGCAGGCCGGATCCTCGCAGTGGTTGCAGGCGATGGAGAGGTAGTAGGCAAACACGTTCTGCTGCCAGACGCCGTTGTCCTCCTGCCAGTCACCGCCCGCGTACTCGTAGATGCGGCGGAAGCTGACGTCCGGGGTCAGGTCCTTGTAATCCTTGCACGCCAGTTCGCAGGTTTTGCACCCGGTGCAGCGGCTGGAATCAATAAAAAATCCATACTGAGTGGTCATCGGCTACTCCTTACGCCTTTTCAACCTGAACCAGGTTACTGTGAGACGGGTTGCCTTTCGCCAGCGGCGACGGGCGTTGGGTGGTCAGCACGTTAATGCAGCCTGCCTGATCGACGCGGTTCGCGTCCGGGTTGTACCAGGCCCCTTCGCCTAACGCCACCACACCCGGCAGGATACGCGGCGTCACTTTGGCTTCGATATGTACTTCGCCGCGCCCGTTGAAGATCCGCACCCGGTCGCCGTTGGCGATCCCGCGGCGCTGTGCGTCAATCGGGTTGATCCAGATCTCCTGACGACAGGCCGCCTTCAGGACGTCAACGTTGCCGTAGGTGGAGTGCGTGCGCGCTTTGTAGTGGAAGCCGGTGAGCTGTAGCGGGAAGTCTTTACTCTGCGGATCGTCGTAGTTCTCAAAGCCCGGGCTGTAGACGGGGAGTGGATCGATCACATCGCCCTGCTCCAGCTCCCAGGTCGCGGCGATCTGCGCCAGCTCGGCGGAGTAGATCTCAATTTTACCTGACGGCGTGGTGAGAGGATTCGCGGCGGGATCGGCGCGGAAGGCTTTATAGGCCACGTGATGCCCGTCCGGGTCACGCTGCTTGAACATGCCCTGCTGACGGAACTCATCAAACGGCAGCAACTCCGGAATAGCCTGGCGCGACTGCTCATACAGGTGACGCATCCACCCTTCCTGGGTGCGGCCTTCGGTGAACTGCTGCTCAACGCCCATGCGTTTTGCCAGTTCAGTAGTCATCTCATAGATGGTTTTGCACTCAAAACGCGGTTTAATCGCCCGATCGGCAAAAATCACGTACGACATGTTGCCGCAGGAGGCATCCAGGGCGAAGTCCATCTGTTCAGAGGCGGTGCAGTCCGGCAGCAGGATATCGGCATATTTCGCCGACGAGGTCATATGGCAATCCACTACCACAATCAGCTCGCATTTTTTGTCGTCCTGCAGAATATCGTGGGTGCGGTTGATCTGTGAGTGCTGGTTGATCAGGCAGTTCCCGGCGTAGTTCCAGATCATCTTGATCGGTACGTCGAGCTTCTCTTTTCCGCGAACCCCGTCGCGGGTGGCGGTCATCTCCGGGCCGCGCTCGATGGCGTCGGTCCACATAAACATCGAGATACTGGTCTGAACCGGGTTTTCCAGGGTTGGCATGCGCACAAACGGCAGGGAGTACGAGCCTTCACGCGCCCCGCTGTTGCCGCCGTTGATCCCCACATTGCCGGTCAGAATCGCCAGCATGGCGATAGCACGCGACACCAGCTCACCATTGGCATGACGCTGCGGGCCCCAGCCCTGGGAGATAAAAGCCGGTTTCGCCCCGGCGATTTCACGCGCCAGCTTCACGATGCGCGCTTCAGGAATACCGGTAATGGCCGCAGCCCAGGCCGGGGTTTTGGCGATCCCATCATTACCCTGTCCGAGAATATAGGCTTTGTAGTGGCCGTTCGCCGGCGCGCCTTCCGGCAGCGTTTTCTCGTCGTAGCCGACGCAGTATTTATCGAGGAACGACTGATCGACGAGATTCTCCTCGATCATCATCCAGGCCAGAGCAGAGATCAGCGCCGCATCGGTTCCCGGACGGATCGGGATCCACTCATCCTCGCGCCCTGCCCCGGTGTCGGTGTAGCGTGGGTCGATGACGATCATCCGGGCATTCGATTTTTGTCGTGCCTGTTCGATATAGTAGGTCACCCCGCCGCCGCTCATTCGCGTTTCACCGGGGTTGTTGCCGAACAGCACCACCAGCTGGCTGTTTTCGATATCCGACGGGCTGTTGCCATCGGCCCAGCCGCCGTAGGTGTAGTTGAGGCCTGCAGCAATCTGCGCGGTTGAGTAGTCACCGTAATGGTTGAGGTAGCCTCCGCAGCAGTTCATCAGGCGGGCAATCAGGGTTTTGCCCGGCGGCCAGGAGCGGGTCATGGTTCCGCCGAGGGTACCGGTGCCGTAGTTAAGGTAGATAGACTCGTTGCCGTAGTCTTTAATCAGGCGCTGCATATTGCTGGCAATGGTATCGAAGGCCTCGTCCCAGCTTATACGCTCGAATTTGCCCTCCCCGCGCTTGCCGACACGCTTCATCGGGTATTTCAGGCGATCCGGGTTATAGACGCGACGGCGCATGGAACGACCGCGCAGACAGGCGCGCACCTGATGTAACCCCTCGTAGTTATCATCCCCGGTATTGTCGGTCTCAACGTATTTGATCTCGCCGTCGATGACATGCATTCGCAACGGGCAGCGACTGCCGCAGTTCACCGTACAGGCGCTCCAGACCACCTTTTCATCCGGCTTCACGGCAGCAACGGCTTCCGCCGCAGACGTCAGGCGTGAAAAAGGCAAAGACAGTGCGCTACTGGCAACGGCCAGGCCGCCAATCGCGGTGGTTTTCATCAGTCCGCGACGGCTCACCTCGGCAGCCAGCAAGGCATCAGGCGTTTTTATTTTCATAGACTCTCACTTTGATTGCTCACAAAGATCCCTGTGCGGCAGCAACCGCTATATAGTTATTTATATAAAGGAGTGATTGCATTAGCAGAGGTTTATGCTAACCAACTGCTTGGAGAGTATTACCCCTTTGGAGGGAGGGGGTATTGCCTGATGTCAAAAGCGAGGCATAAAAAAAGCGCCCGCAGGCGCTTTTTTATGTTAAGGCAGATTAGCCGATGTACTGCTGGCCTTTCATGTAAGGGCGCAGAACTTCAGGAATTTCGATACGCCCGTCAGCCTGCTGGTAGTTTTCCAGCACTGCCACCAGGGTACGACCCACTGCCAGACCGGAGCCGTTCAGGGTGTGCACCAGGCGGGTTTGCTTAGCGGATTTGCTGCGGCAGCGTGCCTGCATACGACGTGCCTGGAAATCGCCCACGTTAGAGCAGGAGGAGATTTCACGATAAGTACCCTGCGCCGGAACCCACACTTCCAGATCGAAGGTTTTGCAGGCGCCAAAGCCCATATCACCGGTACACAGCGCCATGCGGCGGTACGGCAGACCCAGCAGCTCCAGCACTTTTTCCGCGTGACCGGTCATCTCTTCCAGCGCATTCATGGAGGTTTCCGGACGCACGATCTGTACCATCTCGACTTTGTCGAACTGGTGCATACGGATCAGACCACGGGTATCACGGCCATAAGAGCCGGCTTCAGAACGGAAGCACGGTGAATGTGCGGTCAGTTTGATCGGCAGGTCGTCTTCGTCGATGATCTCGTCACGCACGAGGTTGGTCAGCGGCACTTCTGCGGTTGGGATCAGCGCATAGTTGCTGCTGTCTGCCTCTTCGTCCAGCGGACGGGTATGGAACAGATCGCCGGCAAATTTCGGCAGCTGGCCGGTACCGTACAGCGTATCGTGGTTGACCAGATACGGGACGTAGGTTTCGCTGTAGCCGTGCTGCTCAGTGTGCAGATCCAGCATAAACTGGGCCAGCGCACGGTGCAGATGGGCGATTTGCCCTTTCATGACCACGAAACGGGAACCGGTCAGCTTAACGGCCGCCGCAAAATCGAGCCCCGCGTGCATTTCGCCCAGCGTGACGTGATCGCGAACCTCGAAATCGAACTCGCGTGGGGTGCCCCAGCGTTTCACTTCGACGTTGTCGTTTTCGTCTTTGCCGACAGGGACGCTGTCGTCAGGGGTGTTCGGGATCGCCAGCGCGATATCACGAATTTCGGCCAAAAGAACGTCCAGATCCGCTTTCGCCTGATCCAGCTCTTCACCGAGTTTGTTCACTTCCAGGCGTAATGGCTCAATGTCTTCCCCGCGCGCTTTCGCCTGGCCGATGGATTTCGATCGAGAGTTACGCTCTGCCTGCAAGTTTTCGGTTTGTACCTGCAGAACTTTACGACGCTCTTCAAGAGCGCGCAGCTTATCTACATCCAGTTTAAAGCCCCGGCGTGCCAGTTTTTCAGCGACTGCGTCTGGCTCGTTACGCAGCAGATTGGGATCGAGCATGCTTATCCTGTGCTTATCGAATTAAAAAATAGGAGGAAATGACCGCTGCCTGCGGTCATCAGATACAGTGCCAACATTACCGCAACGATAGCCCTAACGGTAGCGTTTTATAGGGCTATTTTGATCCTGTCCGGCAAGCCAGGTGAGCTTTTCACCAATCTTGCCCTCAAGGCCTCTGTTTGTCGGGCGATAATAGCGCGTTTGTGCCATTTCCTGCGGGAAATACTCCTCCCCGGCGGCGTAGGCGTTGGGCTCGTCGTGGGCGTAACGATATTGCTGCCCATAGCCCATCTCTTTCATCAGTTTGGTCGGGGCATTACGTAAGTGGTCAGGAACATCGTAATCGGGGCGTTCGCGGGCATCAGACATCGCCGCTTTGAATGCGGTGTAGACCGCATTGCTTTTCGGGGCGCAGGCCAGATAGACAATCGCCTGGGCGATGGCGCGCTCGCCTTCAGCGGGCCCGACGCGGGTGAAGCAGTCCCAGGCCGATAGCGCTACCTGCATGGCACGCGGGTCGGCATTGCCGACATCTTCTGAGGCAATCGCCAGACAGCGACGGGCCACGTACAGCGGATCGCCTCCGGCGGTGATAATGCGCGCATACCAGTAGAGCGCGGCATCAGGCGCGCTGCCGCGTACCGATTTATGCAGCGCCGAGATCAGGTCGTAAAAACGGTCGCCTTTGTTATCAAAGCGCGCGCTGCGTTCTCCGGCGATTTCGGTCAGCAGCGCCGGGAGCAGTATCCGCTTGCCGCTGTCGTCGGCTTCGGCCATATCGGCCATCATTTCCAGGGTATTCAGCGCCCGGCGCGCATCCCCGTTCACCAGCTCAGCAATGGCGCGACGGGTATCGTCTGGCAGCACAATATTCTGGCTGCCGTAGCCACGGGCCTTATCGTCCATCGCCTGGGTCAGCACCTGCTCAATGTCTTCGGTGGTTAACGATTTCAGGAGATAGACGCGAGCGCGGGACAACAGTGCAGAGTTGAGTTCAAACGAGGGGTTTTCAGTGGTCGCACCGATAAAGGTGATGGTGCCGTCTTCAATGTGCGGCAGGAAAGCATCCTGCTGGCTCTTGTTGAAGCGGTGGACCTCATCGACAAACAGGATGGTGCGGCGACCGGCATTGCGGTTCTGGCGGGCACGCTCGATAGCTTCGCGGATCTCCTTCACCCCGGAGGTGACGGCGGAGATACGCTCGACGTCGGCATCGGCGTAGCGGGCAATCACTTCTGCCAGCGTCGTTTTACCGGTGCCTGGCGGCCCCCAGAGGATCATGGAGTGCAGATGCCCGGCCTCAATGGCGCGTGGCAAGGGTTTGCCCGCAGCCAGCAGGTGCTGCTGGCCGATATACTGCGCTAAATTTTCTGGCCGCATACGGGCGGCCAGAGGTTGAAACGCATTATCTGAAAAATCGAGCGACAGGTTGCTCACGCACGCCTCTTACTTATTACGTTGGTCATCCACCGTCACGCCCTTCGGCGGGGTAAAGGTGAATTTGGATGCATCAACCGCCCCGTTCTGCTGGGATTTCAGCTGATAGCTGCTGCGCTGATCGTCCTGCTCAACCGCACCGAACTGATTGATGGTGCCGTTAGTGCTCACGTTAATGGTGAACTGCTTCAGGTTGCCGCTGCTGCCTTTCGGGGTCAGCACGAAGTCATCGCCGTTCTGTTTAATATTGTACTGCTTCCAGTCGCTGGACTGGTTACGGGCAATCAGCATAAACGGCGTGTTGCTGGCGGCATCTTTCAGCCAGGTCGCCGTAGCCTGCTCAACAAACGGGTTGAAGAACCACAGGGTTTTCCCGTCGGACACCAGGATGCTTTCGTCCGGCTGGGTCATATGCCAGTTGAACAGATTTGGACGTTTCACCCACAGGTCACCCTGACCTTCCTGCACCGCATTGCCACTGCCGTCAGTCACTTTCTGGGTGAAGCTGGCGTGGAAGCTGCTCACTTTATCCAGACGGTTTTTCAGGTCGCTGGCGGCGTCAGCCCAGACGCTGCTCGCCACAACGCTGGTCAGTAGTGCACAGGTGATTGCAATTTTTTTCATTGGTAGTCCTTACAAAGCGTCATCCCGAAATGGGGGTTTTCTGTCAACTATTCTGGACCTGCCCGCAGGCAGGCGACAGAAGAAAATGCTTAATTATTGCTGATTTACCCATCTTTGCAATCGAAGGGGCATTATTCAAACGGCGGCGGAGCCAGCACTTCACGGTTGCCGTTGTGTCCCTGCTCGCTGACGATGCCCTGCGCTTCCATCTGCTCGATGATACGCGCCGCGCGGTTGTAGCCGATACGGAACTGGCGCTGAACCCCGGAGATGGAGGCTTTGCGTTTCTCGGTGACGAAGTTAACTGCCTGATCGAACAGTGGATCGAGCTCTTCACCGCTATCCGCGCCACCACCACCGCCGCCTTCGCTTTCGCTGTCAGAGGTGATGCCATCGACATATTGCGGACGGCCGCGCGCTTTCCAGTCCTGCACCACGGCATGCACTTCCTGGTCACGCACAAAGGCACCATGGACGCGCACCGGAGAGGTGGAGTTCGGGCCGGAGTAAAGCATATCCCCCATACCGAGCAGCGATTCCGCGCCACCCTGGTCGAGAATGGTACGGGAGTCGATTTTGCTCGATACGGTAAAGGCGATACGGGTCGGGATGTTGGCCTTAATCAGGCCGGTGATCACATCCACCGACGGACGCTGGGTCGCCAGCACCAGGTGGATCCCCGCTGCACGCGCTTTTTGCGCCAGACGGGCGATCAGCTCTTCCACCTTCTTACCGACGGTCATCATCAGGTCAGCGAACTCGTCCACCAGCACCACGATGTACGGCAGTTTTTCCAGCACCGGATGCTCGGCATCCATGCTGTCGCCCGGCTTCCAGTACGGATCCGGGATTGGACGTCCCATCTTCGCCGCTTCAGCGATGATCTCGTTATAACCCGCGAGGTTACGCACGCCCAGCGCGGACATCAGCTTGTAGCGGCGCTCCATCTCGTTGACGCTCCAGCGCAGGGCGTTGGCGGCATCCTTCATGTCGGTCACAACTTCGGTCAGCAGATGCGGAATACCTTCGTATACCGACAGTTCCAGCATTTTCGGGTCGATCATGATGAAACGTACATCTTCCGGCTGCGCTTTATACAGGATGCTGAGGATCATGGCGTTGACGCCGACAGACTTACCGGAGCCTGTGGTACCTGCCACCAGCAGGTGCGGCATTTTGGCCAGATCGGCCACCACCGGTTCGCCGGCGATGTCTTTACCCAGCACCACGCTCAGCGGCGACGGGTTATCGCGGAATTTAGCGTGATCCAGCACTTCGCGCAGGTAAACGGTCTGACGTTTTTTGTTCGGCAGCTCCAGGCCAACATAAGGTTTGCCCGGAATAACCTCGACCACGCGCACGGCCACGGTGGACAGCGAACGCGCCAGGTCGCGGGAGAGGTTAGAAATACGCGCGGCTTTCACACCCGGGGCCAGATTCAGCTCGAAACGGGTGATCACCGGGCCCGGTGAATAATTCACCACATCCGCTTTAATACGGAAATCGGCCAGGCGGAGCTCTACCAGGCGCGCCATCTGATCCAGGGCGAAGGTATCCACCGGCTCGACTTCCGTTGGCGGCGGTGTTAACAGGTCAAATGACGGCAGCGGCGTGGTCGGTCTCTGCAGCGGACGGCTGTCACCGTTACGCATCAGCAACGGATGGATCAGGCTATGCTGCTGCGGTGGAGGCTGAACTGCAGGCTGCTGCTGTACAGGCTGCTGAGGTTGCGCGTATTGCTGCGGCTGTGCAGGCTGTTGAGGCTGCGCGTATTGCTGCGGCTGTGCAGGCTGTTGAGGCTGCGCGTATTGCTGCGGCTGTGCATGCTGCTGTGGCTGCGCGTACTGCTGCGGCTGTGCAGGCTGCGGCGGCGTAAACGCCTGGCGCGGCGGCTCGGCTTCAGGCATTACCCCCGGCGTGAACAGCGGTTCACTCGGCGTATCATCCACCAGATCTTTCATCGGTGAGAATTCAAAATCCGCCAGCGAGAACGGGTTCGCCCCGGTCGGTTGTTCCCCGGCGTAACGCTGCTGCTGCGTGGCAGCAAACTGGCGAGCCAGCTCCGCCTCGGCGGCATCTTCTTCGTTATCCTGGGCCTGATATTGCTGTGGCTCAGGCTGATATTCCTCGCCATAACGCTGATGCTGCTGCTGAGCAAACTGACGAGCCAGCTCATCCTGCTGCATTTCATCGGCATCATCGTCGTACTGGTCGTCATCATACTGCTGACTCCCGGCTTTACGTGCTTCCTCTTCCGCCATTCGCTGAGAAGGCAGCTTGATGCCATACGAGGCCAGTTCACGGCGAGTTGGAACGCGTACGCGGTTAGGACGTGGCAGCTGTGGACCAATGCCCTCTTTTACCTGTGGACGCGGTGCGCCACTGGTCGCCAGGCTGAACAATGGTGCCGCAGCGGCGCCTGCGGCTGTTGCCTGCTGCACGCTTGCCGCCACCGGTGCGACAACGGATGCAGGCTCTACGGCCGGGACCGGTACAGACGGGATCTCAGCAGGTTTCACCGGAGCAGGCTCTTGTACGGCCTCGGGCACCGGCTGATACCAGGCCGCAAGCTGCTCGCGCTCACGGGCTCGTTTCTCTTCCACTTCTTCGAAGTAGTAAAGCGGCGGACGGGTCGGTTTCACCTCTTCGACCGGCGGCTCTTCGACGACCGGCTCTGGCTGATACACGGCCTGCTGCGGTTCATACTGCTGTGGTTGCTCGTATTGAGGCTGCTCGTACTGCGGTTGTTCGTATTGCGGTTGCACGTGCTGCGGTTGTTCGTAATGCGGCTGCGCGTAAACCGGTTCAGGCTGATAAGGCGGCTGCCACTGCTCCTGCGGCGCGACGGCGGCATAAGGTTGTGGCTCCGCATAGACCGGAGCGACTGGCGCTACGGGTTTCGCTTGCCATTCAACCGCAGGTGGCTGCAGATGGGCATCCGGCATCGAAGGCGTTGGTGGCGTCACCGGATCAACCGGGGCAGCAAAGGCCTGAGTGGCGGTGGTCGCTGCGGCAGCGGCGGCAAGCGGCTCAGCCACCGAGTGGCCGTTGAGCAGCGGATCGTACTCATCATAGTCGGAGGCCAGCGCGCGATTGCCGGAGAACAGCACATCATCCGGATCGGCGGCCACGCCGCGGGCGCTGTAAGCCACCTCTTCGTCGTCCATCCGTTTTCCGGAGAACAAGGCGGCATCCGTCTTGCGACCTAATGGATTCGCGAACTTCTCGGCCATGCGCTTACGACGCGCCAGCGCGCCACGCATAATGCGGGCGCGACGGGATTCACGACGTTCGGGGCTCGGCTCGGCGTCGTCGTAGTCATCGTCTTCGTACTCTTCGTCGACCCAGGTGTCATCGCGACGGGTACGGTTGCTGGCAAAGGTCAGGATATTCAGGATCACGCTGCCAATTTTTTCAGCAATGCTGACCCATGACCAGCCGGTAAACAGCGTCAGCCCTGCCCCCCAGATGCAGAGCAGCGCGATGGTGCCACCGCTGCTGTGCAGCATCGGCTGCAGCGCGGTACTCAGCAGGCTGCCAATCACCCCGCCGGAGGCAAAGTACCAGATGTCATCGGCGTTAATCGCCGCCAGACCGCAGGAGGTGAGGATCAGCGCCAGCGCACCAATCAGGCGCAGCGAGACGGCAAAATAGTCGATGTAGTCATCGTTCTGACGATGGCGCCAGGCAAACCAACAGCCACCAATAATGATGACGGGAAGGGTGTAGGCCATCACGCCAAAGATAAAGAACAGCGTATCCGCCAGCCAGGCGCCCGGTACGCCGCCTAAATTATGAATAGGCTCGTGCCATGCGGTCTGTGACCAGCTGGGATCGGAGGGATTGAAACTGAGTAAGGCTGCCATCAACCAGACGGCAAAAAGAGCAACAAGGATCAGTAACGCCTCAAGGAGTCGGCGCCCACTGCTGAGCTTGGTTAAATTGACTTCTTTGTCTTCGGTATATTCCTGGCTCAAAACAGGCTCTCCAGGTATCAGGCAATTCCTGCCTGAGTGCTAAACGGACAACAGTGCCGGGAGGCCCGACACTGTTGCTGTATGGATTACCAGGAGTGTAATCAAAGTACGCTGATAATGCACCTGTTCCGTGTTAGCGCGTCTTAATAACCAGACGATTGCTCTGTTTGACTTCTTCCATTACCACGTAGGTACGGGTGTCGTTCACGCCAGGCAGTCGCAGCAGGGTTTCGCCCAGCAGCTTACGGTATGCAGACATATCAGGTACGCGGGTTTTCAACAGGTAGTCGAAATCACCGGAAACCAGATGACACTCTTGAATTTCTTCCAGTTTTTGTACGGCGGAATTGAACTGCTCAAACACATCCGGCGCACCACGATTCAGAGTAATCTCAACAAATACCAGAAGTGAGGCATCCAGATAATGCGGGTTCAGCAGCGCTGTATAGCCCTGAATAAAACCCTGTCTTTCCAGTCGGCGCACACGCTCGAGGCATGGCGTCGGGGAAAGACCCACACGTTTTGAAAGCTCGACGTTGGAAATACGCCCATCCTTTTGCAATTCATTAAGAATGTTACGATCGATACGGTCGAGATCTTTGCCAGGGCGCTTCTTGCTATCTACCATTATTATTGTCTCTCTGTATTCCTTCCCTAACTCCTGCCAGGACCCTGTGCACTTCACTGTTCAGAGTCTTTCCCCGCGGTTAATCGCATCGCCTGTTTTATAGTTTGCGCGATTCGATTGGGGGTTATGTGGTATGAAGACCGTTGCCCAGAGGCGGCCATCAACATCACGTATGGCATCTGTCCACACCATGCGTAGATTTCGCTGACCCGGTAAAAATGGTGATTTTGTGCATGACTATGCGTTACACAAAGACCGTTTTTTTTCTTCCTTGAATGTTTTCGCAAAAGCGCAGGGGATTGTCAAAGCAAAACATCGATTTTTAGTACAACATGCCGGATATTCATTATGTCCGGGGATTAATCCTCATTTTATCGCCGTCGTTTCGAGCGATTAGCCATGATTATTGTTATAAAATCACGTTCCCTGCACCGCCGTTGATTGGCGATTTCTATTACACATATCGTTAACAAAATCGCTGCGCCCTTTTTTTACGGCCATAAATTCCCTACAATCCGGGAAAATGTCTGCCAACAACAATGGGGTTCTCATGGGCACGGCCAAACACAGTAAACTTCTTATCCTTGGTTCCGGACCTGCGGGATACACCGCAGCGGTCTACGCTGCTCGCGCTAACCTGCAACCGGTACTGATTACGGGCATGGAAAAAGGCGGTCAGCTGACCACCACCACCGAAGTGGAAAACTGGCCAGGCGATCCTGAAGGCCTGACCGGACCACTGCTGATGGAGCGCATGCACGAGCATGCCACCAAATTTGATACCGAAATCATTTTTGACCACATCAACAAGGTCGATCTGCAAAACCGTCCGTTCCGCCTGACCGGTGACAACGCGGAATACACCTGCGACGCGCTAATCATTGCGACCGGCGCCTCTGCCCGTTATCTGGGCCTGCCGTCTGAAGAAGCCTTTAAAGGCCGCGGCGTTTCCGCCTGCGCCACTTGCGACGGTTTCTTCTATCGCAACCAGAAGGTCGCGGTCATCGGCGGCGGCAACACCGCCGTGGAAGAGGCACTGTACCTGGCGAACATCGCCTCCGAAGTGCACCTCATTCACCGCCGTGATACCTTCCGCGCGGAAAAAATCCTGATCAAGCGTCTGATGGATAAAGTAGCCAGCGGCAACATCGTGCTGCACACCCACCGCACCCTGGAAGAAGTGACCGGCGATCAGATGGGCGTGGCCGGTCTGCGTATTCGCGATACCCGCAACACTGACAACGTCGAAACCCTGGAAGTGGCGGGTCTGTTTGTGGCCATCGGCCACAGCCCGAACACCGCGATCTTCGACGGTCAGCTGGAACTGGAGAACGGCTACATCAAAGTGCAGTCCGGGAGCCACGGCAATGCGACCCAGACCAGCATCCCGGGCGTGTTCGCTGCGGGCGACGTAATGGACCACATTTATCGTCAGGCGATCACCTCTGCGGGCACCGGTTGTATGGCGGCGCTGGATGCAGAACGTTATCTCGACGGACTGGCCGATCAGAGTAAATAATTTTTACAAATCAGCAACAAACGTAAAAAAGGCGGCGATAAGTCGCCTTTATTGTCTCTGCGATGTAACATTGCCGTGCCCAATACCTAATAACATCACCTGCAAAGCACGCAATGGAAAAAACCCGTCAACAAGAGTTAACACGCTGGCTTAAACAGCAAAGCGTTCTTTCCCGCCGCTGGCTGAATATTTCCCGTCTTTTAGGGTTTATCAGTGGCGTGTTGATTGTCGGTCAGGCATGGCTGCTGGCCCGCATTCTTAACCATATGATCATGGAAAACATCCCGCGGGAGGCGTTGTTACTGCCTTTCATTGTGCTGATTCTGGTCTTTATTCTGCGTGCCTGGGTCGTCTGGCTGCGTGAGCGCGTGGGTTTTCACGCCGGGCAGAATATTCGCTACGAAATTCGCCGTCAGGTGCTCGACAGGTTGCAGGAAGCCGGCCCTGCCTGGATTCAGGGCAAACCCGCCGGCAGTTGGGCGACGCTTATCCTCGAGCAAATCGACGATATGCATGACTACTACGCCCGGTATCTGCCGCAGATGGCGCTGGCCGTCTTTGTTCCCGTGCTGATCGTACTCGCGATTTTCCCGTATAACTGGGTTGCGGCGCTGATCCTGCTGGGCACCGCCCCGCTGATCCCGCTATTTATGGCGATGGTCGGCATGGGGGCCGCCGATGCCAACCGCCGTAACTTCCTGGCCCTGGGCCGTCTCAGCGGTCACTTCCTCGACCGCCTGCGCGGCATGGAAACGCTGCGTATTTTTGGTCGCGGTGAAGCCGAAACCGACAATATCCGTCACGCCTCCCAGGACTTCCGTCAGCGCACCATGGAGGTGTTACGCCTGGCGTTCTTATCCTCCGGGGTGCTGGAGTTCTTTACCTCACTGTCGATTGCGCTGGTCGCCGTCTATTTTGGTTTCTCGTACCTGGGCGCCCTCGATTTTGGACATTACGGCACCGCCGTGACCCTCTCCGCGGGCTTCCTGACGTTGATTCTGGCGCCGGAGTTCTTCCAGCCGCTGCGCGATCTGGGCACCTTCTATCATGCGAAGGCCCAGGCCGTGGGCGCGGCCGATAGCCTGAAAACGTTCCTCGAAACGCCGCTGGCCCATCCGCAGCGCGGGGATGTAACCCTGAGCACCAGCAAACCGGTTAGCATTGATGCAGAAGATTTCTGCGTGCTGTCGCCGGAGGGCAAGGTGCTGGCGGGGCCATTAAACTTCAGCCTCGCGGCTGGTCAGCGGGTGGTGCTGGTGGGCACCAGCGGCTCCGGCAAAAGCTCGCTTCTGAATGCCCTATCCGGTTTTATGGCTTACAGCGGCTCGCTGCGCATCAACCAGGCCGAACTCTCTGCGCTCGATCCTGATGAATGGCGCACCCATTTAAGCTGGGTGGGTCAGAACCCGCAGCTTCCGGCGGCCACGCTGCGAGAAAACGTGCTCCTGGCGCGCCCGGATGCCAGCGATGAAGAGCTGCAGTCGGTGCTCGATCGCGCCTGGGTGAGTGAATTCCTGCCCCTGCTGCCAAACGGGGTAGATACGATTGTCGGCGATCAGTCGGCGGGGCTGTCCGTCGGTCAGGCACAGCGTATCGCCGTGGCCCGCGCCCTGCTCAACCCCTGCCAGCTTTTACTGCTGGATGAACCTGCTGCCAGCCTGGATGCGCACAGCGAACAGCGCGTGATGCTGGCCCTGGATGCCGCCTCGCAGCAGCAAACCACGCTGATGGTGACCCACCAGCTGGAGGGCATTGCCCACTGGGATCAGATCTGGGTCATGGACAACGGACAGCTTGTCGAGCAGGGCGATTACGCCACGCTCGCAGCGGCACAGGGGCCGTTTGCGGCCCTGCTGGCGAACCGTCAGGAGGACATCTGATGCGCGCTTTACTGCCTTATCTGGCGCTCTATATGCGCCACAAATGGATGCTGATCCTTGGCGTGGTGCTGGCGATCGTTACCCTGCTGGCCAGTATCGGTCTGTTAACCCTTTCGGGCTGGTTCCTCTCTGCTTCCGCGGTCGCCGGGTTTGCCGGGCTATATAGCTTCAACTATATGCTGCCTGCTGCGGGGGTGCGCGGCACGGCCATCACCCGCACCGCCGGGCGCTACTTCGAGCGTCTGGTCAGCCATGACGCCACCTTCCGCGTGCTGCAGCACCTGCGCGTCACCACCTTCAGCAAGCTGTTGCCCCTCTCCCCTGCCGGGCTGGCGCGCTATCGCCAGGGTGAACTGCTGAACCGCGTCGTCGCGGATGTCGATACCCTCGATCATCTTTACCTGCGCGTTATCTCCCCGCTGGTAGGGGCGCTGGTGGTGATAGTGGTTGTTACGCTCGGGCTGAGCCTGCTGGACGTCAACATCGCCCTGGTGCTCGGCGGGATCATGCTTCTGACGCTGTTTCTGCTGCCGCCGCTCTTTTACCGCGCCGGGAAGCCGACCGGTGAAAACCTGACCCGTCTGCGCGGCGAATATCGCCAGCAGCTGACGGGCTGGCTGCAGGGTCAGGCAGAACTAACGATTTTTGGCGCCAGCCGTCGCTACCGCGCGCAGATGGAAAATACCGAGCTGAACTGGCACGAAGCCCAGCGCAAACAGTCGGAGCTGACAGCCCTGTCCCAGGCGTTGATGCTGTTGATTGGCGGGATCGCCGTGATGGCGATGCTGTGGTTGGCGTCCGGCGGCGTGGGCGGTAACACCCAGCCGGGCCCGTTGATTGCGCTGTTTGTTTTCTGTGCGCTGGCGGCGTTCGAAGCGCTGGCCCCGGTGACCGGAGCCTTTCAGCATCTCGGCCAGGTGGTGGCCTCCGCGCTACGTATCACCCAGATCACCGGCCAGCAGCCGGAAGTGCAGTTCAGCACCGTCGCATCCGACGTGCCTGAGCATCTGGCCCTGCGCCTGGCGGATGTCAGCTTTGCTTATGAAGGCCAGGCTCAACCGGCGCTGAACCACATTAACCTGACCATTCCCGCAGGCGCACACGTTGCGGTGCTGGGTCGCACCGGCTGCGGGAAGTCGACCCTGCTGCAGCTGCTGACCCGGGCCTGGGATCCGGCTCAGGGCCAGATCCTGTTCAACGACACCCCTGTGTCAGAGATGAGTGAGCCCGCGCTGCGTAAAACGGTGAGCGTGGTGCCGCAGCGGGTCCATCTTTTCAGCGCCACCCTGCGGGATAACCTGCTGTTAGCCGCCCCCGGCACGGGCGATGATCTATTAGCCGCGATGCTGGAAAAGGTGGGTCTGCACAAGCTGCTGGAAGACGAGGGGCTGAACAGCTGGCTCGGTGAAGGGGGTCGTCAGCTCTCCGGCGGGGAACTGCGTCGCCTGGCAATTGCGCGCGCGCTGCTGCACGATGCGCCCCTGATGTTACTGGACGAACCTACCGAGGGGCTTGACGCCACAACAGAGCGGCAAATCCTTGATTTACTGCAAAAAGAGATACAGGGCAAAACGGTGCTGATGGTGACGCATCGCCTGCGCGGTCTGGCGGATTTCGATCAAATTATTGTGATGGACAACGGACAGATTATTGAGCAAGGTAGTCACGCAGAACTGTTGGCAAAACAGGGTCGCTACTACCAGTTCAAACAGCGTCTGTAGTCTATATTTGAACCGATCCCCACTTCGCGTACTGGAGTTTTGTTGTCATGCGCCTGGTCCAGCTCTCTCGTCATTCTCTTGCGTTCCCTTCTCCGGAAGGGGCGCTGCGCGAACCTAATGGTTTGCTGGCCCTGGGCGGCGATCTGAGCCCGTCGCGTCTGTTAATGGCCTACCAGCGGGGGATTTTTCCATGGTTTTCCCCCGGCGATCCGATCTTATGGTGGTCGCCCGACCCCCGCGCCGTTCTGTGGCCCGCGCAGTTTCATATCAGCCGCAGCATGAAGCGTTTTCACGCCCGCTCCCCCTATCGCGTCACCCTCAATCACGCGTTTGGTCAGGTGATCGAGGGGTGCGCCGCCGACCGCTTTGAAGGCACCTGGATCACCCCTGAGGTGATCACCGCCTATCACCGCCTGCACGAACTGGGATACGCCCATTCGATTGAGGTGTGGGATAAGGACGAGCTGGTGGGCGGAATGTACGGCGTGGCGCAGGGAACCCTGTTTTGCGGTGAGTCGATGTTCAGCCGCGCGGTGAATGCCTCCAAAACCGCGCTGCTGGTTTTCTGCGAACGCTTTACCCGCAGCGGCGGCCAGCTGATGGATTGTCAGGTGCTGAATGAGCATACCGCCTCGCTGGGTGCGGTGGAGATCTCGCGCCATGAATATCTGGCGCAGCTGGCAACACTGCGAATGCAAAAATTACCGCATAATTTCTGGGTCCCCGGCACGTTATTTACGCCTCAAAGATAAATGTTTTCCGCATATTTTTCCTCAAGGTGCTATAATTCTGCCGCAGAGTAGGTTCTGCCTGTTGCCCCGCCGCCGTTTGGGAATAGTTCGCATCCGATAACGCCCTATCGTTTATCCTGCCACCTCCCCTTTACGTATGCGCTTTTCGTACGGTCGAACCGTGACGTCCGGGTAATACGCTGAAACTGCTTTGCTGCGTTTTAAACGCGCAAATCTTTACTTAATTGATGAATTTCGGCATTATCTTGCCGGTTCAAAACTTGGTAGTGATACCCCAGAGGATTAGATGGCCAAAGAAGACAATATTGAAATGCAGGGTACCGTTCTTGAAACGTTGCCTAACACCATGTTTCGCGTAGAACTGGAAAACGGTCACGTCGTTACCGCGCATATCTCCGGTAAAATGCGTAAGAACTATATCCGTATTCTGACGGGCGACAAAGTGACTGTCGAGCTGACCCCGTACGACCTGAGCAAAGGCCGCATTGTCTTCCGTAGTCGCTAAGAGTTTTTCGCCGCGAATGGCGTAGAGAGAATACTAAAGGCCGGGTTATCCCGGCCTTTTTTTATGCGCAGCGTCAGTGGACGCGCACCACCGTCAGATCGGCCAGCATCGCATGGCTGATCTCGTGCAGCAGGCCGGTGAGATGCGGCAGCATATCGCGGTCAAAATGCGACACCAGCAGCACATGGTTTAACGCCCGGCAGTAATCGCACTGGGCTTCGGTGCTGTCCAGCAGCCACTCCTGTTTGTGTGCTGGCGGTATCTCATCCTCATCCAGCACGCGGAAATCGGTCATCGATTTTTCCAGCTCACTTCTGAATGCGTCCAGGTATGCCGCAAGACAGCGGCAGACGGGCTGCGTCTGCGGCAGCGAATTGCAATCGACCAGGATTTCGGTGAGCAGGTTGCAGCGCGCGGCAAGGGTGGAGAGATCGGGAGTGCTGAGTTCAAGTTCGCTGTAAAGCTGGGTGATGCTGTAATTTTCCATAATCATAATCTCCGAAAGTAATTTTTTAGCTGACCACCCGAACGCCAACTCAGGCGGTGGACTGAACCAGGTTGGCGTACCGACTACCCTCGGAAAAATCGGCGCTTCAGAGAAGCCCAGGCCCAGCCCACCATAATATGAACGTACGGATTATACCCGCAGCTTTCAAAAGAGTGAACGAAACCGCTGATAGTTGCGCATGCAACATCATTTCCGAGGTTTGGTCAGGACGCCAATCCCGGCACCTGATTTTGCAGGTGCATCGCCATTCTATTACTGGGGTTTTATCCAGCAATATCCCTGTTTAAATTCTGGATAACGCCTCGCAAAATTTTGACGAACGTGCGCGCGGTTCCCCCTCACCCTAACCCTCTCCCTCAGGGAGAGGGAACCGATCGAGCTTGCAGCGATGACAGAGTAAAAGATTGGCTCGGTAACTACAGCGATGGCACGGTCCGGCTGAAAATCGCCGAAGCGTTTCCGGAAGGCCGGGGCGAGGCGCATGGACGCGCCGAGAGGGCATAGCCTGCAGGGATGCAGGCTGGTGCCCGACCCGAAAGCCTGAAGGAATAAGCTGAGGGCACCGCGAAGCGGCGATTTTCTTTGCCGGGAGCCGGGATTGCTAAGGGGGCGGCGGCGAGCCCCCTTAGCACGTTCACGGGTGACGTGTTTAACAGAGAAATACAGAACGTAAAGTGAACGGAACCACCACCATAGCTACATGTTCACAGACATAAAAAAAGGCAACCGAAGTTGCCTTTTTGCTTTTATCTAGTGAGCCGCTTCCGGCTTATGCTTCGCCGCACTCTGGAAGTCATACGTCAGCTCGTTCTTCGCCTGATCCAGCGCCACGGTCACCTGCCCCCCATCCACCAGCGAACCAAACAGCAGCTCGTTAGCCAACGGTTTTTTCAGGTTGTCCTGGATAACACGCGCCATCGGACGCGCACCCATCGCACGATCGTAGCCTTTCTCAGCCAGCCAGTCGCGGGCTTCCTGACTCACTTCCAGGGAGACCCCTTTCTGATCCAGCTGAACCTGCAGCTCGACGATGAACTTATCCACTACCTGATGGATCACCTCGGTAGACAGGTGATCGAACCAGATAATGTTGTCCAGACGGTTACGGAACTCCGGCGTAAAGACCTTCTTGATCTCTTCCATCGCATCGGTGCTGTTATCCTGGTGGATCAGGCCGATGGATTTACGCTCAGTTTCACGCACCCCGGCGTTGGTGGTCATCACCATCACCACGTTGCGGAAGTCCGCTTTGCGCCCGTTGTTGTCGGTCAGCGTCCCGTTATCCATCACCTGCAGCAGCAGGTTAAAGACGTCCGGGTGCGCTTTCTCGATCTCATCGAGCAGCAGAACCGCGTGCGGATGCTTGATCACCGCATCGGTGAGCAGGCCGCCCTGGTCAAAGCCGACATAGCCCGGAGGCGCACCGATCAGACGACTGACGGTGTGACGCTCCATATACTCGGACATATCAAAGCGCAGCAGCTCAATGCCCAGCGCTTTGGAGAGCTGAACCGTCACCTCGGTTTTCCCTACCCCGGTCGGGCCGGCGAACAGGAAGGAACCGACTGGCTTGTGCTCATGCCCCAGCCCGGCGCGGGCCATCTTGATCGCTTCGGTTAAGGCCTCGATGGCTTTATCCTGACCAAAGACCAGCATTTTCAGGCGATCGCCGAGGTTTTTCAGCGTATCGCGGTCGCTCTGAGAAACGCTCTTCTCAGGGATACGCGCGATGCGGGCCACCACGGATTCAATATCCGCCACGTTGACCGTTTTCTTACGCTTGCTGACCGGCATCAGACGGGCACGTGCGCCCGCTTCGTCGATCACGTCAATCGCTTTATCCGGCAGATGGCGGTCGTTGATATATTTCACCGCCAGCTCCACCGCCGCACGCACCGCTTTGGCGGTATAACGCACGTCGTGGTGCGCTTCGTACTTCGGTTTCAGGCCGTTGATGATCTGCACCGTTTCTTCCACCGACGGTTCAGTAATGTCGATTTTCTGGAAGCGACGCGCCAGGGCGCGGTCTTTTTCGAAAATATTGCTGAACTCCTGGTAAGTGGTCGAGCCAATCACCCGGATCTTGCCGCTGGAGAGCAGCGGTTTAATCAGGTTGGCCGCATCCACCTGACCACCCGATGCCGCACCGGCGCCGATGATGGTATGGATCTCGTCGATAAACAGGATGCTGCTGGTATCCTGCTCCAGCTGTTTCAGCAGCGCTTTGAAACGTTTTTCAAAATCACCACGGTATTTGGTCCCGGCCAGCAGGGAACCGATATCCAGCGAGTAGATGGTGCAATCAGCGATCACTTCCGGAACGTCGCCCTGCACGATACGCCAGGCCAGACCTTCGGCAATCGCCGTTTTACCGACGCCCGATTCACCCACCAGCAGCGGGTTGTTCTTGCGGCGGCGGCACAGGACCTGAATCGCCCGTTCCAGCTCTTTTTCGCGGCCAATCAGCGGGTCAATACCGCCGACGCGGGCAAGCTGGTTAAGATTGGTGGTGAAGTTTTCCATACGTTCCTCCCCGCCTGCCTGCTCTTCGCTGTTGGCCTGATGGCCGGAATCCGATGCCTGATTCGGCTCGTCTTTTCGCGTTCCGTGAGAGATGAAGTTCACCACATCGAGGCGGCTGACTTCGTGTTTGCGCAGCAGGTAGGCGGCTTGCGACTCCTGCTCGCTGAAGATGGCAACCAGCACGTTGGCACCGGTGACTTCGCTACGTCCGGAGGACTGGACGTGAAATACCGCACGCTGGAGTACACGCTGGAAGCTGAGCGTCGGCTGCGTGTCGCGCTCCTCTTCACTGACGGGCAGTACAGGTGTGGTCTGTTCGATGAAGGCTTCAAGTTCCTGACGCAGCGCCACCAGGTCCACGGAGCAGGCTTCAAGCGCTTCGCGGGCGGATGGATTGCTGAGCAGTGCAAGCAGCAAGTGCTCGACCGTCATAAACTCATGTCGGTGCTCACGCGCTCTGGCGAAAGCCATGTTTAAACTGAGTTCCAGTTCTTGATTGAGCATAGGCACCTCCCCCAATTTTCATTGCCTTATTCAGGCTTTTTCCAGCGTACACAGCAACGGATGCTCGTTCTCCCTCGCATACTGGTTCACCATCGCCACCTTCGTCTCTGCGACTTCTGCAGTAAAAACACCGCAGATGGCTTTGCCATGATAGTGAACGGTAAGCATCAGTTGCGTTGCACGTTCTACATCATAAGAAAAGAACTTTTGTAGCACGTCAATAACAAATTCCATCGGCGTGTAGTCATCGTTCATTAACATAACTTTATACATAGATGGCGGTTTTAGCGCGTCGCGCACTTTATCTTCCGCCAGCTTGTCGAAATCGAGCCAGTCGTTCGTCTTACCCATTGTCAGTCGTCATCTTCGTTTACGCTCTCCGGTCGCGGTTCTGATGCTGACTGGAGGCTATACATAACCTGAATCTACCTCAGATGTCAGATAACTCACATCTATTATTGCCATCCGCGATGTCTGTCACAATACCCGTCAATAGCGTTAACTGCTTCAAATTTTGACGCATTTTTCCCCTCCCTGCCCCGGCAAATGCTTGACGCTGCCTTTGGTTTATCTAAATTGTACAGGCGTGAGTTGGCGAGGTTTTGAACAGCCCCCACTCCAGCACCGGTTCATTACATCTAACTCAATAAGATTTACGAAGGATGTCGAAGCATGGAAACGGGTACAGTTAAGTGGTTCAACAACGCCAAAGGGTTTGGTTTTATCTGCCCTGAAGGCGGCGGCGAAGACATCTTCGCGCATTATTCCACCATTCAGATGGATGGTTACAGAACGCTGAAAGCCGGACAAGCCGTTCAGTTTGATGTACACCTCGGGCCTAAAGGCAATCATGCCAGCGTTATTGTGCCCATCGAAGTTGAAGCGGTGGCATAGCCCTCTGTTTCATTGTGTACACCCCGCACTCAAAATGCCAGCCCGATGCGCTGGCATTTTTATTTGCGGGCCAACAGACTTATTCCCGGGCTAACGCATCCACCGGATCCAGCCGCGCGGCATTTCGGGCCGGCAGCCAGCCAAACAGCACCCCGGTAAAGGTAGAACAAAGGAAGGCGGTTAATAGCGCCATCGGTGAAAAACCAATTTCCCAGCCGGGTAAAAACAGCTGCAACGAGAAGGCGATGAGCAGGGAGAGTGTAATTCCCAGCGCGCCGCCCACCAGACAGACCAGCACCGCTTCAATTAAAAACTGCTGCAGCACATCGCTGGCCCGGGCACCGACCGCCATGCGGATGCCGATCTCACGCGTACGCTCGGTGACCGACACCAGCATGATATTCATCACCCCAATCCCCCCGACCAGCAGGGAGATGATCGCCACCAACGTGAGGAAGAGCTGAAGAGTACGTGTGGTCTTTTCAGCCGTTTTCAAGAGCCCGTCCATGTTCCAGGTGAAGAAATCTTTCTTCCCGTGGCGCAGGGTTAGCAGGCGCTCAAGCTGTTGTTCCGCCTGGGCGCTGTCGTAGCCCTCCTTCACCCGCACGGTGATCGAGTTCAGCCAGGACTGCCCCATAATGCGCCCGGAGATGGTGGTATACGGCAGCCAGACACGCAGGATCTTGCTGCTGCCGAACATCGACTGCTTCTCTTCCGCCACGCCGATCACCGTCGCGGGCATATTCCCCACCAGGATAATTTCGCCCACCACTTTCGCTTTATTGGGGAACAGCTGACGCCGGGAGTTAGCATCCAGCACCACCACCTGGGACCGGCCCGCCAGCTGTTCCGCATTGAAAGTTGTCCCCTCGCTGAAGGTCATGCCGTAGACGTTAAAGTAATCGCCGCTGACGCCGTTAGCGCTGGCCGCCACGTCGATATTGGCGTAGCGCAGACGCAGGTTCTGCGACACCGCCGGGGTGGCGGAGTTGACCCACGGCTGCTTCTGGATCGCCGCCAGATCGTCATACTTTAGCGCCTGCTGATACTGCGGCTCATCGTCACCAAAGTCTTTGCCGGGATAGACGTCGATGGTGTTAGTGCCGATGGAGCGGATATCCGACAGCACCAGCTGTTTGGCGGCATCGCCCACCACCACAATCGACACCACCGAGGCGATACCGATGATGATCCCGAGCATGGTCAACAGGGTGCGCATCTTGTTGGCGGCCATCGCCAGCCAGGCCATGGTCAGCGCTTCGCGGAAACTGCTGGCAAACTGCCGCCAGCCGGACGGCGGAGGCAACGCCACCTCCTGACGTCGGGTGGCGTTGAGGCTGGGTGGCGGGTTGCTGACCAGCTCCCCATCGTGGATCTCCACGATCCGCCCGGCCTGCGCGGCCACCTGTGGATCGTGGGTGACAATGATCACCGTATGCCCCTGATCCCGCAGCTGGTGCAGGATCGCCATCACCTCTTCGCCGGAGTGGCTGTCCAGCGCCCCGGTCGGTTCATCGGCGAGGATCACCTGTCCGCCGTTCATCAGCGCCCGGGCGATACTCACTCGCTGCTGCTGGCCGCCGGAGAGCTGCGAAGGCTGGTAATCCACCCTCTCCCCCAGCCCCAGCCGGGTGAGCAGCGCCTGGGCCCGCTCAAGGCGTTTTTTGCGCTCCACACCGGCATAGACCGCCGGTACTTCGACGTTCTGCGCCGCGCTAAGGTGCGAGAGCAGGTGGTAACGCTGGAAGATAAAGCCGAAATGTTCCCGCCGCAGCTTAGCCAGCGCATCGCTGTCCAGGGTAGCGACATCGGTACCGGCCACCCGGTAGGTGCCGCTGGTGGGTTTATCCAGGCAGCCGAGAATGTTCATCAGCGTCGATTTACCGGAACCCGAGGCCCCGACGATCGCCACCATCTCTCCGGCCTCAACCTGCAGGGTGATGCCCTTCAGCACCTCCACCGGCCCGTCACCGGAGGGATAGCTCCGGCGGATATCAATCAGTTCAAGCAGGGACGTCATTTGGCCGCCCCGGGCTGGCTCTCGCTGATGACCACCTCTTCACCCTCTTCCAGCCCTTTCACCACCACTACGTCAGTGTCGTTGCGCGAGCCAAGGCTCACCTCACGCTCGCGGGTCTCGCCGTTACGCAGCACCTTCACGTTGTAGCGGTTGTCGCCCGCCGGTTCCCCCAGCGCCGCCAGCGGAATGGTCAGCACGTTTTTGACCCCGGCCAGCTGGATATGCACCTGGGCGGTCATGTCCAGCCGCAGCACGCCTTGCGGGTTGGGCACCTCGAAACGGGCATGATAAAAGATGGCGTCGTTGACCTTTTCCGGGGTCGGGAGAATGTCTTTCAGCACCCCTTCGTAGCGGGTCTGCGGATCCCCCAGCACGGTAAACCAGGCTTTTTGCCCCGGTTTGAGGTGGATCACATCCGCCTCGGAGACCTGAGCCTTCACCAGCATGGTGCCCATATCCGCCAGGGTCAGGATGTTCGGCGCCTGCTGGGCGGCAATCACCGTCTGTCCTTGCAGAGTGGTGATTTGTGTCACCTCCCCGGCCATCGGGGCGACGATACGGGTGTAATCGAGGTTGGTTTTGGCGCTGTCCAGCGAGGCCTGATTACGTTTGATCTGCGCGTCGATGGTGCCAATCTGCGCCTGCTTGACCGCCAGTTCGGTGGTCGAGGTATCCAGATCCTGCTGCGAGATCGCCTGGGTGGTGGCCAGCTGTCGCTGACGGCTCAGGGTCACCTGGGCCAGCTTACGCTCCGCTTCGGCCTGGCTACGCTGGGCCCGCAGCTCCATCAGGGTCGCTTCCACCTCTTTGATCTGGTTTTCAGCCTGCTCCGGGTCGATGACCCCCAGCAGTTGCCCCTTTTTCACCTTGTCGCCAATCTCCACCGACAGCGTTTTCAACTGCCCGCTGACCTGGGCCCCGACATCCACCTTGCGCAGCGCGTCCAGCTTGCCGGTGGCAAGCACGCTCTGTTGCAGCTCGCCCGGACGGACAATCAGCGTCTGATAGTGCGGCACCGGGGCGTTAAGCACCTGCCACAGCCAGAATCCAGCCACCAGTACAATCAGCACCAGCAGCAGAAACAGCTTCCTGCGTTTTCCCTTAAAGTTCATAAATATTCCAAATAGCTATTCTGGCTTACATAACTGTTGATTCTAACTAAACCGTTCCTCAACGAAACCCCTGCTTTTAAGGATGGGTGAAAATCGTTGAGGAGAGGTTGATTAAACCCCTGCTGAAATAGAGTTCTGGCAACAAGACCGGAATTTATTATGTCATCCATCGCAGAGTCATCTTATTCACTCCAGCCGCAACCAACATCGGGCTGGCAGCTCTTTCAACGTCTGGCCTCCGGGACATTAACCCCCGGGCTGGCCTGGCGCAACCCGGCCTACCGCCGCAAGTTTATGCTGCGATCGCTGATGACGCCATTCAGCACCGCCCGCCTGCTGTCAAACCTGGCGCAACAGCCGCAGTTACTGCAGCTGCTGCAGGTTCAGCCTGGGCTGCCCTGCCGCCTGCACCGCCCGTGGTTGTCCGTCGCCATTAACCGCCAGCAAACCCTGCAGGCACTGAACTGGCACTATCAGACGATGCAGCGCCAGCTCCCGGCCGCGCTGATGAACGGCTATCTCTCCCGGGAAGGGGTGACGCTGCTGACCCTGACCGGTAAAGACGACCAGCAGTTTACCCTGCGCCTGTGCGCCGATGCATTTCTGGATAAAGAGGGGGAAGCCACACTGGCGTTTTGCGACGCGGAGCAGACGGTGCTGGCGGAGATAACCTTCACGCTGTGCCAGATTAACGGTACCGCGACGCTGTTTATCGGCGGAATGCAGGGAGCGAAAGCCTTTGTCCCGCACGAGGCGATCCAGAGTGCCACCAAGGCCTGTCACGGCCTGTTCCCGAAACGCCTGCTGGTAGAGGCGGCCATGACGCTGGGCAGCGCCCTTGCCGTGGAACAGATCGTGGCCGTCAGCAACAGCACCCATATCTACCGCAGCTGGCGTTACCGTAAGAAAAAAGAGGGCAAACTGCTGGCCGATTACGACAGCTTCTGGCAGTCACTCGGCGGCGAGCGCACCGTCGAGGGCAACTTCCGCCTGCCGCTCGCCATGCCGCGTAAACCAATGGACGAGATCGCCAGCAAAAAGCGCGCCGAGTACCGCCGCCGCTTTGCCCTGCTGGACAGCCTGATCGATCAGGTCAACCAGGCGACCCGGCGTTAATCGGCTCTCCCGCGCGCCAGCCACAGCACGCGGGAGAACATCTTCCGCAACAGGGGCGGCACCGCTTCAACTCCGCGCCGCCCGGCTTCCATCGCCACCTCAATCGCCAGATCGGGCTTCGACGAGCGGTGAATGGCTTTCACGATCACCCGTCGTATGTTCATCGGAGCATTCTCGGGGATCATCGCCACCCGGTGAAAGACGTCCGCGAAGCCCTGGCGGTACATGAAGTGCTCCATGTCCATGGCGGGCAGCGTCGTCAGGTGCTCGCGCTCCTCTTCCCGGTCGTTGTTGATCAGCCCGCGCACGGTGGCGGCATATTTCTTGCCCGCCTCGTCGCCATCCACCAGCACGTGCCACTCAATGCCCATCCGCCGGGCAAATTTGATCAACGGTTTTAAGCCCGACTGAGCGAACTCAATCACCTTGATCCCCTCGGCATCGAAATGGTGACCGCACTGGCGGGCCAGCTCGTTAATCACCCAGGTTTCGGTCTCCCCTTCCACCAGCAGCCAGCAGCGGGCGAACAGGGAGGAGGCGCGATTAAAGCGAATGTGGAAGGCGATTCGGCGGCTGTCTTCGGCGTTCATCCCTCCCGGCCCAAGGCGGAAAGCCGTCACGCGCGAAGACTCGCGCACCAGACGGCAGACGTGCTCTACCGGGGTTAACGACAGCAGCTCGCCGGAGTTGGTGGTGGTGATGCGCTGCAACGGCAGCAGATTCAGCAGGTGCCACGCCACCGAGAGCATAATCGGGTGCAGGCGCGTCTCGGGATCTTCCACCAGCAGCAGCGGGCGGGCGTCCCGGTCGAGCCGGACGGTGCCCTTGGCCTGCAGCAGCGTCGAGAAGAGCCCCAGCAGGATCACCCGGTGCGAACGGCCACCGGGGCGGTCAATCATCCGGTTGATGATGTCGAGGTAGCGCCAGCTGCGCTGTTCATCGTGGGAGCGCCGCCGCATCAGGCGGTTGCGGACTGGCGAGGTGCCCTGCTCGGTAAAGTAGTGCTCCAGCAGCTGCACCATCGCCGACAGCCCCTGGCGGATCTGGCCATCGGTGAGATTTTGCGGACGGGCCACCAGCTCGCGGGCCAGGTAATCCAGCTCGCGGGCGGTGACCTCAACGTCGGGCATGTTGGGCACCGTGCCGTTGCGGATCCGGCGCATAAAGCGGGCATCACGCAGGCGAAGGACCGGCATCAGGCGCACCAGATGCCGCGCCAGGTCGTCGATATCCGCCAGCGGCAGAGGGTTGCCGTGGTTATCGAGAAAACCGCGCAGGGTCAGCACGCTGTCGTCGTTTGCCAGCTCGCCCTCCAGACGATAAAAGATGCGCTGATAGTTGTCCTGGCACGGCACCCAGCAGTCGGCCAGGGGACGATAACGGCGAACGCGATGACGGCCCGGCTCGGCTTCACGAAAGGTGAGAATAATATGCAGATGGTGTTCGCGCCCCAGCAGATCCCCGGGCGGGAACCAGAAATCTTCCCGGACAAAATGGTACAGATCGGATTCCGGGGAGAGCAGCAGCGTCAGGGCATCCAGCAGGCTGGATTTCCCCCAGGCGTTTTCCCCGATCAGCACGTTATTGTGCTCCAGCATCAGCGACAGACGGTTAATGCCGCGGAACCCCACGATTTCCACACGTTCAAGCAACATGTACCCTCCAGGCTCATTAACGCTTTCCTTCACGTTATCAGCATTATAGCGCCAGAGATAAAGAGTGAGTACTGCGCAGAGAAGAGAGGGTGGTGAAAAAGGAGAGCAAGCTCTCCTTGGGAGAATGGGTTAATTTATTATTTATTGAACAGTGAAGAGATACCGCCAAAAATACCCTGGAAGATACTGACAGAGGCTTCAACGATCATCCCGATGCCGCGGCCCATTGTTTCGCCTGCGGTGGTGGCCTGGGTACCGGTATTACAGGAAACATCGACAATTCTGCCGATGCCTTCACCTAATGCCGCTGCAGCGTCAGCAATTAAACCCGCACCAGTAACAGCAGCCATTTCTTCGATTTGAAGTTCTTTCATAGTAAATTCCTTTTTAAGATAGTGAATTAAATAATTAAAAAAGAAAAATAAAACGCTATTTTTCAACGAAATAGTATTTTTGCACGTTATCGATGTCAATTCTCACTGAATAATTCAGAATTTGATTAGTATATATTTTGACTATCAATAAATCCGATGCGAAACATCCGTTATTATTTCAATCTGCGCCCCCTTCTTTAACATACATCGTTTATCATTGCTCTAAATCAAATTTATGCGGTTTATACCGCTGGTGGTGCCATGATGACATTTATAAAATAGCGCCGCTTTAGTTATGTCCTCGTGCATTAGGGAAAACGTCTGTGTGCAATACCGCAGAATTGTCATTTTATTGAGGTGGTTTATGTTCAGAAAATTAGCAGCTGAATGTTTTGGTACATTCTGGCTGGTATTTGGTGGCTGCGGCAGCGCAGTGCTGGCGGCAGGTTTCCCGGAATTAGGGATCGGTTTTGTCGGGGTTTCTCTGGCCTTCGGTTTAACGGTATTAACCATGGCCTATGCCGTAGGACATATTTCCGGCGGACACTTTAACCCGGCGGTAACATTAGGTCTGTGGGCGGGCGGTCGTTTTCCGGCGAAAGATATTGTCAGCTATATTATTGCTCAGGTGATTGGCGGGATTATTGCTGCCGCTATTCTTTATCTGATTGCCAGCGGTAAAACGGGCTTTGACGCCGCAGCCAGCGGTTTTGCTTCAAACGGCTTTGGCGAGCACTCCCCGGGCGGCTTCTCCATGCTCTCTGCCATCGTGATTGAAATTGTGCTGACGGCAGGCTTCCTGCTGGTGATCCTCGGCGCTACCGACAAACACGCCCCGTCCGGTTTTGCCCCGATTGCGATTGGCCTGGCGTTGACCCTGATCCACCTGATCAGCATTCCGGTCACCAACACCTCGGTTAACCCGGCGCGCAGCACCGCGGTTGCGATCTTCCAGGGCGGCTGGGCCATTGAGCAGCTGTGGCTGTTCTGGGTAATGCCTATTGTTGGCGGTATTCTTGGCGGCGTGCTGTATCGCACCCTGCTTGAGAAGCGCGACTGATCCAACCCCGGGTGGCGGCTTCGCCTTACCCGGCCTACGAAACAGTGCATTTGTAGGCCGGGCAAGCGAAGCGCCGCCCGGCACTGTTTTCATCTTTACTGAACCGTCTGAATTGGGTAGTGTCACAGCGCCACTCATATAAAGGACCGGTTGTTCATGTTTTCAGGACTCTTAATCATTCTGATCCCGCTGATCGTGGGTTATCTCATTCCTCTTCGCCAGCTGGCCGCGTTAAAACTGATCAACCGCTTACTGAGCTGGATTGTCTACGTCATTCTGTTTTTTATGGGTATCAGCCTCGCCTTCCTCGATAATCTGGCAACCAACCTGCTCTCGATCCTGCATTACTCCATCATTACGATGGGGGTTATTTTGCTGTGCAATATCGCGGCCCTGTTCTGGCTGGAACGCGTTATTCCGTGGAAAAACCACCACCATCAGGAGAAATTACCGTCGCGTATCGCCATGGCGCTGGAGTCACTGAAATTATGCGGCGTGGTGGTGATTGGCTTTTTACTGGGGCTGAGCGGGTTGGATTTTTTACAGCACGCCACCGAGGCCAGCGAATATACCCTGATCTTCCTGCTGTTCCTGATTGGTATTCAGCTGCGCAATAACGGCATGACCTTAAAACAGATCGTCCTCAACCGCCGGGGCATGATGGTCGCCGTTTTCGTAGTGGGCAGTTCGCTGGTGGGCGGGGTGATCAATGCCTTTATTCTCGACCTGCCGCTCAATACCGCCCTGGCAATGGCCTCCGGCTT
The DNA here is from genome assembly GCF_025566055.1 of Leclercia tamurae. Taxonomy (GTDB): domain Bacteria; phylum Pseudomonadota; class Gammaproteobacteria; order Enterobacterales; family Enterobacteriaceae; genus Enterobacter; species Enterobacter tamurae. The sequence continues at coordinate 66,045 of NZ_JAMHKS010000077.1, forward strand.
TGGCTGGTATTCGCTGTCCGGTATTCTGCTTACCGAATCCTTTGGCCCGGTAATTGGCAGCGCCGCCTTCTTTAACGATCTTGGCCGGGAGCTGATCGCCATTATGCTGATCCCGGGCCTGGTGCGCCGTAGCCGCTCCACGGCGCTGGGCCTGTGCGGGGCCACGTCGATGGACTTTACCCTGCCGGTGCTGCAACGCTCTGGCGGGCTGGAGATGGTCCCTGCCGCCATCGTCCACGGCTTTATTTTAAGCCTACTGGTACCGATCATGATGGCCTTCTTCTCCGCCTGATACTTCTTTGGCGGTAGCCTGCTGCCGCCAAAATTGCGCTAAATCAATAACCCTTTCGTTTGTAGCAGAAAGCCCTTTTCTCCTTATCGGCACAAGCATAATCTTAAACATGTATATCAAATATAACTTTAACAGGTGTGATTATGTTTTGTGTGCAATGTGAACAAACTATCCGTACTCCAGCCGGCAACGGCTGCTCTTACGCACAGGGCATGTGCGGTAAAACCGCCGAAACTTCCGATCTGCAGGATCTGCTGATTGCGTCCCTGCAGGGTTTATCCGCCTGGGCAGTAAAAGCCCGGGAATATGGCATTGTCGACCACTACGTCGATAACTTTGCCCCGCGCGCGTTTTTCTCTACCCTGACCAACGTGAACTTCGATTCGCCACGCATTGTGGGCTACGCCCGCGAAGCCATTGCCCTGCGTGACGCCCTGAAAGCGCAGGCCCAGAACGTGGATGCCACTGCCCGCGTCGATAACCCGATGGCGGACCTGCAACTGGTGAGCGACGACCTCGGCGACCTGCAACGTCAGGCGGCAGAATTTACCCCGAACAAAGACAAAGCGGCGATCGGCGAGAACATCCTCGGCCTGCGTCTGCTGTGCCTGTACGGCCTGAAAGGTGCCGCGGCCTATATGGAACACGCGCACGTTCTGGATCAGTACGACAACGACATCTACGCCCAGTACCACAAAATCATGGCGTGGCTGGGGACCTGGCCTTCCGACATGAATGCCCTGCTGGAGTGTTCAATGGAAATCGGCCAGATGAACTTCAAAGTGATGAGCATTCTGGATGCCGGTGAAACCACCAAATATGGCCACCCGACCCCGACCCAGGTCAACGTTAAAGCGACCGAAGGGAAATGCATCCTGATCTCCGGTCACGACCTGAAAGATCTCTACAACCTGCTGGAGCAGACCGACGGTACCGGCGTGAACGTCTACACCCACGGTGAGATGCTGCCTGCCCACGGCTATCCGGAACTGCGCAAATTCAAACACCTGATCGGTAACTACGGCAGCGGCTGGCAGAACCAGCAGGTGGAGTTCGCCCGCTTCCCGGGCCCAATAGTGATGACCTCTAACTGCATCATCGACCCAACCGTGGGCGCCTACGACGACCGTATCTGGACCCGCAGCATCGTCGGCTGGCCGGGCGTGAGCCACCTTGAAGGTGACGATTTTGGTCCGGTGATCGCCCAGGCACAGCAGATGGCGGGCTTCCCGTACAGCGAAATTCCTCACCTGATCACCGTTGGTTTTGGCCGTCAGACCCTGCTGGGCGCGGCGGATTCCCTGATTGACCTGGTGAGCCGCGAAAAACTGCGTCACATCTTCCTGGTCGGTGGCTGCGACGGCGCACGCGGGGAGCGTAACTACTTCACCGACTTCGCCACCAGCGTGCCGGACGACTGCCTGATCCTCACCCTGGCCTGCGGTAAATACCGTTTCAACAAGCTGGAGTTCGGGGATATCGAAGGCCTGCCGCGCCTGATCGATGCCGGTCAGTGTAACGATGCCTACTCGGCGATCATTCTGGCCGTGACCCTGGCGGAAAAACTGGGTTGTGGCGTGAACGACCTGCCGCTGTCGCTGGTGCTCTCCTGGTTCGAACAGAAAGCGATTGTGATCCTGCTGACCCTGCTGTCGCTAGGCGTGAAAAACATCGTCACCGGCCCGACCGCGCCTGGCTTCTTTACCCCTGACCTGCTGGCGGTCCTCAACGAGAAATTTGGTCTGCGTTCCGTGACCACCGTTGAAGAAGACATGAAGCAACTGCTGAGCGCGTAAGGAGTAAACTATGACAATGCCAACCCATCAGTGCCCGTGGCGGATGCAGGTTCACCACATCCATCAGGAAACGCCGGATGTCTGGACGATTTCGCTGCTGTGCCACGACTATTATCCGTACCGTGCCGGGCAGTATGCGCTGGTCAGCGTGCGTAACTCAGCAGAGACGCTGCGGGCGTACACGATCTCCTCCACGCCGGGTATCAGCGAGTACATTACGCTGACCATCCGCCGCATTGATGAGGGGGCAGGCTCGCAGTGGTTGACGCACGACGTGAAGCGTGGGGATTACATCTGGCTGTCGGATGCGCAGGGTGATTTTACCTGTGACGACAAACCAGAAGATAAATTCCTGCTGCTGGCTGCCGGCTGCGGCGTGACGCCGGTGATGTCGATGCGTCGCTGGCTGGCGAAGAACCGCCCGCAGGCCGACGTGGCGGTGATCTTCAGCGTGCGTTCGCCGCAGGATGTGATTTTCACCGACGAATGGCGTAATTATCCGGTCACGCTGGTGGCCGAAACCAACGCCACCGAAGGTTTTGTCGCCGGTCGCCTGACCCGCGAGCTGCTGCAACAGGTGCCGGATCTCGCTTCACGCACCGTGATGACCTGTGGTCCGGCGCCGTATATGGACATCGTTGAGGAAGAGGTGAAGGCCCTCGGCGTGACCCGCTTCTTTAAAGAGCAGTTCTTTACCCCGGTCGCGGAAGCCGCCACCCGCGGGTTGAAGATCACCAAACTGCAGCCAGCCCAGACCTTCTTTGGCCGCGTGGGCAGCACGCTGCTGGAAGCGCTGGAGAGCAATAACGTGCCGGTGGTGGCTGCCTGTCGCGCGGGTGTCTGCGGCTGCTGTAAAACGAAGGTGGTGGACGGGAACTATACCGTCTCCAGCACCATGACCCTGACGGATGCCGAAGTGGCAGAAGGCTATGTGCTGGCCTGCTCCTGTCATCCGCAGGGGGATCTGGTGCTGGCCTGATGAAACGCCCGGTGGCGCTAGCGCTTACCGGGCCTGGGAAATCAACATCCCCGATGTCACATCGGGGATGTTTTTACTTCCACGCCGGATCGCTCACCACCGCATACCGCCCTGCCCCTAAAAATGCCACCGCCAGCGCACCCACGAAGAAATAAACCAGACTCTCAATCGCCCAGGCTCCCACTGCATCCAGTGCGAAGGTTTTACCGGTGCCCACCATCAGCCACGCCACCACCATGGTAAAGGCCAGCACCAGCGCCGAAGGACGGGTGAGAATACCGAGGATAATCAGGATCGGCGCCACCACTTCGCCAATCAGCACACCGTAAGCAATAAAGCCCGGCAGCCCCTTCGCCGCCAGCATACCTGCAATGCCTCCTACCCCGTCGATGGCCTTATGCAGGCCGTGAAACAGCATCAATCCCCCTACCGCCAGACGCAGCAACAGCTTGCCCGTATCGTCGCACGTTAGCGTTTTATTAACAGACATTAACAATGATTTAACCATTTGAATTCACTCCCGTTTTTATTATGTACGCCAGCAGAATATGACGAAATATTGCACATTGAAAGCAACTATTAATCAGGGGGATTAAACCAGCATGGCGGTGAGTTTCATCTAAGCTTGAAAGCGTTAACACATTCAGGAGACGGACTACCATGAAACAAACCGTGGCGAACTACATCGCGAAAATGCTGGAACAGGCCGGAGTAAAACGGATCTGGGGTGTCACCGGGGATTCCCTCAACGGCCTGAGCGACAGCCTGAACCGGATGGGCACCATCGAGTGGATGCCGACCCGTCATGAAGAGGTCGCCGCGTTCGCCGCCGGGGCCGAGGCCCAACTCACCGGCGAGCTGGCGGTGTGCGCCGGATCCTGCGGACCGGGCAACCTGCATCTGATCAACGGCCTGTTTGATTGCCATCGCAACAACGTCCCGGTGCTGGCTATCGCCGCGCACATTCCGTCAAGTGAAATCGGCAGCGGCTATTTTCAGGAGACGCATCCCCAGGAGCTGTTCCGTGAATGCAGCCACTACTGTGAGCTGGTCTCCACGCCGGAGCAGATCCCGCAGGTGCTGGCTCTGGCCCTGCGCAACGCCATTTTAAACCGCGGCGTCTCGGTGATTGTACTGCCCGGTGACGTGGCCCTGCAGGCGGCCCCGGAAAGTGCCAGCAGCCACTGGTATCCTGCCCCTCTTCCGGTGGTGACGCCCGCTCAGGCCGAGCTGAAAAAGCTGGCGCAGCTCCTGCGCTACTCCAGCAATATCGCCCTGATGTGCGGCAGCGGCTGTGCCGGGGCCCATGACGAGCTGGTGGAATTTGCCGGTATGCTCAAGGCGCCGATTGTCCACGCCCTGCGCGGCAAAGAACACGTGGAGTACGATAACCCTTACGACGTGGGGATGACCGGGCTGATCGGCTTCTCGTCCGGGTTCCACACCATGATGAACGCCGACACCCTGGTGCTGCTCGGCACCCGCTTCCCGTATCGCGCCTTCTACCCTACCGACGCCAAAATCATCCAGATCGACATCAACCCGGCCAGCATCGGGGCGCACAGCAAAGTGGATATGGCCCTGGTGGGCGACATCAAGGCCACCCTCACCGCGCTGATGCCGCTGCTGGAGGAGAAAACCGATCGCACGTTCCTCGACAAGGCCCTGAGCGATTACCGCGATGCGCGTAAAGGACTGGACGACCTGGCGAAGCCCAGCGACAAGGCGCTGCACCCGCAGTATCTGGCGCAGCAGATCAGCCACTATGCCGATGAAGATGCCATCTTCACCTGCGACGTGGGCACCCCGACCGTCTGGGCGGCGCGCTACCTGAAGATGAACGGCAAGCGCCGTCTGATTGGCTCGTTTAACCACGGCTCGATGGCCAACGCCATGCCGCAGGCGCTGGGGGCCAAAGCCACCGCGCCGGATCGTCAGGTGGTGGCGATGTGCGGCGACGGCGGGTTCAGCATGCTGATGGGCGATTTCCTCTCGGTGGCGCAGATGAAGCTGCCGATCAAAATCATCGTCTTTAACAACAGCGTGCTGGGATTTGTGGCGATGGAGATGAAGGCCGGGGGGTATCTGACTGACGGCACCGAACTGCACGAGACCAACTTCGCCGCCATCGCCGAAGCCTGCGGCATCACCGGCATCCGCGTGGAGAAGGCCTCGGAAGTGGATGACGCTCTCCAGCGCGCCTTCGCCACCGACGGTCCGGTGCTGGTGGATGTGGTGGTTGCCAAAGATGAACTGGCGATCCCACCGCAGATCAAACTCGAACAGGCCAAGGGCTTTAGCCTGTATATGCTGCGTGCCATCATCAGCGGCCGTGGTGACGAAGTTCTGGAGCTAGCCAAAACCAACTGGCTCAGGTAAAACAATCGGCATCGCCTTTAAAATAATAAGGAAATGCCATGATTGATTTACGCAGCGACACCGTTACTCGTCCGACGCAGGCCATGCTCAAGGAGATGCTGGCCGCGCCGGTCGGGGACGACGTTTACGGCGACGACCCGACCGTTAACGAGCTCCAGCGCTATGCCGCCGAACTGAGCGGCCACGAGGCCGCCCAGTTTCTGCCAACCGGCACCCAGGCCAACCTTGTGGCCCTGCTCAGCCACTGCGAGCGGGGGGAAGAGTATATCGTCGGCCAGGGGGCGCATAACTACCTGTACGAAGCCGGGGGTGCAGCGGTGCTGGGCAGCATTCAGCCGCAGCCGATTGATGCCGCGCCTGACGGCTCCCTGCCGCTGGACAAAGTCGCCGCCAAAATCAAAGCCGACGATATTCACTTCGCCCGCACCAAACTGCTCAGCCTCGAAAACACCCATAACGGCAAAGTGCTCCCGCGCGAGTACCTGAAAGCGGCGTGGGAATTTACCCGCGAGCGCAAACTGGGGCTGCACGTCGATGGCGCACGTATTTTTAACGCCGTGGTGGAGTATGGCTGCGAGCTGAAAGAGATTACGCAATATTGCGACTCGTTCACCATATGCCTCTCCAAAGGGCTGGGCACGCCGGTGGGCTCCCTGCTGGTGGGCAACGCTGACTACATCAAGCGCGCCAACCGCTGGCGTAAAATGACCGGCGGCGGCATGCGCCAGGCCGGATTCCTTGCCGCCGCGGGTCTGTACGCCCTGAAAAACAACGTCGCCCGTCTGAAGGACGATCACGACAATGCGGCGTGGATGGCGACGCAGCTGCGCGAGATCGGCGCAGATGTCATGCGTCACGACACCAACATGCTGTTTATCCGCGTCGGGGACGACAACGCCGCGGCGCTGGGTGAGTTTATGAAGGCACGCGGGGTGCTGATCAACGCCTCGCCGGTGGTGCGTCTGGTGATGCATCTCGACGTCAATCGCGAGCAGCTTGCCGAGGTGGTGGCTCACTGGCAGGCATTTTTGCAGCGCTAAGGAGCTAACGTGCCGCAACGTATTCTGGTCCTGGGTGCCAGCGGGTATATCGGTCAACATCTGGTGACCGCTCTGAGCGCACGCGGGCATCAGGTGCTGGCTGCGGCACGCAACGTTGAGCGTCTGCAAAAGCAGAGCCTGCCAAACGTGACCTGCCATGCTGTCGATCTCAACTGGCCGCAGACGCTGGGAGCGCTGCTTGAGGGGGTGGATACCCTCTACTATCTGGTGCACAGCATGGGCGAAGGCGGGGATTTTATCGCCCATGAGCGCCAGGTGGCGATGAACGTGCGCGACCTGCTGCTGGAACATCCGGTTAAACAGATCATCTTCCTCAGCTCATTGCAGGCACCGGAGCATGAGCAGTCCGACCACCTGCGCGCCCGGCAGCTGACCGCCGAGGTGCTGCGCAGCGCGGGGATCCCCCTCACCGAGCTGCGGGCCGGGATCATCGTCGGGGCAGGCTCTGCCGCCTTCGAAGTGATGCGCGACATGGTCTATAACCTGCCGGTGCTAACTCCCCCGCGCTGGGTGCGATCCCGCACCACGCCGATTGCGCTGGAGAACCTGCTGCACTATCTGGTGGAACTGCTTAATCACCCGGCCCCAGCGCACCGGGTGCTGGAGGCCGCCGGACCCGAAGTGCTGAGCTATCAGCAGCAGTTCGAACACTTTATGGCGGTGAGCGGTCGCCGCCGCCCGCTGATCCCCATCCCCTTCCCGACCCGCTGGATCTCGGTGTGGTTTTTAAACGTGATCACCTCGGTGCCGCCGACCACCGCTAAAGCCTTGATTCAGGGGCTGAAGCACGATCTGCTGGCCGACGACCGCGACCTGCGGGCGCTCATCCCCCAGGAGTTAATCCGCTTTGATGACGCGGTGCGCAATACGCTGAAAGAGGAGGAGAAGCTGGTCAACTCCAGCGACTGGGGCTACGACGCGCAGGCCTTCGCCCGCTGGCGTCCGGAGTACGGCTACTTTCCGAAACAGGCCGGTTGTACGGTAAAAACTCCCGCCAGCCTGGCCGCCTTATGGCAGGTAGTGAATCAGATCGGCGGCAAAGAGGGATATTTCTTTGGCAGCATCCTGTGGCAGACCCGGGGGATGATGGACCTGCTGGTCGGGCACAAGCTGGCGAAAGGCCGCCCCGCTGCGCCATACCTGCAAACCGGCGATGCGGTCGACAGCTGGAAGGTGATCATCGTCGAGCCGGAAAAGCAGCTGGCGATGCTGTTTGGCATGAAAGCCCCCGGTCTCGGGCGGTTGTGCTTTACCCTGAAAGATAAAGGCGAGTACCGGGAGCTGGATGTGCGCGCCTGGTGGCATCCGCACGGGATGCCGGGCCTGTTTTACTGGCTGCTGATGATCCCGGCGCACCTGTTTATCTTCCGCGGCATGGCCCGGCGTATTGCACTTCTGGCAGAACAAAAGTCAGAAAAAGTCTGATTAAAACTCCGAATCTTTCACGTTTCCCATTGCATAGCGCCGTAATTCACGGAAGAATGCGCACGAAATTCTTTTCAAAACAGTGGATCGATATGAAGGTACTGGTTACCGGCGCCACCAGCGGCTTAGGCCGCAATGCGGTGGAGTTTTTGCGCAATAAAGGCATCAGCGTTCGGGCCACCGGTCGCAATGAAGCGATGGGTAAGTTGCTGCAAAAAATGGGCGCAGAGTTTGTCCATGCCGACCTGACGGAACTGGTCTCTTCCCAGGCAAAAGTGATGCTGGCCGGGATCGATACGCTGTGGCACTGCTCCAGCTTTACCTCGCCGTGGGGAACCCAGGAAGCTTTCGATCTGGCGAACGTGCGCGCCACCCGCCGTCTGGGCGAGTGGGCCGTGGCCTGGGGGGTGCGCAATTTTGTCCATCTCTCCTCCCCGTCGCTCTATTTCGACTATCACCACCATCGCGATATCCAGGAAGATTTCCGTCCGGCGCGCTACGCCTGCGAGTTTGCCCGCAGCAAGGCCGCCAGCGAACAGGTGATCGATCTGCTGGCGCAGTCCAACCCGCATACCCGCTTCACCATCCTGCGCCCGCAGAGCCTGTTTGGCCCGCACGATAAAGTGTTTATTCCGCGTCTGGCGCAGATGATGCACCACTACGGCAGCGTGCTGTTGCCGCGCGGCGGGGATGCGCTGGTGGATATGACCTATTTCGATAACGCCATTCACGCCATGTGGCTGGCCAGCCAGAGCGCGAGCGACGGTCTGCCCTCGGGGCGGGCGTACAACATCACCAACGGCGAACCACGCACCCTGCGCAGCATTGTGCAGAAGCTGATCGATGAGCTGAACATTGAGTGCCGGATCCGCTCGGTGCCCTACCCGATGCTGGACATCATTGCCCGCAGCATGGAGCGGCTGGGGAATAAGGCGGCCAAAGAGCCTGCCCTGACCCACTACGGGGTGTCGAAACTGAACTTTGATTTTACCCTCGATACGCAGCGCGCCGAGAGCGAGCTGGGCTATAAACCGCTGGTGACGCTGGATGAAGGTATTGTGCGTACCGCCGCCTGGCTGCGGGATCACGGTAAGCTGCCCCGCTGATTAGCGTCTGCCGCGGGTTTTGAGCTGCTGGTATTTCCGCCACACCTTGTGGGCGTACACCATCCGCTGCGGGTAGTTCTCTTTTTTTAACCCGGCGTTATAGGCCCCCACCGCTTCCCAGTTGTAGCCGTACACTTTGATCATCCCCGACAAAATCGAGGCCCCGACCATGATCGAGGTGCAGGGCTCGCTGATCAGGCGATACTCGTCGATCCCGGCGCGCTGCAGCCCGGCAAAGTGGATGCTGTTAATCTGCATCAGCCCGACATCCCGGGTGCCGTCATGGTTCCAGCCCACCGCATAGGGGTTCATCCCCGACTCGACGTTAGCAATGGCATAAAGCAAATAAGGATCGACGTGATAGCGCTGCCCGGCGCTGTCCCAGCAGTTTGCCAGCGCGCTGTGACTGAGCAGCAACAGCAGAAGAAGTAAGCGTTTCATTTCATACCCGCCAGACGCAAAAAGACGGGGGCTGAGCCCCCGTCATATCCGGTGCGGAAGATTATTTACAATCTGGTGCCGCGCCCACTTTCACCCAGACATCGTTCTGGCCCGGTTTGTCACCTTTAGTCCACCATTTAGCACGGTACTCGTTGCCTTCGAAGGTGGTGGTGTCGCCGCCGTTGTAAACCATGGTCGGGTTCCAGCCCATTTTCACGTTGCTCATCAGCTCCCATGCATCCACGCCGAAGCCCGGCTGGTTGCCCTGAGTCCAGTACTTCGCTTTCCAGACCAGGTTATCAAAGCTGACGGTGTTGCCGCTGGTGTAGACCTTGCTGCTGCTCCACGCTGCGTAGTTGCTGGCGTTGGCATCAACCGGGCTGCTGTCGCAGCTGCCGTTGTCGGTCGCATCATCCGCTGGTGGCGTCACATCGTCGGCTGGCTCCTGCGCTTTTGCCGTTACGGTCACTTCGACGTTAGCCTGCACCGCAGTTTTGCCGTCGCTCACGACGACACTCAGGGTGTAGCGGGTGTCGCTGCTTACCTCTGGTGCGGTAATGCTCAGGTTGGCGGTATCGGTGCCGGTGGCGTTCATGTCACCCGGAACGCTCCAGGCGTAGGTCAGGGCATCACCATCCGGATCCGCAGCCTGGGCATGCAGGGACAGAGGCTGACCCGCTTCAACCGAGACCGGCGCCATGGTGTTAATCACCGGGGCCTGGTTGGCTTTCGGCGCTTTGTTCACCACCTGCACGTCAGCGGTGCTGCTCAGCCCTTTGCTGTCGGTTACGGTCAGGCGGAAGGCCAGCGTCTGGTCATTCGCCACGGCCGCCACGTTAAAGCTGGCTTGTGCACGGGTGCTGTTGGTCAGGGTGACAGAAGGACCGGCGATCTGAGTCCATTTCCAGGTCAGGGTATCGCCGTCCTGATCGCTGGAGGCAGAGCCGTCCAGGGTCACGGTCGCCGGGCCAGTAACGGTCAGGTCGTTGGCGGAAGCCACCGGCGCATGGTTAGTCACCGCCGGAACGTCAGAAGAAGAGCCGCTCAGCAGGCTTTCGTTCATCGCATTCAGGATGTCGCCGTTATCGGATTCCAGTGACCAGGCAAACAGGCCACCCAGGTTTTTGTTCAGCACAAACTTGCCTTTCGCCTCGACGGAACGCGCATCGTCATAGGTGATCAGGGTGCCGGTGCTCTTGTTGAACAGGTATGGCGCTTCTGCGGTGGCGTCGTATTTGTATTCCCAGCCCGCTTTGCCTTTGTATTTGTTGACGATGTCACGGTAGTCAACGATGCCAGCCTCCCAGGAGCCCGGGATCGCGCCGGTGGCAGTGCCGGTAAACGGATTGTCGCCGGTATAGCCGTGAACGCCGGTCCAGCCGCGACCGTACATCGCCGCGCCGACCACGATTTTGCCCGGCTGAACGCCCTGAGCCAGCATCGCATTAACGCTGCCTTCGGTGGTCACGCTATCCGGTTTCCAGGATGCAGCGTGCAGCGCAGTCTGGTGGCCGAGATCGCTCATGCTCCAGGAGCCGTAGAAGTCGTAGCTCATCAGGAAGATGTAGTCCATGTACTTCTGCGCCGCATTGTAGTCAACGTTGGCGATTTTGGAGGTGCCTGCGCCAATGGCGGAGGTCAGCTCATAGGTGCGACCGGTCTGGGCAGAGAGTTCGTTGAGCATCGCACGCAGATCGCGCATCAGCAGGGTGTAGGTCTCTTTATCGACCTGTGGGTTGCCGAGGGATGGGTTTTCACCGCCGCCGCCCGGGAACTCCCAGTCGATGTCCACGCCGTCATAGAATTTCCAGGTTTGCAGGAACTCTTTCACCGAGGAGACAAAGCGAGCGCGGATGGCGCTATCGTGCATCTGGAAGAACGGATCGGAGAGGGTCCAGCCGCCGATAGAGGGCAGAATTTTCAGGCCCGGATGCGCTTTTTTCAGCGCCATCATCTGGCCATAGGTGCCTTTGTAGGGGTCATCCCAGTTCGAGACGCCAGCCTGTGGCATTTGCAGCGCCGCCCATGGATCGTGGATCGCTAAAGTATAATCAGGACGGCCCTGGCAGGCTTTCTTCAGGGCTTCCAGTGCGTTACCGGCGCTGGCGTTGATGTGGTCGCCGCACATCGGAATGAAGCCATAAATAATGTGGTTCACGTTGTCAGCAGCAATTTGATCGATGTTGAACTTACGATCGTAAACGCCCCACTCAGGATAGTACGCCGCCACTACTTTATCGGAGTGCTGGGCGAAGGATTTGTTGTTTTCCTTCATGGTGGTGTTCAGCGGCAGCAGGTGGCTACCGTCGGTATCGGCCACGATGATCAGCTTGCTGTCGCTGGTGCTGCAACCGCTGTCATTACACAGCTGAACCTGCTCCTGATAACGTCCGCCTTTTTTAACGTTGAAGGTGGCTTTGCCGGAAGCACTGCCCGCACCGCTCCAGACTTCCTGGCCGTCCAGCAGCACTTTGGCCGATGTCGGGACATCGCCGCTGTAAACGTTCCACTCTACGGTCACGTCAGCGCCGTCCTTGACCTTAATCAGCGAGTTATAGGCCTGCGCTGACTGGTCCACCTCAACAATGGCAAATTTGTCATTACCGTTACTCAGCGACGGTTTCCCTGGCACGGCTGCAAATACCGGGCTCACCGCCGCAGCGACAAATAAAGCCAGATATTTAGGCTGCATGATTTTCATTATTCATTCCTGTGATAAACGTGAACTTAAACAGACCATGCGATCCATTCGGCATGGTAAAAGGGTTATTTAACCCGGAGTTACGATATCGCTCCCCGCATTATTTTTCGCGCCTTCGCTTTCACGAAAAAAACTCAGGAAAAACTTGACCGCTGAATTAAAAAGTGAAGATGGCGTGCTGCAGAATAAAGATGATCAGCCCGGCAAACGCCAGAAAAGGGCCGAAGGGAATAACGTTGTCATTCTCCTGATGCCGGAAACAGATCGCCCAGCCGAGAATACCGCCCAGCGCCGCCAGCAGCAGGATCGAGGGTAACGCCTGCCAGCCGCACCAGGCCCCCAGCGCCGCCAGCAGCTTGAAGTCGCCGTAGCCCAACCCTTCCCGACCGGTCACCAGCCGATGGCCCTGATAGACCAGCCACAGCGCCAGATAGCCCGCCACCGCGCCATACAGGGCGTCGGCAAGCGGCAGCAGGTGGGTATGCAGATTCAGCAGCAGCCCCGCCCACAGCAGGGGCTGGGTCAGGCAGTCCGGCAGTAACCGCTCCCGCAGGTCAATCATCGCCAGCGGCAGCAGGCCGCACCACAGCAGCCACAGGGCCAGCAGCACCGGTAAATCGAGTATCAGCCAGGCGCTGAGGGCAAAAAAGAGCGCGCTGAGCAGCTCCACCATCAGCACCCGCAGGGGGATCGCAGAGCGGCAGCGGCAGCAGCGGCCGCGCAGCATCAGCCAGCTGACCAGCGGGATATTTTCCCACCAGCGCAGCCGGTGCTGGCACGCCGGGCAGTGCGAAGGCGGGTAGAGCAGGTTCCCGGCCCCCTCCTCTTCCCGCATCCACCTCGGGAGGCGTTCCACCACTACGCCAAGAAAGCTGCCGAGGATCGCCCCCAGCACGCCGCTGGCGGTACAAAACGCCGGGTCCATCATGCGCTTTTTTTCCAGCTCAGCTGGATATCCGCCTTCACGTCGCTGAGGTGATCCACTGGCGTCAGGTTCATCTTCTCCAGCTGCACGCCGGTGGCGAGGTTCATTTGACGCAGCCAGTTTTTCAACACATACACATTCACCCGATTAATGGCGAAGGACAGGGACTGGCCGTCCTGACGCACATCGCTGAGGGTCAGGTTGATCTTATGGGCGCTGTTTTCCACCGCGCTGCGCGGATTATTGATTTTCAACTTCTGAACCTGCAGATGATTTTTGGCAATTTCGTCGCGCATCCAGCGCAGCGTCTCCTGCTGTCGGTTCAGCGTTGACTGGCTGCGACCGATCATCGTGTCCAGCGGCACTACGCCGCCATAATAAACGGCCGCACAGCAGAGCGCCGCCGCCCCCACCTTAATCAGGTTGCGCTCGCGTACGCTGTACTGCTGATAGCGATTTTTTAACTGTGCTATTTTTGTTTTCATTTATATTTCCCTGTCACCATCGCGGTATAAGGTGCCACCGTGGAAATAGGCTGTAAGGAAAAGGCAAAGCTGGCGCTCGCCTGCTGCACAAATTCGTGCAACTGCTGCGGATTTTGTGCTTTCACGCTAAGCGTCAGGTTATTTTGCGTGTTGTCGTATTCGATACCTTCTATTTCCATTCCCGGCACCCGCCGTTTAATTTGCTCCAGCGCATCCAGCTGCTGGAAAATACCTTTCTTCTGCTTCTTAAGATTCTGACCAAAATGATATTTGATGTTGCTCTGCTGGCGCAGGCTGGGGAAATGGTGCTGATAGAGCTGCACGATCTCCTGCTGGAGCTGGTTCTCCTCCTGCACCAGCATCCACGCCGTGGCGGCACGCGGCCCGGTCAACAACCCGACGCACAGCAGCGCCATCAGCGCCGTGGCGATCCGCAGCTTTTTCGCCGCGCCGCTGTCGGCCGTCCGCAGGTCGAACTCGCCGTGCAGCAGGTTCACCCGGCAGGTTTTCCAGCGGGCCTGGATTAGCGCCAGCGGATGCTGCCACGGCAGGGTTTCGCTGCAGGCCACCCCGGCCGGGGCGTCACCGTAGCAGACGATCTCTCCGGCGGTTTTCGCCAGCAGCAGCGGCAGCATGGCGGGTTCCACCTCGCAGGCGATCGCCTGGCCCAGACGCAGCCAGACCTGCTCCTCCAGCGGCACCAGGGTGTTGCTGTTCGCCTCACCCGGCAGCAGCCAGGCGTCCGGCAGGACCTGCACCACCTTCAGCCCGGCGTCGTGAAAGCGCGCCAGCCACTGATGCAGGCGCGGGGCGTCAATCGCCACCGCATCCACCTCGCGTCCGGCTTTGCCCAGCACCGTCCAGTGGAGGGTGTCGACATCGCCAATCAGCGTCTCTTCCGCCATCCAGGAGAAGGGGGTGTTCTGCGCCGACAGCGTCTTTTTCGCCAGCGTGAAGTGGCGGAAGACCATCTCACTCGCCGGTAGCAGCAGACAGACGCGCGACGCCAGTGGATGGGACGCCAGGTCACGCAGCGCCTGGTGCCCGTTCAACGCCATCGCCTGCTGACTGCCCGATTCGCACCACCATACTTTTGCGTCCTCGCGAGTGTCGGGACGCACAAAAATTACCTGTTTCATAGACTCAGACTTTTGTTATTCAATCATTCGGTAACGGCGCTGCCAGGTTATGACCTCGCCCGCCTCGCGCTCCGCCCGCAGCTGGCTGACCACGCGCAGGGTTAACTCATCGGTATTGCCGGTATAGTTGACGCGGAAAAAGCGGCTGTTGACGTCGAGCAGCCCGGCGGCCTGTTTCAGGTCGTCTTTCAGCTGCGGGGCGTTACGCTCCAGCTGCTCGCTGAATGCCTTCACGCTTTCCCAGCCCTCGTCCGGGCGAGAGTCAATCACCCGCTTCGCCTCTTCTTCGGTCAGCTTGCCGGGGAACAGCGCCGCCAGCAGACCCGCCTGCTGCGGCGTCAGGGTATTGACGTCCACCCGGCTGGCGGTGGTCGGCAGAGCGCAGAACAGCCTGCTCACCTTCGGCCACGCCGCCGCCGGAAAGGCGGGCAGCTGTTTAAGTTCGTTCAGGCTGAGCATCATCCGGTTGGCCGGCAGGCGCGCGGGCTGGAGCCCGGCCCAGGCGTCATCCTCCTGCCCCGCTCTGGCGGTGGTGGTGTCCTCATCGAGGTAATCCACCAGCTGGAGATAAATCTCTTCTGCCGTGAGGGTGGTGACGCCGCTGTCGGTGAGCAGCTGCTCAACGATCTGCTGCTGACGCGGCTTTTCCGTCGGCGCAGGCGCGGGCGTCTCTTCCTTCCCGGCGGGGGCCGGTTCCGCCAGCAGGTTATTGACGTTAAAGCAGTCTTCGGCGTCCTCCACCTGGCTGACCACGGTGTAGTACTCGCCCTGGGTCTCCAGCGGCTCATGCCACTCGCCTTTCAGGGTCAGGACGCTGTTTTCGCCGCTGATGGCGGCCAGCAGCCGCTCTTTGACCATCTGCTCCTGACGCTGCATCGCCCAGCGCAGCTGCTGCTGGCTCACCTGGTAGTGGGTTTTCTGCAAATTGCGGCAGAACTGCTGGCTGATTTTGGCCGCCAGGGCCGACATCATCACCAGCAGGATCAGCACTACCAGCAGGGCGACCCCCTGCTGTTTACGCACCCGGCTCATGGCTGTGCCTCCGGGGCGGGCGGGGTCTCAGGAGGGGCCGGCGCATCTGGCGGCGTCTCTGCCGGGGTCTCCGTCGGATTATCCGCCGTCGGCTCTGCCGGTTTTGCCGCTTCTGCCGGTAGCTCGCCCGGGGTGGTAAAGACCCAGCGCCAGCGGTCGCCACTCTGCATGGTCAACGTCAGCTCCACGCCGTCCGGCTGGGTGTCGTTGTCGCGCCACGCGTTTTGCCAGCCACCCTGCCAGAATCGCCACTGCACGGTTTTCACCTCATTAACGATCGGCACTTCATCCGGTTTCGCGTTGGCCGGGCCGTCAAAGGTCGGCCAGACATCGCGCCACAGGCGGCCGCCCTCCAGCCGCCAGCGCACGCGCTCCAGCTGCACCTGGCCGCTGACCCCGTTGAGGGTGGTCAGCTCCAGGGCGTTGTTTTTCAGGCGAAATACGCCGGTACCGTTACGCGGCGCGCGCGCCTGCAGCTGGAAAAAATCCCGCTCCAGCAGGCTCCAGGCGCGCTGGAGCTGGTTGAGCTTCGCCGCGCTGGCATCGGTAGCGGTGCTGGTGCGCATCGCGCCATCCAGAATTTGCCAGGCCAGGGTGCTGATCACCGCGAAGATGGTCAGCGCAATCATAATCTCCAGCAGGGTGAACCCCTGCTGGCGGCGTGTCTGTTTCACTTTTTCTCTCCTGGCGGGATGATATCCAGGGTGATAACCGGCTGGCTGTCGTCGCCTTCGGCCCAGACGCGGATCTCATCCACCAGACCCTGGTCGGCGGATTTCACCCGCTGCTTGCGCCAGGTCCAGCTGCGCCCGCCCTGAGTTTCAGTGCCCTCTTCTTCGGTATCGGGGAAATCGCTCTGCATCAGTTGGGCTTCCGCCAGCTGATTTTCCGCCACCCAGCTGGCCTGTAGGGTATCCGCCAGGCCGTAGGTAAAGCGCACATTGAGGGACACCGAGTTCATCAGCGCCAGCGCGGCGGTGGAGAAGATCACCAGCGCGACCATCACCTCCAGCAGCGTCATGCCCTGTTGCTTCGCCTTAGCCATCGTTCTCTACCGTTACCGGGGCCGCGCCCTGGGAGACCACGCGGAAGCGGTGCTGGTTGTCGTCACTTTGCAGCGACAGGGTAAAACGGCTGATTTCGCCATCCGGCAAAAAAAGGATCTGCGGTTCGGCATCCAGGGTCGCCGCCAGCCGCTGGGGTGACAGCGAAACGTGCATCGCCTCCGGGAAATCGCCGCGGGTGATAATTCGCCCGGCGGTTAACGGCACCCAGCCCCGTTTGCCGTTTTTCTCTTCGAAGGTCACCAGCTGATAACGATCGGGGGTAATCGTCAGGCCAATAATATTGCCGTCCATCACCGCGCGATCGGATCCATATTCCACAAGGGCTTTTAACTGCTGGCCAAATATATCCGCGCCGCTGCGGGATGGAATTGTCGAGACCACCATCATTGCGCAGCTGGCAAATATCACCAGCGCGAGAATAATTTCCAGCAGGGTAAAGCCGCGTTGCTTACTCATTATTTTTTCGCGAGCGACCAGTTAGTAATATCGTCGGCGGTATTGGCTTCGCCATCCGGACCGGCAGAGAAGATATCGATCGCGCCGTGTTCACCCGGGCTGACCAGCAGATAGTCGTTGCCCCACGGATCCTGCGGCAGGCGGCGGATATAGCCGTCGGCGCGGTAGCCGTTCGGGATTGGCGCAATGTCCGGTTTGGTCACCAGAGCCTGTAAACCCTGCTCGCTGGTCGGGTAGCGGTGGTTATCAAGCTTATACATATCCAGCGAGCCTTCGAGCGCGACAATATCGCTGGTCGCTTTCTGGGTATCGGCTTTCTCTTTATTGCCCATTAAATTCGGCACCACCATGCTGGCCAGTACCCCGAGAATAACAATCACCACCATTAATTCGAGCAAAGTGAAGCCCGCCTGACGGGTCAGGTTTTTACGTTTCATCGCCATGATTAACCTACCATGTTATTAAGTTGCAGAAGCGGCTGTAATATTGACAGCACGATAAACAGCACAATGGTTGCCATCGACACCACCAGCGCCGGTTCAAATACCGACAGCGTCAAGGTGATGCGATGTTGCAATGCTGATTCCTGGTTTTCCGCCGCGCGGTCCATTAAATTGCCTAATTCACCGCTCTCCTCACCGGAGGCGATCATATACAGCATGGTGGGCGGGAATAATTTCGCCTGATCCAGCGCGTTATATAAAGAGGCACCCTGGCGCACGGTATCGGCCGCCTGCTCCAGCACCTGCCGGGCATACAGATTTTCGATACCATCCATGGCGATATACATCCCTTCCAGCAGCGGCACGCTACTGGCCTGCAAAATACTCAGGGTGCGGATATAGCGGGCGCTGTTGATGGCGCAGACCAGCTTTTTAATCGGCGATCTGTTCACCAGCCAGCTGTGCCACAGAAAACGGTTTTTGCTGTTCCGCAGCCATGCTTTAAACCCGACAACGCCCCCCGCAAGGCTGCCGGCGATATAGATCCCCCAGGCCTGCAGGAAATCACTCACCGCGATCAGGGTGCGGGTGGTGATCGGCAGCTGCTGCTTCATGTGGGTGAACTGCTCGATCACCTGCGGGACCACCGCCACCAGCAAGATGCTGATCACCGCAATGGCCACCACCGTCAGGGTGATCGGGTAGACCATCGCCTGGGTGAGCTTGCTTTTCATCTTCTGGCGCTGCTCGTTGTACTCCGCCAGTTTTTCCAGCACGTCACCGAGGTGGCCGGTTTTTTCCCCGGCCATCACCAGGGTGCAGTAGAGCTTGTCAAAGGTGCGCGGAAACTGGCTGAAGGCGTCGAACAGCGTATGTCCTTCCACCACCTTTTCGCGGATCTCCACCACCATCGCCGCCAGCTTTTTGTCTTCTGTCTGTTTCGAGATCGCCTTCAGGGCGCTCTCCAGCGGCAGCGCGGCGTTGACCAGCGTCGACAGCTGACGGGTAAACATCGACAGCACCGGGGTCGAGAGCTTCGCCCCGGTTGCCGCTTTACCGGCCGCCGTCTTCTCGCGGGTTTCGGTGATGCTGACCGGCATCAGCTTTTGATCCCGCAGCATCTGGCGCACCTGTTTTTGCCCCTCGGCCTGCAGCGATCCGCGCCGGGTTTTACCCGCCGCGTCGGTCGCTGTCCATGCGTAGAAGGCCATTACTCATCCCCTCCACGCTCGGCGGTGACGCGCATCACTTCTTCCAGCGAGGTAATGCCGCTGATGACTTTCAGCAGGCCGTTTTCGCGCAGACTGTAGGCCTGTTTGAAAAGCTGGGTTTCGATGGACATTTCGTCTTTGTCTTCATGAATAGCGCGGCGCATGGTGCTGTCCACCACCAGGAATTCATGAATGCCTGCCCGCCCCTGATAGCCGTTCTGGCGGCAGTGTTCACACCCTACCGCGCGATAGATCGCCTTCGGCGGAGTCGCCATAAAGCTGAACAGCGCCTTTTCATTGTCGTCCAGCGGACTGGTGGTCCGGCAGTGGGTACACAGCCGGCGCACCAGACGCTGGGCAATGACACCAAGCAACGAGGATCCGATTAAAAAGGACTCCAGCCCCATATCACGCAGACGGGTAATGGCCCCGGCGGCGCTGTTGGTGTGCAGCGTGGACATCACCAGGTGACCGGTAAGTGACGCCTGCACCGCAATTTGCGCGGTTTCGCCGTCACGGATCTCACCGATCATCACCACGTCCGGGTCCTGACGCAAAATCGCGCGCAGCCCGCGGGCAAAGGTCATGTCCACGCGCGGGTTAACCTGGGTCTGCCCCACCCCTTCCAGCTCATATTCAATCGGATCTTCAACGGTCAGAATGTTGCGTTCATGGCCGTTCAGCGCCGACAGAATGGCGTACAGGGTGGTACTTTTCCCGGAACCGGTCGGGCCGGTGACCAGGATAATGCCGTGCGGGCGGTCAATCAGCCCTTTTAATTTCTCCAGCTCTTCATCAATCAAACCGAGCTTATTGATATCCGGCTTGAGATTGCTTTTATCCAGCAGACGCATCACCACCCGCTCGCCATACTGCGACGGAATGGTCGATACACGCACGTCGATGGCCTTGCGGCCAATGCGCAGGGAGATACGTCCATCCTGAGGCAGGCGTTTCTCAGCGATATCGAGCTTCGACATCACCTTGATGCGCGACACCAGCAGCGGGGCGAGCTTGCGCGCCGGTTGCAGCACCGGACGCAGCACGCCGTCGACGCGAAAACGGATGCTCAGGGTGCGCTCGAAGGTTTCAATATGAATATCCGAGGCACCGTCCTTCACCGCTTCGCCGAGAATGGCGTTGATCAGGCGGATCACCGGCGAGTTTTCGTCGTTATCCAGCAGATCCTCGTTGTCGGGGATCTCCTCGGTTAACGCCATCAGGTCGATGTCGGCGTCCATATCGTCCACCATCTGCTGGGAGACGCCGCTATTTTGCTGCCAGATCTTTGCCAGCATCTCGTCAAAGGCCTCGGCCGTCAGGATTGTCGGGGTGAAGGATCGCCCCAGCACCCGGCGCATCTCCAGCAGGGCAAACGCCGGGGCGTCATCCCGCACCCAGACCCGATCCTGATAAAAGAGGACCCCGTGGGTTTTGGCGTAGTTGCTGGTGCATAACTCTTGACTCAGTCCGTCCATGTTGCGCCTCGTCCTTACTCTTTAAACGGGTTGCGGCTGGCCGGCGTGGCGCTGGCTGCGGTCGGGTAAGCGGGCAGCACGGCGTTGCCGTCAGGGGCAATAATACCGAGCTTTTTCTCCTCCAGACGCTGCTGCTGACGGGCGCGGATCTGGTCGTATTTCTCTTTCGACGAGGCGCTGTAAGTGTCGTCGTCGCGCAGGACGGTAGTATGGATAAAGACCATCAGGTTACGTTTCGACGTATCCTGGGAGGTGTAGCGGAACAGTTGACCTACTAGCGGCAGATCGCCCAGCAGCGGCACCTTCGAGACGTTCTGCTTGGTGCTGTTCTCCATCAGGCCGCCGAGAACCACGGTCTGCCCACTGTGGACCATCACTTCGTTATTGATGGTACGGGTGTTGAAGGTCGGGCCGAGGCTCGCATCTTCGGTGGCGCTGGCGTCAACGCTGGAGACTTCCTGCTCAATCTTGAGGTGAATAATGTCGCCGTCGTTAATCTGCGGCACAATTTTCAGCTTGGTCCCGACGGTTTTACGCTCTACCGAGTTAAAGACGTTGTCGCCGCTGGTGGTCTGTGACCCGGCCAGCACCGGCACATCCTGACCGACGTTGAATGAAGCCTCTTTGTTATCGAGGGTGACAACGCTCGGGGTCGAGAGAATGTCGTTTTTACCGTCGGTAGAGAGCGCGGTCATCAGGGCGCCAAAGTCGCCGTTAAAGAAACCGGTCGCCAGACCGGTAAAGCTGGCCACTTTCTGGGTGCCATTCTTAATCTGGCTGATCGGCATACCGGTTGAGCCAAACTGCACCCCACCGTGTTTGCTGCTCCACTGTACGCCGAGGTCAAGACCGCTCCCGTCCTGCACTTCAGCAATGATCGCTTCCACCAGCACCTGTGGGCGGCGGATATCCAGCTTGTCGATCACCTTTTCCAACGAATTCATCACGTTCGGCTGGGCGGTAATCACCAGCGAGTTAGTGGCTTCGTCAGCGGTGATGTTCAGATCGCTGCTGGCCGTCGCGGTTTTGCTTTTCGCCGCGCCTGCTTTGTCTTTCAGCTGCTCGCCAATGCCGGTCAGTACCGGCACCACTTTGCTGGCGTTGGCGTACTTCAGGTAGAAGACGCGGGTGTTGCCTTCGTTGTTCTGCTCACGATCGAGCTGGCCCACCAGTGTCCGGGTGCGCGCCCGGGCTTCTTCCGGGCCGCTGATGATCAGGCTGTTAGTTTCGTTGTCGGCCACCACTTTGGTCGCCAGCTGCGGCGCGTTCTGCCCTTTCTGCTCCTCGTTGTTGAGGTTATTCAGCATATCGGAGAGCTCTTTCGCAGAGGCGTAGCGCAGCGGGACAATCTCCCGACGCTGCACCCCGGAGCGATCGACGCGCTCGACCAGATCCACCAGCCGGTTGACCACCGAGGCGCGCCCGGTCAGCAACAGCACGTTGGAAGGCTCAAAATGCACCACGTTGCCGATGCCTGAAGCATCGTTCAACTGACGCAGCAGCGGAGCCAGCTCGCGCACCGGCACGTTCTCCATGCGCACCACGCGGGTGATGATCTCATCGCCCTTGCCGGGATTTTTTGCGTCGGCCACCGGCACACCGGCGGTACGGGCGACGCTGGAGCGCACCACTTTCACCATCCCGTTATCCATCGGGATCACCGACAGACCGTAGACATCCAGCACGCTGAGGAAGAACTGATAATATTCATCCTCGGTCAGCACGTTATAGGTGCGTACCGAGACGGTGCCCTGTACGGACGGATCGACCAGAATCGTCTTATTCAGGTTGCGGCTTACCGTATCGATAAATTCGCGGATATCGGTATTTTTAAAGCTGGCGCTAAAATTAGCGGCCAGCAATGAACTGGAATAGAGCGAGGCGGCGGTCAATACCAGACACGCCCAGGGAATTTTCTTCATGGCTTTACACTTGTTAATTGTTTAAAACATTAACCCGAATATTTTCAAGGTGAGCGTGACGTCTGACGACTACTTCCGCTTCTCTCATTTTCGACCAGCTGGCGATAATATTTTTCGCCTGTTCTTCTTTCGTCATATCGACGGCATTCACTTTCACAACCACATCGCCTTTTTGCAGTCCGCTATGGCTGAAAAAGGTGGACGCGTTCCGCGGCTTAATTTGATAGCCTTCGAGCTCCCCGTTATCGAACCACGGCTTCAGCACGAAATAGTCGTTGAGATGTAAATTATCAGACCCCGCATCGGCCACGGGCCGCGGGGTGGGTGAATTACTGGTATCGCCTTTAAAGTAGTCGGGGCGTTTAATCGCCAGCGTCTGGGGGGAACCCTGGTAGTTGATCACCACGTTGTCGCGGTTGATCTCCTCTATCCAGGCATCGCTGTAGCCTGTCAGGCTTTCGCCTTCCCGGTAGCTCTGCTGCCCGGAGGGGGTTTTAATGACCGCAAACGACATCCATGCTTCGTCACTGTTGATAATCCCTTCCACCTCAGCGCCGAGCGGCGTTTTCACCGTGCGCTGGGGGGTGTCCTGATAAACGGCAGGCTGGAACAGGGCAAAATCCTGGTCCTGAGCCGTCTCCCCGCGCATCGCGTTGTCAGGATCCGATACCTTTTCGCTGACTTTTTTATACTCTTTGAAGACCACGTATCCCTGTTGTCCACTGAATATCAGCAGAATAAACATTACACAGGGCGTTATTAGTCCATATAAGCGCTGCATCCTCATTATTTCACGGGCCTTTTAAAATGCAGAAATACGCAGCCTCATGCTGCACCAAATTTCCACTCATACTAATAAGGTCTTACGTGTCGCTCTATCGGCTTTGCCATTAACTTTAATGCAGAAAAATATTGACCCTCTCCAGGGGGGATGTTAGGCCTGATATTCAGGATATTTTTCTCCAGCCCGCCATTTGACCCTCCTTGCACCATCCCGTACTTTCGGCAGCGAATATCTGTTTCTCTCATCCCAGGGTGTGTCGTTATGTATCTGAGCCATTTTAAATTCGCCAGTCAGCCTTTCAGCAAGGTGACGCGTTCTGCGGGGGCCTTCTTCGTGCCCTACCATCAGGATGTGTTCGGCATGCTGAAGGACAAATCGCGCACGCCGGGGATCATGGGGCTGTTTTCCGACGACGAATCCCTGCTCAGCCAGTTCAGCAGTGAACTGCTGGCGCAGACCGCGGCCAGGGTGGCGATCAATGCTTTTCCGAAGCTGAGCGCCAGCGCCCTGCTCTATAAGCTCAATCCGAAGAACACCGATGCCAAAAACAGACTTCATGCCATTGATGCAGTGCTGCGCCAATGGCATGAGGCATTCCCGCGCTGTCGCACCCAGGGCCTGGTGCTGAGTATTTCTGCAGTCCAGGCGATGCGCGACAACAGCTGGGAGGTTCTGGGCATGCTGCTGACGCGGGCACAGGAGTGCGATCTGCCGCTGACGATCCTGCTGACCGGCACTCCGGATCAGGAGGCGCGTCTGCTGGCCGATACCGGCCTCGGCGCCCGGATGCATACGCGCCATACGCTGCGCGCCCTCACCGGCCGCGAGACTCTTCACTATATTCAGGAACAGATTGCCCACCACGGCGCGGATACCTCGCCGTTCACACCGGCCCGCATTCGTCGGATGCAGGCCCTGACCAAAGGTTCCGTCAGCCAGCTTAACGCGCTGGCGCACCTGGCGTTGCTGGCCGCATGGACTGAACGTGCCGGGCTGGTGGGGACACGCCATTTGCGCCTTGCGGCAGGAGAAGTGTTACCGGTTAAACGCAGCAACAGACGGCTCACAGTGGGGCTGTTCGCCTGCGTGATGTTTGCGGCCTGCGGCTGGCATTTCTCTGGGGCTATCACCGGGGCGCTGCCGTTCAAACCGCCGGTGCCAGCACGCTGGATCACTAAGGTGAGTAAACCTCAGGCACCTGTGCAGCCAGCGATTGACCGCGAGGTGGTGAACCAGCCGGATGCCATGCATCAGCTGTACACCATGTGGGGGTACGATGCGTCCGCCGAGGAGGCCCTGTGCCAGAATGCTGGCCGGGTGAACATGCAGTGTAAACAGGGCAGCGCGCCGCTGGGCACGCTGGAGCAGGAGGGGTATCCGTGGATCGGCGAGCTGAAAACCGGGGATCATCTCAACTATGCGGTGGTGGCGCGGGTCGGGAAAGATTCTCTCGATCTGCTGATGAACAACCGCACCTGGCAGGTGAGTCGGAACTGGTTCAGCCAGCACGCCACCGGCAATTATACCCTGCTGCACCGTCTGACGCCGTCAGGCAAAGAGGCGATCACCGCCGCCAGCGACAGCCAGGACGTGAGCTGGATCGATGCCCAACTGAGCCAGGCCCTGAATGCGCCCGAAACGCACACCCACATCTGGACGCAAACGCTGGAGGCACGAACTAAGGAATTCCAGCAAAACATGCACCTGCACGTTGACGGCCTGCCGGGGGAAGATACCCTGATGCAGCTGATGCGCGTCAACCACACCACACCCGCCATTCTGACATCACTGAGCGACAGCGCTACCGCTGCGCCGGTTGAAGGGAAAAAGTCATAATGTCCACGATATGTCTTGCTGCCCAGCGCAGCTATGTCACCGGGGAGGCGGTGTGGTTCTCTTACCGCCTGCCGTCGATAAAACGCATTCTGGGAGGATTGCTGGCGACGCTGTTCTGTCTGTGCGCGATGGCGATCGCCGGGCTCTACGCCCATCTTTACCAGGATCTGCGCCATCCGGCGCCCGCCCCAAAACCGGCGGCCGTCGCTGCGCCTGAAACCCAGGTGTCGGATATGCACTATGTCTATGTATCGAAGCCCTTCCCGCAGCCGAAGCCAAAACCTGTGCCGATAGCACCGCTACCCGCCCCGGAAGAGAGCCCGATAGCGGATAATGAGGCCGACTGGCAACAGGCTCCGGACGGAATACCGCTGGATCAGGCTCTGCCCGACACACAGGAAGAGGTTCATACCCTCTCATTGCAGGAACGGTTTATGCAGGCCGTGAAAGAACAGCAATTAGATTATTCTCAAGGGAAAATACCGCCACAGCCGGACGATGAGACGTTGGATACAGGACAAGAGTTAAAAAAATCTCCTCCGGTTGAGTCGAAGGAGATCGGGCGGGTAAATTTCAGTAACGTTCCGGCAGACTATTGATGGTAATTAACTTACCTTTTTCAACCACAATATAGTGACCTTTCTTGAGGTCGGAAAGAATTTTAATAATAGTGCTGCGGGCAAGGTTAGTGTATTCCTGAATGTAGTCATAAACGTTTACATCGCGTTTATGTAAAACGATCAAATCGTTAATTTCGAGAAGGAATTCACGTACTACAGAATAGGCGCTGCGGGCGACAAGAATATCATCACGTTTCGTGAGGATACCGATATACCAGACCAGAACCTGAGTCAGATCAGCCCAGAGGTTATTTTCACGGATGATACGTTCGAAGTCGGTTTTTTTGATGGTGCGGATCACGGTGGGGGTGCGGGCAATGCCGTACATATGGGCAGCATTATTGTAAACGGAAGCGACACCTAAAATGCCCTGAGTACGCATGGTAAACATGCTTAACTCATCGGATATCCGGCGGATTTCCACTTCGCCACTGACCACAATATGAATATAATTAGTGTCAGCGGTAATGATTTTCTGCCATTTCTTTAACGTTTTTTCCGGACAATCAGCGGTTGCAGCAATAATCGCGTCTATCGCCTGTTGCGGACGACTATTAATACCGTAGATACTTAACATTATTATGCCTGTTTTCAATTTTTTATATATAACGGGGTGCGGCAACATACATGTCGCAGCAATAAAAAGGGATCAGATTCAGATAAAGAGAAGATGTACATTCTATTGAGAGTAACTCTCATATTATTTTTATTTGCTAAATTGCTTAGCAAGCTATGTGTACATATTAAATGCGGGTAATTTTAAGTCAATTAACTAAAAATGAATTGCGGATGTACTTAAGATTAATCTTAAGGAGGATAAGGTAAAATTACTCAAAAAGGGTTATTAATCAGGGCTATCCTTGCCCGTATTTTTCCAGCAACGCTTCGGCAATGGCCATTGTTTCTTTATCAGAAACACCATTCCATAATTGCGGACGAAAATGCATTTGAAATGCCATTATTATTCTTTTCTGTTGTGCAGGAGATATATTCTCCGGCACCTCATACCCATACCGGGCTAATAAATCGAGTAACGCCGATGTCTCTACCGGCTGATACGGCGGCTGCCCGTTAAGGTAAAACGCCACCCGGGCCGGATCTGGCCAGGCCCCTATCCGCTGCTGCGCCAGCGCCTGCCACGGGAACAGCGGCCCCGGGTCGTCTTTGCGCTGCGGGGCGATGTCCGCATGGGCCACCACGTTCTGCGGTTTGATGTCGTAGCGCTGGATAATGTCCTTCGCCAGCGGGATCAGGGCCGCTATTTGCGCAGGTTCAAACGGGACGAAGCGCTTTTGTCCGTCGATTTTTTGCCAGCCGCGGTTTTCCAGCTCGATTCCAATAGATGTGTCATTAATCCGGGTCGCGCCGCGCCAGAAGCTGACCCCGGCATGCCAGGCCAGATCGCGCTCCGGCACCAGCTGCCAGATCCGCGGCTTGCCGTTGTGCTGGGGCGGGATCGCCGGGATCAAATAGTGGGAGCTGACGTTTTTATCGGTCAGGGTAGCGAGGGAGCTGTCAAAGTCGTCGGCAGTATAGTGAATCACCAGTACCTTGACGCGGGGGTAGGCCGCCTGGGCCTGACGCCGGGTATCCAGCTCATAGGCACCTTTGTCCACGACGCCTTTCTCTGTCGCACAACCTGCCAGCAACAACGCCAGCAGGACGGGCACAATGGCACACTTCATCGGCGCGTTTTCACCGCCGTGCCGCTGACGCTGACCATCAGCATGCTGGCGTCTTTACCCACGGTTTCGTAGTCGATATCGATACCCACGACGGCATCGGCACCGAGTGCCTTCGCCTGCTCGCCCATCTCTTTGAAGGCGATCTCACGGGCTTTACGCAGCTCTTTTTCATAGGCGCCTGAGCGACCACCGACGATATCGCGGATACCAGCAAAAAAGTCGCGGAAAACATTGGCCCCAAGAATGGCTTCACCGGTCACTACGCCACAGTATTCGCTGATAGGCTGCCCTTCCAGGGTTGGGGTGGTTGAGAATTGCATGTTCGTCTCCTTATTACGCATTACGTGCCTAACCAATTAAGAACAAAACCATTATCGGATCGTTACGCTATGATTTAAAGGTTAGTTAATTATTGCAGCCTCATAAGGAAATCAACATGCGCTATTCTGCTTTGACGCTTTTAGTGCCTTGCGCGCTGCTGCTCAGCGCCTGCACCACCCCGGTCACCCCGGCCTTCAAGGATATTGGGACCCGCAGCGGCAGCTGCATCACCGGCGGTCCGGATGCCGTGGCCCAACAGTTCTATGACTACCGCATTTCGCACCGCAGCAGTGACCTCACCGCGCTGCGCCCGTACCTGAGCGATGACCTGGCGCTGTTGCTGAGCAATGCCAGCCGCGATCCGCAGCATCAAAATCTGCTGAAAGTCGATCCGTTCTCCAGTCGCACCACCCCGCCGCAAACGGCCGACGTCTCCAGCGCCTCGACCATCCCCAATACCGATGCGCGCAACATTCCGCTGCGGGTGAAACTGACCCAGGGTAACGAAACCTGGCAGGATGAAGTGCTGATGATCCGCGAGGGAGAGTGCTGGGCGATTGACGACGTGCGCTACCTCGGCGGCAGCGTCCATGCCCCGGCGGGCACCCTGCGCCAGTCCATAGAGAACCGTTAAGCAGATAAAACCCCGCAAAATGTCTGGCATTTCGTGAGGAATGCCGACATTTATTCTCGTCGCCATCTCCGCTCGCTACTTTGTGCTATGTTTAGCAATAGATACGGTTTATATTTAACTTTTAACGCAGTTATATTGCATAACTATTCTGTGAACGGTACTATTTGCGGCCTCAATTGCTATAGATTGCCTGGATGAGTAAAGACTGCCCCGATGAGTATTCAACTAAACGGCATTAACTGCTTCTACGGCGCACACCAGGCGCTGTTCGACATCACACTGAATTGTCCTGAGGGCGAAACGCTGGTGCTGTTAGGCCCCAGCGGCGCGGGTAAAAGCTCGCTGCTTCGCGTTCTCAATCTGCTTGAAATGCCGCGCTCCGGTACGCTGGATATCGCCGGTAATCACTTTAATTTTGCCAAAGCGCCGTCTGAAAAAGCGATCCGCGATCTGCGTCAGAACGTCGGTATGGTCTTCCAGCAATACAATCTCTGGCCGCACCTCACCGTGCAGCAGAACCTGATCGAGGCCCCCTGCCGCGTGCTGGGTCTCTCCAAAGAGCAGGCGCTGGCCCGTGCCGAGAAGCTGCTGGAGCGTCTGCGCCTGAAGCCGTACAGCGATCGCTATCCGCTGCACCTCTCCGGCGGTCAGCAGCAGCGTGTGGCCATCGCCCGCGCCCTGATGATGGAGCCTGCCGTGCTGCTGTTTGATGAGCCGACCGCCGCGCTGGACCCGGAAATCACCGCCCAGATCGTCAGCATCATTCGCGAGCTGGCGGAAACAAAGATTACTCAGGTGATCGTGACCCACGAAGTGGAAGTAGCGCGTAAAACCGCCAGTCGTGTGGTCTATATGGAAAACGGTCATATCGTTGAGCAAGGGGATGCGAGCTGCTTTGCCCAGCCGCAGACCGACGCGTTCAGAAATTATCTGTCTCACTAATCGAATCGAGAGAACGACAATGAAAAAAATAGTGATTGCCGCCCTGCTTGCAAGCGTTAGCCTTTCTGCCACCGCTGCCGAGACCATTCGTTTCGCCACCGAAGCCTCCTACCCTCCGTTTGAGTCTATCGATGCCAACAACAAGATCGTGGGCTTCGATGTCGACCTGGCTAACGCCCTGTGTAAAGAGATCGACGCCACCTGTACCTTCGCGAATCAGTCTTTCGACAGCCTGATCCCGAGCCTGAAATTCCGTCGTATCGACGTGGTGATGGCCGGTATGGATATCACTCCGGAGCGTGAAAAGCAGGTTCTGTTCAGTACCCCGTACTACGAGAACTCCGCCCTGTTCATCGGGCAGAAGGGTAAATACGCGTCGATTGATGCACTGAAAGGCAAGAAAGTGGGCGTGCAGAACGGCACCACCCACCAGAAATTCATTATGGATAAGCACCCGGAAATCACTACCGTGCCATACGACAGCTACCAGAACGCCCGTCTGGATCTGCAGAATGGCCGTATCGACGCCGTCTTTGGCGACAACGCGGTGGTCACCGAATGGCTGAAGGCCAACGACAAGCTGGCTGCGGTTGGCGATAAAGTGACGGATAAAGATTACTTCGGCACCGGTCTGGGTATTGCCGTGCGCCAGGGTAACACCGCGCTGCAGCAGAAATTCAACACCGCGCTGGAAAAAGTGAAGAAAGATGGCACGTACGATTCCATCTACAAAAAATGGTTCCAGAAGTAAAAACTGATGAACGAATTTTTTCCATTAGCAAGCGCCGCCGGGATGACCGTCGGCCTTGCCGTTTGTGCGCTGATTATCGGCCTGGTGCTGGCGATGATCTTTGCCGTGTGGGAGTCGGCTAAGTGGCGACCTGTCGCCTGGGCCGGCTCTGCACTGGTGACCCTTCTTCGCGGCCTGCCGGAAATTCTGGTGGTGCTGTTTATCTATTTCGGCTCGTCACAGCTGCTGCTGATGCTGTCGGACGGCTTTACGCTCAACCTTGGCGTGGTGCAGATCCCGATTCAGATGCAGATCGAAAACTTCGACGTCAGCCCGTTTCTGTGCGGCGTGATCGCCCTCTCCCTGCTCTACGCCGCCTATGCCTCGCAGACCCTGCGCGGCGCGCTGAAAGCGGTGCCGGTAGGTCAATGGGAGTCCGGTCAGGCGCTGGGGCTGTCGAAAACGGCGATTTTCTTCCGTCTGGTGATGCCGCAGATGTGGCGTCATGCCCTGCCGGGGCTCGGTAACCAGTGGCTGGTACTGCTGAAAGATACCGCCCTGGTGAGCTTAATCAGCGTTAACGACCTGATGCTGCAGACCAAAAGCATTGCCACCCGTACCCAGGAGCCTTTTACCTGGTACATCGTGGCGGCGGCTATCTACCTGGTGATCACGTTGCTCAGTCAGTACATTCTCAAGCGTATTGACCTGCGTGCGACGCGTTTTGAACGGAGACCAGGCTGATGCTGGATTACTTACCCGAACTGATGAAAGGGCTGCACACCAGCCTGACGCTGACCGTCGCCTCGATTATCGTGGCGCTGGTGCTGGCGTTGATTTTCACCATCATCCTGACGCTGAAAACGCCGGTGCTGGTGTGGATTGTGCGCGCCTACATCACCCTGTTTACCGGTACGCCGCTGCTGGTGCAGATCTTCCTGATCTACTACGGCCCGGGCCAGTTCCCGACGCTGCAGGAGTATCCGGTGCTGTGGCATCTGCTCTCCGAGCCGTGGCTGTGCGCCCTGCTGGCCCTGTCGCTGAACAGCGCCGCCTATACCACGCAGCTGTTTTACGGTGCCATTCGCGCTATTCCGGACGGGCAGTGGCAGTCCTGCGGTGCGCTGGGGATGAGCAAGAAGGACACGCTGGCGATCCTGCTGCCGTACGCTTTCAAGCGCGCCCTCTCCTCGTACTCCAATGAAGTGGTGCTGGTGTTCAAGAGTACCTCCCTGGCCTACACCATCACCCTGATGGAGGTGATGGGCCATGGACAGCTGCTGTACGGACGCACCTATGATGTGATGGTGTTTGGTGCCGCCGGGGTGATCTACCTGGTGGTCAACGGTCTGCTGACGCTGTTGATGCGTCTGGTTGAGCGTAGAGCGCTGGCGTTCGAGCGTCGCAACTAAAACTGCATACAATATGATTAATAAAGGCGGGCAAGTCTAACAACAGCCCGCCTTTTTTTATGGAATAAATAATATTTAATCATTTTTATTGCATACAAATTCATTAGATGGCATTGTAACTCCCAGCCGCAGACACGGCATATAATGACAAGATTGACAGACGGGAGCTTCACAATGAAAAAGTTAGTTCTGGCCGCTTTACTGGCAACCTTCGCCGCCGGCGCCTCTGCCGCCGATAAAATCAGCTTCGGCGTTTCTGCGACCTATCCGCCATTCGAATCGCTGGATGCCAGCAACCAGATCGTCGGGTTTGATATCGACCTGGCGAAAGCGCTCTGTACCCAGATGCAGGCCGAGTGCACCTTTACTAACCACGCCTTTGACAGCCTGATCCCGGCTCTGAAATTCAAAAAATATGACGCGGTGATTTCGGGCATGGACATCACCCCGGATCGTAGCAAGCAGGTGGCCTTCACCGACCCGTACTACGCCAACTCTGCGGTAGTGATTGCGAAGAAAGGGGCTTACAAATCCTTTGATGAGCTGAAAGGCAAACGCATCGGCATGGAAAACGGCACCACGCACCAGAAATACCTCCAGGATAAACACCCGGAAGTGAAAACCGTGGCCTATGACAGCTACCAGAATGCGATTATCGACCTGAAAAATGGCCGTATCGATGGCGTGTTTGGTGACACGGCGGTAGTGAACGAGTGGCTGAAAACCAACCCGCAGCTGGGCACCGCTACCGATAAAGTGACCGATCCGCAGTACTTCGGCACCGGTCTGGGCATCGCTGTGCGTCCGGATAATAAAGCCCTGGTGGAGAAACTGAACGGCGCGCTGAAAGCGATTAAAGCGGACGGCACCTACCAGAAAATCAGCGACCAGTGGTTCCCGCAGTAAGATTGTTGTGCCTGTTTTGCCGGGTGGCGCTAACGCTTACCCGGCCTACAAAACCGCAAAACGCACCATCCGTAGGCCGGGTAAGGCGAAGCCGCCACCCGGCGTTACTCACAGCGGCACAAAGAAGCGAAAACTGGCTCCGTTCGCCGCCTCCATCAGCCTGATCCCTCCCCCATGCAACTCCAGCATTCTTTTGACGATCAACAGCCCCAGCCCGCCGCGATTATCCCGTGACGCCTGCTGGCTCAGCGCGGATGGCCGCATAAACAGCTGATCGCGCAGATGGTCATCGACACCCGGCCCGCTGTCATTCACCTCCACCTGCACCTGCTCATCCTCGACCCATACTTTGAGGCCGATCTCGCCGCCCGGCGGGGTATGACGAATGGCGTTATCCAGCAGGTTGGTCACCACCCGCTCGATCATCGACAGATCGGCGTTGATCATCGGCAGCTGGCGCGGCACGTCGATATGCAGCCTGAGCTGGCGGGTCTCCACCGCGAGGTCAAATTTTTGCGCCACGTCGGAGATCAGCTCCCCAATGGCAAAGCGCTCGCGCTGCGGCTTGATGCTGCCGTGCTCCAGGCGTGCCAGTTCAAACAGCTGCTGGGAAAGATGGCGAACCTTATGCCCCTGCCGCAGGGCAATAGAGAGATAGTGCTGGGTCTCCTGCGGTGACAGCGTGCCGGATTTCAGCGACAGGGTTTCCAGATACCCGAGCAGGGAGGTCAGCGGCGTGCGCAGATCGTGGGAGATATTGGCGATAAACTCCCGGCGCTGCCGGTCGCTGTCCGCCAGCTGATCCCACTGGCTGGCAATCTGCTGCGCCAGTTCAATAAAGGTGTTACGCAGCAGGGCCACCTCGTCAGAGGGGGCGACCTGCTGAGGCTGGGCGGCCAGTTGCTTAATGACGTGCATACTTTCCCGATCAAGGCCGCTCACCTCGTCGGTTAACTGCTTCACCGGCCGGGTAACCCAGTACCAGACCAGGCCCCCCGCCAGCGCGCCGAAAAGGGCTACCAGCAGCAGCGACCAGACCACCGTGCTCCACAGCGTTTTCTGCCACGCCCGCTCCGCCAGCGCGTTCAGCTCCTCGCCCTGCAAAATGATATAGAGGTAGCCGCGCAGCACGCCGTCCTGATGCAGCGGCACGGCGCTAAAGACCTTCTCTCCCGTCAGGGTGCGGGGATCGTCCCCGTAAACCGGCATCATCCCGCCGGTGAGAAACTGCTGCACCGGCGCAACAGTGAGCTTCTGCCGTTTGATATGCCCCGGCGGCGCGGCATCGGCGAGGATCTCCCCGTCCGGCGAGAGGATGTAAAGTTCTACGCTAGGGTTATAGGTCATCAGCCTGTCGAACAGCGGCTTGAGCCGGGTGCGATCGACCTGTCCGTTGGCATCGAGCAGGGTTTCGCGCTGGGCGATGTGCTGCGCCAGCCCGCCGGAGAGGCGCTGCACTATGGCGTTGCCGTACTGCATGCTGGTCCAGAGCTGCACCGCGCAGGCCACCGCTGCACAGCCCGTCAGCAGCAGAATAAACAGCAGGGTCAGACGGCGCGTCATTCCGCCTCCCTGGCGAACCGGTAGCCTTTACCCCAGACGGTGCGGATCACCTCCGGCTCGGCGGCGTCTTTCTCAATTTTTACCCGCAGGCGGTTGATGTGGGTGTTGACGGTGTGTTCGTAGCCTTCGTGCTGATATCCCCACACCTGTTCGAGCAGCGCCAGACGGGAGAAGACCTCCCCGGGATGACGGGCGAAAAAGTAGAGTAAATCGAACTCACGCGGCGTCAGGTCGATCGGCTCGCCATGCAGCAGAACGCTGCGGGCCAGCGGGTCGATGGTCAGGCCGTGGGCGGTAATCAGCCCGGACGTCTGCTGACCCATCGCCTGCTGACGGCGGAACAGCGCCCGGATCCGCGCCACCAGCTCCTGCACCGAGAAAGGTTTGGCGAGGTAGTCATCGGCCCCGGTTTCGAGGCCCAGAATACGTTCAGTTTCGCTGCTGCGGGCGCTGATAATAATCACCGGCAGGTAGTGATCGCGCTGGCGGATCGCCCGGCAGAGGGTCAGCCCGTCAACGTTGGGCAGCATCAGGTCGAGGATCACCGCATCCCAGTGGGTTTGTCCGAGCAGGTGCAGCGCCCTGCCCCCGTCCGCCTCGTGGGTAATTACGTAACCTTCGTCTTCTAAATTGAGGCGCAGCAACGCGGCGATATCGCCGTCGTCCTCCACCAGCAGGATCTGCTTCATCGGTCAACCTTATTGAATCTTAACAGGTAAAGCTTACCCGATTTCCGCGGCGGGAAACGTTCACATTTTGTTTAACATTGTGCGGGGTTTTGCCGGGTGGCGGCTGCGCCTTACCCGGCCTACAAAACCGTAGGCCGGGTAAGGTCTCAGGACTTAACTAACAGGGTCAGCACTTCATAGTGCGCAGTATGCGGGAACATATCGAACAGCTGCACGCGTGCAACGCGATACCCCGGCAGATCCCGGAGATCTTTCGCCATCGTCTGCGCATTGCAGCTGGAGTAGATAATAAACGGCGGGGCCATCTGGCTCAGGTATTCGCACAGCGCCTTGCCGATGCCGCGCCGCGGGGGGTTGACCAGCACCAGATCCGGCACGTTGCCCTGGCCGGTGGCGAACTGCGTCGAGTCGAGCGCCTGGAAATGCAAATTCGTCAGCCCCAGCTCGGTAGCAGACTGAGTGGCGCAGGCAATCGCCTCGGCGGAAATTTCAATCCCGGTGAGCGTCATCTCCGGGGTGGCGCAGTGCAGGCCAAAGCCGCCGACGCCGCAGAAGAGATCCCACATATGGTTGACCGGCAGCTGGCGCACCCAGTCGCGGGCGGTGGCGTACAGCTGGCTGGCAACGGTCGGGTTGGTCTGGAAAAAGCTCTTGGGGCGGATCCACAGCGGTACGTCGTTAAAGCGTTCCGCCAGCGCCTGGGCGTCGGTGAGGAAGATCTCCTCGTCGCCTTCCATGATCGCCATATGTACCGGCTGGATGTTGGCGGTGATCACCTTCAGCTGCGGTAATTGTTCCTGCAACCACGGCAGCGCCGCGCGCAGCTGGGGCAGTTTGGCGTCGGAGCGCAGCACGACGCGCAGCATCATCCCGCCATCCAGCTGGCTTTCGGTGAGCAGAATGTACTTTAGCTCGCCGCGCTTGCGTTCCACGTTGTAAGGCGTGAGGCCCGCGCGGGCAATAAAGGGTTTCAGGGCAGCAAAGACCGGGGCAAACGAGGCTGGATAGAGCGGACAGTCGGTCAGATCGACAGGGGTGCCGTCCCGGTGCAGCATGCCGAGTAGCGGTTTTTCGACGCTGCCGCTGACCACCATTTTGGCTTTATTGCGAAATGCCTGTTCCGGCCCGCTGACCGGCGCGCACCACTCCGCCACCGGCAGGTCAGACAGCAAGGTCTGCAGGTCGGCCATCTTGGCGGAAAGTTGAGAAGAGACCGGCTGCTCTATCCACTGACAGGAGCGGCAGCGACCGGCGTCATAGAGTGCGCACTGCATAACGAAACCTTAATACGTCTGGGGCAGCGATTATACACGTTATTGCAGACGGAAAAACCGTCGGCTGGCCGCGGGCACAAACAGCAGGCCGAGCACCAGCATATCGGGCAGCTTTTGCATCACCAGGGTGTGGAAGATCTCGCGTTTCGACTCGCCGGGAATGCTGAACAGCTCCGGATAACCGTAGCCCAGCGACGCGGCCCACAGATAGCCGGTGGCGACAACCTGGGTCAGGAAGTAGATGAGCCTGGCCCAGTTCCGCCCTTTCACCAGCGAAAAGGCGCAGAAGATTTCGATAAACACCAGCATCAGGCTGGCAAAAAAGACCAGCGTCAGGTTCCATGTCTGGACGCTGCGGTGAATGAACTCGCCCATGCCACGCATGCCCAGGGTATTGAAAATCATAAATACATCGAGGCAGCGGATCATAATAATGGCGAGCGCCGCCACCTGCACCAGAGCAGGAACATTCAGACGGGCATGTGACTGACTTGTTTTAGTGAAAAATTCCAACGTGATGTCTTCCATGAAACGATGCCGCGTTAACGCGGCATCTCAATTACGCTTCTTTGCAGATTTTAGGAGCTTCAGCTGCGTCTTGCACGCTGGATATCGCGCTGGCGCTGTTTTTCAGACCGCGCCATCAGATACCAGGCAATCAACCCGATGATGCCAACCACGCCGAGAATCAGCGTCGCCAGGGCGTTAATCTCCGGGTTGACCCCCATGCGCACGCTGGAGAAGACCAGCATCGGCAGCGTGGTCGCCCCCGGGCCGGAGACAAAGCTGGCGATCACCAGGTCGTCCAGCGACAGGGTAAAGGCCAGCAGCCAGCCGGAGACCACCGCCGGCATGATCATCGGCAGGGTGATGATAAAGAACACCTTCAGCGGGGTGGCGCCCAGATCCATCGCCGCCTCTTCAATGGAGTGATCCAGCTCGCGCAGCCGCGAGGAGATCACCACCGCCACGTAAGCGGTACAGAAGGTGACGTGGGCCAGCCAGATGGTCAACATGCCGCGATCCGACGGCCAGCCGATGGCGTGCCCCATCGCCACAAACAGCAGCAGCAGCGACAGACCGGTGATGACGTCGGGCATCACCAGCGGGGCGGTGATCATAAAGGCAAAGCCGTTGGCGCCGCGGAAACGACCAAAGCGCACCATCACCACCGCGGCGATGGTGCCGAGGATCACCGCCATCGTCGCCGCACAGGCGGCAATGGTCAGGCTTAACCCCACGGCGCTGATCATCGCCTCGTCACGGAACAGCTCGCCGTACCAGCGCGTGGACCAGCCCGCCCACACCGTCACTAATTTGGAGCTGTTGAAGGAGTAGATCACCAGCATCAGCATCGGGGCATACAGGAAGGTAAACCCGAGCACCAGGATCAGGATCCGCCACGGCGAGCGCACTACCGGTAAGTTGTTCATCCGTGATCTCCCATCTGTTTCTGCTGGTACTTGTGGAACCACATGATCGGCACGATCAGCAGGAGCAGCATCACGATCGCCACCGCCGAAGCCACCGGCCAGTCGCGGTTGTTAAAGAACTCCTGCCACAGCACGCGGCCAATCATGATGCTGTCCGGGCCGCCGAGCAGTTCCGGGATCACGAACTCCCCCACCGCCGGGATAAACACCAGCATCGACCCGGCGATGATCCCGCCTTTGGTCAGGGGCACAATCACCGTGAAGAAGGTTTTCAGCGGACGGGCACCGAGATCCAGCGCCGCTTCCACCAGCGAGTAGTCAATGCGCGTCAGGGCGGTGTAGATCGGTAGCACCATAAACGGCAGGTAGGCGTAGACGATGCCGATATAGACCGCCAGATTGGTGTGCAGAATGGTCAGGGGCTGATCGATAACCCCCAGCCACAGCAGAAAGTTATTCAGCACGCCGTTGTTTTTCAGGATCCCCATCCAGGCATAGACGCGGATCAGGAACGAGGTCCAGGAGGGTAAAATCACCAGCAGCAGCAGGATGTTGCGGGTCGACGGCTTACTGTGCGCCACCGCCCAGGCCAGCGGATAGGCCAGCAGCAGACAACAGATCGTCGAGATGCCCGCCACCTGCAGCGACTGCAGGTAGGCTTCAAAATAGAGCGGGTCCTCGGTCAGCTGCAGGAAGTTGCCCAGGTTGAGCATAATCGACAGCTGACTCTCCCCCCACTCCACCAGATCGCTGTAGGGTGGGATGGCGCGCGCCATCTCCGCCAGGCTGATTTTAAACACAATCAGGAACGGCAGGAGGAACAGCAGGATCAGCCACACGTAAGGCAGGGCGATCACCAGCTTGCGCCCGTGGGCCATCTGCATGCGGGTCAGCCAGCTGGTATCAATGCCCGCCGCTACGCGGGTCGCAGGTTCAGGTTTGCTCATCGCCGTTCCTTATACCGTCAGCACAACGCAGCTGTCCGCTTCCCAGCACAACTGCACTTCGTCGCCCCAGGTCGGTAGCCCTTTGCGGTAGCGGTAAGTGTTCTGCAGCTGGGCGCTGATCATCTGCCCACTTTTAAGACGCACGTGATAGATGGAGAGATCGCCGAGATAGGCGATGTGCACCACCTCCCCGATGGCAAAGTTATAGCCATCGGCAGGCGCTACGTCGCAGAGGGTAATTTTTTCCGGGCGCAGCGCCACGTACACCGGGACGTTGTCCACCACCGAGTTGTCGGCAGCGACCTTCAGGGGGTGGATCAGCCCCGGCGAATCAATCACCAGGCCGTCTTGTTCACGCGCTTTCAGCAGCCCCTCAAACACATTCATGGAGCCGATAAATTCGGCGCTGTAGCGGGTAGTGGGGTGCTCGTAGATTTCTTCCGGCTCGCCAATCTGCACGAATTTGCCGCGGTTCATAATCGCGATGCGCCCGGCCATGGTCATGGCCTCTTCCTGGTCGTGGGTTACCATCACGCAGGTGGCACCGACGCGCTCGAGAATATCCACCACCTCCAGCTGCATGCGGTCGCGCAGTTTTTTATCCAGCGCCCCCATGGGTTCATCGAGGAGTAGCAGTTTTGGCCGTTTCGCCAGACTGCGCGCCAGGGCCACGCGCTGACGCTGGCCGCCCGAGAGCTGGTGCGGCTTACGCTTCGCAAACTCCTGCATGTGCACCAGGCTCAGCATTTCGGCCACGCGGGCGGTGATTTCGGCCTTTGGCAGTTTGTCCTGCTTCAGGCCAAAGGCGATGTTCTGCTCCACGGTCATGTGCGGGAACAGCGCGTAAGACTGGAACATCATATTGATCGGACGCTGATACGGCGGCACCTGAGAGAGGTCGACGCCGTCGAGCATGATCTGCCCGGTGCTGGGCTGTTCAAACCCGGCCAGCATGCGCAGCAACGTCGATTTCCCGCAGCCAGATGCGCCCAGCAGGGCAAAAATTTCGCCTTTGTAGATAGTCAGGCTGACATCATCCACGGCATTCTGACCATCAAAGGATTTAGTCAGATTACGGATTTCCAGCAGCGGGGTCAGCGCTTTACGGGTTTTCGCCTGCGGGCGGGGGATCGCGTCGTTCACGGGGTGCTCTCCGGCATCAATCAAACTGGTGCAGGCGCACCAGAACGGTGCGCCTGTTGCCGGGGGCGCTACGCTTGCCCGGCCTACGAGGAACGGTTATTTACCGCTTTTCACTTTGGTCCACGCGCGGGTACGGACGCGGTCGATTTTCGGCTCCTGCACGCTCAGGGTGAACATTTTGGCGCGCACGTCAGCCGGTGGGTAGATGCCCGGATTGTCACGCACTTCGGCGCTGACCAGCTTCGTGGCCTCTTTGTTGCCGTTGGCGTAGAAGACGTGGTCAGAGATATGAGCGATGACGTCCGGACGCAGCAGGTAGTTCAGGAACTGATAGGCTTCATCTTTGTTTTTCGCATCAGCAGGCATCGCGAAGACGTCAAAGAAGGCCATCGCCCCCTCTTTCGGGATTGAATACGCGATATTCACGCCATTTTTAGCTTCTTTGGCGCGGTTCGCCGCCTGCAGCACATCCCCTGCCCAGCCGATGGCGACGCAGGTATCGCCATTCGCCAGGTCGTTAATGTACTGGGACGAGTGGAAGTAACGGATATTCGGACGCAACTTCAGCAGCAGATCGGTTGCCGGGCCGGTATAGTCATCCGCTTTGGTGCTGTTCGGATCTTTGCCGAGGTAGTTCAGGACGGTGGCAAACACCTCTTCCGGAGCATCGAGGAACGACACGCCGCAGCTTTTCAGCTTCTCGAGGTTCTCAGGCTTGAGCACCAGATCCCAGCTGTTCACCGGGGCATCTTCACCCAGCGCTTTTTTAACTTTTTCAACGTTATAGCCAATGCCGGTGGTGGCCCACATGTACGGCATGGCGTACTTGTTATCCGGATCGTGTTTGGCAATAAGCTTCAGCAGCTCGGGGTCGAGGTTTTTCCAGTCCGGCAATTTGCTTTTATCCAGCGGCTGGAACACGCCGGCAGAGAGCTGACGCTCAAGGAAGCTGGCTGACGGCACCACCAGGTCGAAGCCGGTGCTGCCCGCCATCAGTTTGCCTTCCAGCACTTCGTTGGAATCGAAGACGTCGTAAACGACTTTAATCCCGGTCTCTTTTTCAAAATTGGCGACGGTATCCGGCGCAATATAATCAGACCAGTTATAGATATGCAGTGTTTTTTGTTCCGCAGCAAGCGTGCCGGCAGAGACAGCCATCAGAGCACCTGCAACCAGACCCGATAACCATTTTTTATGTAAAGCGATCATAGCGTTAATCCTTCTGAAAGCGCGTTAACAAACGCGCTAAAAATGAACACTCTTAGCCTATGCAAGAAACGTGCATAATTTATCACTCTGCCTGCAGCAGAAGATGTTACTCAGGCGGCGGTATCTGCTCGCATTTAACAGCATCGCAAGAATAAACTGTAGCTTGTCTCCGTAGCTATAGCTCAGATTAAAAAACGCCTTTTAACAATTTTTTATGCAGGAAGTGTCTATGTGATAAGCCGAATTGGCGGGATGGCGGTGAATAATTCTTTAAAGAAAGGTTAAAGCCAGCACAAACGAGGGTGTTATGCAGCCGCCACGACAGCGACTGCCTAAAAGTCAGACAGCTTTAGTGCAGAAAATTGCCCGAGGAATCAGGTTGCTCAACGCCCTCTTCAGCGTTGTACAGCAGATGATGGGCGCTGGCTTCCAGCATCACCATTGAGATCTGCTCTTCGCTCTGCTGCATGAAAGCGGCAAACTGCGGGAAGGTCAGCCCGACGGCTGCGTAGAAAGACTGGCAAACCACCAGTTTTGGCAGATTATCATCCTGTATATCGAGAAAGGCTTTCACGGTCAAAGAACTGGCATTGATGGCGGATAAATCCGATGCTAAGGCCAGTAACGCCGAGGGTTTGACCTCTGCCAGCGCCGAGAAAAGAATCACGTCATTAATCAGATCGAGCTTGGCATCAAACACGCCGTCAAAGTTTTGCATGTGCGGCAGGTGTAGCGCCTGGCAGGTATCGCATTCAAAAAAGCTGACGCCCATGTTGTCGAGCCAGTGGCGCAAGGTATCAAGTGTCGGTACTACGAGTGAATCCATAACGGTGGAACCTCTTAAAAAAATAACAGTGCGTGGCAGGTGAGTTATCCGCCCGTTTTCAGGCAAAACTCCGGCGTGGCCTGGCGCTCTATCCAGCCGATCATCTTTCCGGCGATATCAACCCCGGTGGTTTTCTCAATGCCTTCCAGCCCCGGTGAGGCGTTAACTTCCATCACCAGCGGCCCGCGATCGGCACGTAAGATATCGACCCCGGCAATATCGAGCCCCAGAGTCTGCGCGGCCTTCAATGCGATCTCCCGCTCGCGCGAGGTGATCTCTGCCACCCGGGCAACGCCGCCCCGGTGCAGGTTGGAGCGAAAATCGCCCTCTTTGGCCTGGCGCTCGATGGCGGCAACCACTTCATCGCCCACTACCAGGCAGCGAATGTCGCGCCCTTTCGCCTCCTGGATATACTCCTGCACCAGAATGTGGGCGTTCAGGCCGCGAAACGCATCGATCACGCTCTCTGCCGCCTGGCGGGTTTCCGCCAGTACCACGCCAATTCCCTGGGTGCCCTCGACCAGCTTGACCACCAGCGGCGCCCCGCCCACCATCTCGATCAGATCGCTGGTGTCGTCGGGGGAGTGGGCAATGCCGGTGATGGGCAGGTCGATCCCCTGGCGAGCCAGCAGCTGCAGGGAGCGGAGTTTGTCACGCGCCCGGGTGATCGCCACGGATTCATTCAGAGGATAGCTGCCGAGCAGCTCAAACTGGCGCAGCGCGGCGGTGCCATAAAAGGTAATTGCCGAGCCGATGCGCGGGATAACCGCGTCGAAGTGCGGCAGCTGACGCCCTTTATAGTGAATGGAGGAGGCCGCCGGGCTGATATTCATATAGCAGGACAGCGGATCGAGGATTTCCACCTGATGGCCGCGCCGCTCCGCCGCTTCACGCAGCCGTTTACACGACCAGAGCGTTCCATCCCGGGACAATATGGCAATTTTCACCCTGCACCTCTCAGACATGATCCGTAAAAGCCTGCGTATCATACACGCAGGCAGGCGCAGGATGAATGAACTTATCGCGTAGCCCAGCCCTGTTTATGCAAATAATCGAGGATAAACGGACGGTTCTCTTTGATGATGGTGCGCCGGATATGGTCGCTCCAGGTATCGCGGCGATTATTGGTCGCGCGGCTGAGGTAGTAGTTCGCCAGCTCTTCGTCGTACTGCGCCAGCACCTCTTGATCAACCGGCTGGTAGTGATTTTCATGCACCACCATCGCCGCAGGCAGGCGCGGCTTAACGTCCGGGTTATCCGCCGGCCAGCCGAGGCACAGGCCAAACAGCGGCAGGACGTACTTCGGCAGCTGCAGCAGTTCGGTTACCGCCTCAATGCTGTTGCGGATGCCGCCGATGTAGACGCCACCCAGCCCCAGCGACTCGGCCGCCGTCATCGCGTTCTGCGCCAGCATAGCGGTATCCACCACCCCGAGCAGCAGTTGCTCTGCCAGGCCGAGCTGCGCCTCAGGGCAGATTTGCAGATGACGGTTGAAGTCGGCGCAGAACACCCAGAACTCCGCCGCCTGGGCGACGTGCTGTTGTCCGCCGGTGAGGGTCACCAGCTGTTCGCGCATCGCGGGGTCGGTGATGCGGATAATGGAGCTGCACTGCAGGAAGCTGGAGCTGGAGGTGCCCTGTGCACCGGCAATAATGGCCTCGCGCTGCGCATCGCTGATGGGTTGGTCGGTAAAATGGCGAATGGAGCGGTGGGAACGTAGCAGATCAATTACTGGCGTCATCTTCTCTCTCTTTACGGGCGTTACTGACATGTGGCCAGTATAGGCAAAGAAAAGGAGGCTGTAATTGGCCAAACATAGCCTGAAGATATCAATGTAACAGGCAGAACCTGCTTTCCATTACCGATAGTTATCGGCAATATAGCGTCATTCGCCGTCTGGCTTAGTTTCAGGAGAGAAAACATGTTTGCAGTGATTTTTGGTCGTCCGGGTTGCCCTTACTGCGTGCGCGCAAAAGATCTGGCAGAAAAACTGACCGCTGAGCGTGAAGATTTTAACTACCGCTACGTGGACATTCATGCGGAAGGCATCTCCAAAGCCGACCTGGAACAGACCGTGGGTAAACCGGTTGAAACCGTTCCGCAGATTTTCCTCGACCAGACCCACATCGGCGGCTTTACCGATTTTGAAGCCTACGCCAAAGAGCACCTGGGCCTGTTCGCAGCCCAGTAAGCCTTCTACGCCCTCACTCTGAGGGCGTTTTTACTTTCACACGGCGATGTTCCAGCGCCCGGCGTACAAACAGAAAGCACAGCGCCCCTAACGCACACCAGAAGATCCCACTCAGCAGCCAGGCCAGTTCCTGCACCAGCGTCCGTGAAGAGATAAACATCATCCGCATCACTACCAGGCAGACCGGCGCGGCGAGGATCGCTCCCATCAGCGGCCTGATCACCTCTCCCCCGCGGGAGAAGAAGCTGGCAGCGATCCCCGGTAACGTGAAGAAAAGTAATCCCAGCCCAGGGTAACCCGCAGAAAAAAACGCCCCCTTCAGTTTGAACGTCAGACTGACGCACACCGCAGTGAAGAGTAAAAAGCAGCACGCCACTCCAGACCAGTTACGTTTAATATTCAATCTATCCCCCTGCCATTTCGGACAAATACTTTTTTCGTCCCGTGGACGCCAATTAGTTGAGTCACCCGGCATTCCTTGCCAAAATCAGCACGTCTTTTCGTCATCGCTATCAAAGGGTGATATTTGTTAAAAATTAACTAATAGTTTGATATTACTTTGTGGGATATATTATAATACGCGATCGGGAGGGACCTACCTCCTCTTACAGTGCAAAACAGTAGCCTAAATATCCCACCCCTTCAACCACTTACTGGTAAACGAAAAGTTATCCTCCGTGAACATA
Source organism: Leclercia tamurae (assembly GCF_025566055.1). Lineage (GTDB taxonomy): Bacteria > Pseudomonadota > Gammaproteobacteria > Enterobacterales > Enterobacteriaceae > Enterobacter > Enterobacter tamurae. The sequence continues at coordinate 110,214 of NZ_JAMHKS010000077.1, forward strand.
AACGTCGCAGAATTGTTAAACGGGAATTACATCCTGTTATTATTTGTGGTACTGGCTCTGGGTCTTTGCCTGGGTAAATTACGTCTCGGGTCGATCCAACTCGGTAATTCTATTGGCGTTTTAGTCGTTTCGTTATTATTAGGCCAGCAGCATTTCAGTATTAACACCGACGCCCTTAACCTGGGCTTTATGCTGTTTATTTTTTGTGTCGGTGTCGAAGCTGGACCCAACTTTTTTTCTATTTTCTTCCGCGACGGCAAAAATTATCTGATGCTGGCGCTGGTGATGGTGGGCAGCGCCCTGCTCATCGCGTTAGGTTTAGGCAAACTGTTTGGCTGGGATATCGGCCTGACGGCAGGCATGCTGGCCGGATCGATGACCTCGACGCCGGTGCTGGTGGGTGCCGGGGATACGCTGCGCCATCTCGGGCTGGATAACGCCCAGCTGTCGCTGGCGCTGGATCACCTCAGCCTCGGCTATGCCCTGACCTATCTCATCGGTCTGGTGAGTCTGATCGTCGGCGCACGCTATCTGCCGAAATTGCAGCATCAGGATCTGCAGACCAGCGCCCAGCAGATCGCCCGCGAGCGCGGTCTGGACACCGACAGCAAACGCAAAGTCTATCTCCCGGTGATCCGCGCCTACCGCGTCGGCCCGGAGCTGGTGGCCTGGGCGGACGGTAAAAATCTTCGCGAGCTGGGCATCTATCGCCAGACCGGCTGCTATATCGAACGTATTCGCCGTAACGGCATTCTGGCGAACCCGGACGGCGATGCGGTGTTGCAGATGGGCGACGACATTGCGCTGGTGGGTTATCCGGATGCGCACGCCCGTCTCGATCCAAGCTTTCGTAACGGCAAAGAGGTGTTTGACCGCGACCTGCTCGACATGCGCATCGTCACCGAAGAGATCGTGGTCAAAAATCACAATGCCGTCGGTCGCCGTCTGGCACAGCTCAAGCTGACCGATCACGGTTGCTTCCTCAACCGGGTGATCCGCAGCCAGATTGAGATGCCTATCGATGACAACATCGTCCTGAACAAGGGGGATGTGCTGCAGGTGAGCGGCGACACGCGCCGCGTGAAGACCGTCGCCGACCGCATTGGCTTTATCTCCATTCACAGTCAGGTGACCGACCTGCTGGCGTTCTGCGCCTTCTTTATTGTCGGCCTGATGATCGGGATGATCACCTTCCAGTTCAGCAACTTTAGCTTCGGTATTGGTAACGCCGCCGGTCTGCTGTTCGCCGGGATTATGCTCGGCTTTCTGCGTGCCAACCACCCGACCTTCGGCTATATCCCGCAGGGCGCGCTGAACATGGTGAAAGAGTTTGGCCTGATGGTGTTTATGGCGGGCGTGGGCTTAAGCGCGGGCAGCGGCATTGGCCACAGCCTGGGGGCGGTGGGCTGGCAGATGCTGGTCGCTGGGTTAATCGTCAGCCTGGTGCCGGTGGTGATCTGTTTCCTGTTCGGCGCCTACGTGTTGCGCATGAACCGCGCCATGCTGTTTGGCGCCATGATGGGAGCCCGCACCTGTGCGCCCGCGATGGAAATCATCAGCGATACCGCACGCAGCAACATCCCGGCGCTGGGTTACGCTGGCACCTATGCCATCGCTAACGTGCTGTTAACCCTGGCGGGGACCTTGATTATCATCATCTGGCCGGGACTGGGATAAGCGAAAAATTTGCGCATTGGCGAAAAATTTTCGTGATGCGCAGAACTTTTCTGTCATACGTCAGTCATAACTATTGCCACTGCTTTTCTTTGATGTCCCCAATTTGTGGAGCCCATCAACCCCGCCGTTTTGGTTCAAGGTTGATGGGTTTTTTGTTGCCTGTCGTTCAGGCAATAAATCAAGCCTGCCCGTTCCCACCCTTCCCCCATTTAAGTGTTACGCTTAATACCTGAGACAAACCTTCCCCCGAGCCCAAGGAGTACCAATGCTCGCGTTGTACAACACCCTAATCGTGCTATTAACCATTGCCGCCATGGAGTTAGTTGCCGCCCTTGCGCATAAGTACGTTATGCACGGCTGGGGTTGGGGATGGCACGAGTCGCATCACGAGCCGCGCACAAGTTGGTTTGAAGTTAACGATCTTTACGCGGTGGTGTTCGCCGTACTGGCGATTGTGCTGATTGCGCTGGGGACCTGGGGCATGTGGCCGCTACAGTGGATTGGGGCCGGGATGACGGCTTACGGCGCACTCTACTTTATGGTGCACGACGGGCTGGTACATCAGCGCTGGCCGTTCCGCTATATCCCGCGCCGGGGTTATCTCAAGCGCCTGTATCTGGCGCACCGCCTGCACCACGCGGTACGGGGCAAAGAGGAGTGCGTCTCCTTTGGTTTTCTGTATGCCCCGCCGATTGAAAAATTGCAGGCCACGTTACGCCAGCGCAAAGCGCGCAGTGTGGCTAACGCGGGCGCTGCCAGAGCCCGGCCGGACGCGGCGCCTGCGTCGCAAAACGAGAAGTAAGCGCCAGCCCGGCGCCTTTCAGCAGTAATCCCGCCTTCTCAACACCGCTGGTCCCCTGCCGTTTATCCCAGGCGCGGGGGCCCGCAGCGCTCACCTTCATACCAATCTCGCGATATACCCCGTGGGCCGAGGCAATCGCCCAGGCGGATCGCAGCGGTAACCCCGCCAGCCCCGCGCGGGCAGAGGCATAGTAAGGTTCGGCTTCAGCCACCAGCCGCCGGGCAAGTCCCGCGAGGGGCTGGCGCATCTGTGGCGTCGCAATCGCCTCCGGGGGGATGTTCTCCTCGGCCAGCCACTGGGCCGGGAGATAACAGCGGCCAACCCGGGCATCCTCGACGATATCCCGGGCAATATTGGTCAGCTGAAACGCCAGGCCTAAATCACAGGCACGATCGAGCACGGCTTCATCGCGTACCCCCATCACCCGGGCCATCATCAACCCCACGACGCCTGCCACGCGATAGCAGTATTGCAGGGTGTCATCGAATGTCTCGTAATGGGTCTCGCGCACGTCCATGGCAAAGCCATCAAGATGATCGTAAGCCAGCTGGAGCGGGATGTTGTGGCCCAGCGCCACCTCCTGAAAGGCGGCAAAGGCGGGTTCATGCATCTCAGCCCCCTCCCACGCGCGCAGGGTCTGGTTTTTGAGCATCTCCAGACGCTGCTCGGCCTGAGCACTGTCCACGGGGCTGGCGTTAAACCCCAGCTCCTGACCGTCGATAACGTCGTCGCAGTAGCGGCACCAGGCGTAGAGCATCAGCACGCTACGTCGGGTCGCCGGGTCAAAAAGCCTCGCCGCGGTGGCAAAGCTTTTTGATCCCACGGCGATGGTGTCGGTGGCGTGATCCATCAGGGTGGTGTTCATCGGGAAAGCGCCTCCAGCATCAGCCCTGCCGTCGCTTTGGCCGAACCGATCACCCCGGGAATACCGGCACCGGGATGGGTACCGGCCCCAACCAGGTACAGATTAGGGATCCGGCTGTCGCGATTGTGCGGCCGGAACCAGGCGCTCTGACGCAGGATCGGTTCGACAGAGAAGGCCGAGCCCAGATGGGCGCCCAGCTGGTCGCGAAAATCAAAGGGGGTGAACATGCGGTGGGTCACCAGCTGGCTGCGCAGCCCCGGCATGTAGTGGGCTTCAAGATAGGCAAAAATCCTGTCGCGCAGGCGCGGCCCCTCCACATCCCAGTCGAGATCTGCGGTGCCTAAGTGGGGCACCGGGGCTAACACGTAATAGCTGCCGCAGCCCGGCGGTGCCAGGGAGGGATCGGTCACGCAGGGGGCGTGCAGGTAGAGCGAAAAATCCTCCGCCAGCGCATTCTTATTAAAGATAGCGTCGATCAGCTCTTTATAGCGCGGCCCGAAACAGACGGTGTGGTGCGCCAGATCGTGCTGCTTGTTAAGGCCAAAATAGAGCACAAACAAGGAGTTGCTCATCCGTTTACGCTTGAGCGATGCCGCGCGCGCTGCCCCCACCGGATGATGTCCCAGCAGTTTTTCATAGGTATGCACCACGTCGGCATTAGAGGCCACCGCCGCGGTCGGGATGATCTGGCCGTCTTTAAGCTCTACGGCGGAAATGCGCTCGCCCTCGGCCACCAGCCGGGTTACTTCCGCATTGAGCTGCAACTCGCCGCCCAAATCCTGATAGAGCTTGACCAGCCCCTGCACCAGCGCTCCGGTGCCGCCCCGGGCAAACCAGACGCCCCACTCACGCTCAAGGGCGTGGATCAGGGTGTAAATGGACGAGGTCGCAAACGGATTGCCCCCCACCAGCAGCGAATGAAAAGAGAACGCCTGGCGCAGCTGTTCGTTCTCGATAAAGCGTGAGACCATGCTGTAGACGCTGCGCCAGGCCTGCAGACGGGTAAGCTGCGGCCCGGCGCGGAGCATGTCGCGAAAAGAGAGGAACGGCACCGTGCCGAGCTTCAGATACCCCTCGTTAAACACCTCCCGGGAGTAGGCGTGGAATTTACGATACCCCTCCACGTCGCGCGGGTTGAAACGCCGGATCTGCTCTTCCAGCCGGGTCTGCACATTGTCGTAATCAAAGACCTCGCCCGTCTCCCAGCACAGGCGATAGAACGGCGTCACCGGGAGCAGATCGACATAATCCGCCATCCGTTTTCCGGCCAGGGTAAACAGCTCTTCGATAGCGCTGGGATCGGTGATCACCGTCGGCCCGGCGTCAAAGGTGAATCCTTTATCCTGATAAACGTACGCGCGCCCGCCGGGCTTATCCCGCTGCTCAAGCAGAAGTGTGGCAATGCCCTGCGCCTGCAGCCGAATGGCCAGGGCTAATCCGCCGAAACCGGCGCCAATAATCACTGTTTTATTCATGGCGAAACGCTCGCATCCGGGGAGTGAGTTTCAGTATGGCGAGCATCGCTTCGCCGACGGGGACCGGGGGCTTACCTGCCAGGATCCGCGCTTTATCGGCCAGGGTTAGCTGCCCTGCGTAAAAGCGGGCGATCAGCCCTTCGTTAAGAGAGTAAAAACGTTGCATCACCTGCCAGCGTTTATCGGCCTCCCCCGCCAGAAACAGCATCCGGTTGAGGGTGCGGAAAAAGCGCTGCGCCTGCCACTGGCGCATGGCATAGCGATGAATGACGGAAAAGATCGCGGTCGCGCTGATATCCGCGCTGCCGGCAATGGCCTCGGCCAGCGCCACCGCGTGCGGCAACGAATAGCCAGTGGTGGCATGAAACAGCCCGGCGCGCAGGCCGCTGCACGGCTGCTTATCCCGCGCCTGCCAGTACGCCGGGAAATCCCCCGCCAGCATAATCGGCAGATGGCCCTGCTCTTCCCGAATCAGGCGGTCCAGGCACCAGCCCTGCTGGCGGGCATAGTCAGCGATGTTTTGCCGCGCGGCGCTGATATGCAGCCGGGCGGCGTCAATGTAGTGAGTGTCTTCGATCAGCAGTTCGGTTGCGGAAAGCGGGAGGGTATAGACAAAACGGTACCCCCCCTGCTGATTGACCGTGGCGTCCATCAGTATCGGCCGGGTCAGGCCGTGGGGCTGGCGCAGACGCCACTGCTGGCCGAGAAATGACTGACTGCCGGTGTTGAGGTGCCTGTCCGGCGTGTATCCCCGGCCATCGATTACCGCGCGGGCCCGAAGCGTAGTGCCGTCAGCGAGGGTCACCGTCTCCGGGGTGAGCGCGGTGACGACGGCGTGGGTTTGCAGGTTATCGCCAGCGGCCTCGGTCAGCACCGCGGCAAAACGCGCGGAGGTGATGCTGAGATAGTCCCCGGCCAGGGTCCGGTTCAGGTCGGGAAAGCGGACGTCATACCCCTGCCAGCGATGCGCCACCAGGGGGGCAATCCACTGGTGCTGCCCGGGGGTAATGTCGCCCTCATGAAACGACCAGGTGTGATTCCCACCCGGCTGGCTGTCGGCCTCGAGAAGCAGCACGCGCAGCTCGGGGCGCTGCTGGCGCAACCGTAACGCGATCAGCCCGTTCGCCAGCCCACCGCCGGCCAGAATGATGTCCCACTCGTGCGCCATTACGACTGTGCCACCAGCGTGGCCTGACGCAGTTGGGCCAGGTTTGCGCTCCCGGTGCAGAAACAGGCGACGCGCAGCTGGTCGATGATCACCTGAAAATGGTCGATAACCGCCTCGCTGGACACTAACGCGCTTTGCAGCACCCCGGCCGCCTGGCCCACTACGCTGGCGCCTAAGCGGATCGCTTTTGCCACCTCAATGCCGTCGGCGATCCCGCCCGAGGCCACCAGCGGCATATCGGGCAGCGCCTGATGCAGATCCTGTAAGGCCGTCGCGGTCGGGATGCCCCAGTCGGCAAAGGCCATTGCCACCGCCCGCTCGTGCGCGGTCACGGCGCGTTCGCCCTCTACCGCCGCCCAGCTGGTGCCACCCGCGCCCGCGACATCGAGCATCGCCACGCCCGCGGCAGCCAGATGACGGGCAACCGGGACCGAAAGCCCATTGCCCACCTCTTTCACCACCACCGGCACATGCAGCGCCTCGACGGTCTGATGAATGGCGTCGATAACCCCGCACCAGTTGCGATCCCCCCCGTGCTGCAGCGCCTCCTGCAGCGGGTTGAGGTGAATAATCAGCGCATCTGCCGCCAGGGTCTCTACGGCACGTCTGGCATAGTCGATACCCCGTGGCCCGGCGATTTGCGCCGCACCGAGGTTGGCCATCAGCACCACGTCCGGGGCAAAGGATCGCAGTTCTCCCGTCAGGCCATAATTCGCCTCGCTCTCCAGCGCCACGCGCTGGGAGCCAACCCCCATCGCCAGTCCCAGCGCCTGTGCAGCGAGGGCCAGATGTTGATTGATCTGGCTCGCCCGGCGGGTGCCGCCGGTCATCGAGCTGATCAGCAGCGGCGCGTTGAGGGTTCGGCCAAACAGCCTGGTCGTGAGATCGATATCATCAAGATGCAGTTCAGGCAGGGCACAGTGTCCGAAGCGCCATTTTTCAAAGCCGTTGGTACACTTTTTTGCGCCGGGTGCGCGGTTCAGTACGATATCGAGATGATCGCTTTTACGTTGCGACAGGCTGCTCATTGACACTCCGACAGGGATAACGACAGGCTCTGGCTGATAAGCGTCAGCTGTTTTTCAAACCAGACGTGGACATAGTGCCGGGCGGTATTTCCCGGCTGACAGGCGGTAGCGATATGCTGATCGGCGCTGCGCACATGCTCGCGCAGGCGCAGGAAGACACTTTCGGCCCCAAGTACGGCGACCAGGGTCGACTTATCTTTATCCTGATGGGGATCTTTGCCGGTGGCATGTGAGCCGTCCGTCAGGTCATCAATCAGCTGGAAGGCCTGGCCGAGATCGCGGGCGAAAAAGCGCAAGCGTTCGCTGACCTGAGGCGGTGCCCCGGCGGCAATGGCCGCCAGCTGCAGGGTAGCGTTAAACAGGCTGCTGGTTTTCAGCTCATTGGTGAGCAGGATTTCATCGGCATTGCGGCTCTGCCGGGCCGCATTCAGATCGCGAAATTGCCCCTGCACTAGCCCCATATGGCCCACCGACGCGGAGAGCTCGGCCATCGCCCGCGCTTTTATCTCGTGGGTCAGGGAAGGCGCACGTGAGATAACGCAAAACGCATGGCTCAGCAGCGCCACCGCCGCCAGAATCGCGACGTTTTCGCCATACTGATAGTGAACCGTCGGGCGTCCGCGTCTGAGCATGGCGTTGTCCATGCAGGGCATGTCATCCAGGATCAGGGAGGCGACATGGACCATCTCAATGGCACAGGCCAGGTCCAGAATACCGGTCTGCTCGGTTTTGTAGCCCATATCCGTCGCCGCCAGCAGCAGCAGCAGAGGGCGCATTCGCTTGCCGGCGACAAGCGTGGCTTCGCGCATGGCCGCATAGACCTGGCCCTCCTGCTCGCCCTCGGGCAACAGTTGTTCCAGACGTCCTTCAAACGCAGACAGCAGCATTTTTACATCATCTTCATGACTAAGGGTCATAGGGGCTTCCCCGGTGTTAGGGTGGCGACGTCCGCAGAAGGGGTAAAAACGCTTGCCGCAGGGTGATTTACAAAGCGTAGCGTATCCTTCTACGTTTTGTTGAACGCCGAAACAAAGGAAACCTACCATTGTTTTTTATCTATTTTATATCAACAGTTTAAAATTAGATTCGCGGATAAAATTGCACAGAAATTTACATTTGTATAGATTTTTGATGAGGCAGGTTCTTCAGGTCCCCTGACTCTCCTCTTCTTTGCCAAATGCCAGCCGTAACGCGTACTGGCGAATATCCTGCGGCCAGTTCTCAATAGACGCGGTAAACGCCGCCTCATCGTCAGCAAAAAGCGCGCTCAGGCTGGCCTCGTAATCAGGCAGATCTCCCGCAATCTCGTACATAAAGTGGTAGGCGCGATCGTGGCGCTGGCGCTTGTTATCCACCGCTTTACCGGGTTTTCTGGCCCGGTCGATAAGCCTGCGCAGAGTGGCTGACGCCCCGCCGGGCTGGGTAGCCAGCCACTCCCAGTGCCGTGGCAGCAACGTCACCTCTTTGGGCAAGACGCCGAGCTTTGGCCGTCCGCGGGATTTTACGACAGGGGTCTCTGCCAGTTCAGGGTAGACCGCCAGAATATCGGCAATATCGCCATTAAGAGGAATATCGAGCCGTTTTCCGCTGCGATCGTTAAAAATGAAAACGCTTTCACGCTGAATGTTAGCGGATTGGATCTGCTGTAACAGTTCGCTCAGCGTACCCTGGGCGATCTGCCGCTGCCGCCAGAAGGCGGTAAGGGTGAGAGTTATCATGCCTTTACCTTTTTATCCGGGTAAAAATAAAAGATGAGGCTGTCTGGCGATACCTGTTAATTATACCCGGATAAAATAGAACGACGCGCTATTGTGACTCGTTCCCTGACGACGCCCCCTCTCCCGCGATTCGTCCCACCATCGCCCGCAACGCTTCCCGCGTGAGCGGCTGTCGGTCGGTGACAAAATGCAGCGTCATCCCCTCGATAAAGGCGTCCAGCGCCCGGGCGGTGACCGGATCGAACCACTGCTCCAGGGTGGTCTGGCTGGTTTTCATCCAGTCCTGCATCACGGTTTTTAACGAGGCGCTGCGATTCATAAAGGCATAAAGCTGGTACATCAGCTCCATGTTGTGCGGCGTGGTCACCCGGGAGCTGTAAATCAGGGTGGTGATCGACTCGCAGGCCATCTCCGGCCCCGTCACCCCGGCAAAGAACTCGCGATACTGAACCGACATCTGCTGCGTAAACCAGGTGAAGGCCTCTTCGAGCAGCGCATCCATCCCGGAAAAGTAGTAGGTCATCGATCCCAGCGGCACGCCGGCACAGCTGGCGATTTTGCGATGGGTGACCGCGTTCAGACCATGCTCAGCGATGGTGTCCAGGGTGGCCTGCAATATCCGTTCCCGCCGTTGCGGATCGTTGGGTCGTCTGTTCATTTTTACCTCAGCGCATTTATGTACAAATGTACACAAACTTGCTAGTGTTGTCTTCTATGTTGTCCTTCTGGTACAGAAACCATGACCGTCATCTCACCGCGCAAAATTCTGCAACGCCGCCTGTGGGCGCTGTTTATGTTCTTCTTTATTCCCGGCCTGTTAATGGCCTCCTGGGCCACGCGCACCCCTGCCATCCGCGATATTTTGTCGGTCTCGACGGCGGAAATGGGCATCGTATTATTTGGCCTGTCGATAGGGTCGATGAGCGGCATTCTCTGTTCCGCCTGGCTGGTTAAGCGCTTCGGCACCCGGACCGTGATCCGCACCACGATGTGCTGCGCGATTGTGGGTATGATGTTGCTCAGCGTTGCGCTGTGGTTCGCCTCCCCGCTGGCCTTTGCCCTCGGACTGACCGTGTTTGGTGGCAGTTTTGGCGCGGCGGAAGTGGCGATCAACGTCGAAGGCGCCGCCATCGAGCAGGAGATGAACAAAACCGTGCTGCCGATGATGCACGGGTTTTACAGCCTCGGCACCCTGGCCGGTGCTGGCATCGGCATGGCGCTCACCGCTACCGGCATTGCCGCTACCACCCATATTTTACTGGCTGCGCTGGTCTGTATCGCCCCGGTGCTGCTGGGGATCACCGCCATCCCGGATGGTAACGGCAGAAACGTCGCGGGTGAGACGAAAACCGGTGAAAAAGGGCTGCCCTTCTATCGCGATATGCAGCTGATGCTGATTGGCGTGGTAGTGCTGGCGATGGCCTTTGCGGAAGGGTCCGCTAATGACTGGCTGCCGCTGCTGATGGTGGACGGGCATGGCTTCAGTCCGACCTCCGGCTCACTGATTTATGCCGGGTTTACGCTGGGCATGACCGTCGGGCGCTTTACCGGGGGCTGGTTTATCGATCGCTATAGCCGCGTGACGGTGGTCCGTGCCAGCGCCCTGCTGGGTGGTCTGGGCATTGCCCTGATTATTTTTGTCGATGTCGACTGGGTGGCCGGCGTGTCGGTGGTGCTGTGGGGGCTGGGTGCCTCGCTCGGCTTCCCGCTGACCATCTCGGCGGCCAGCGACACCGGCCCGGACGCGCCGACCCGCGTCAGCGTGGTTGCCACCACCGGCTATCTCGCCTTCCTGGTAGGCCCGCCGCTGCTGGGCTTCCTCGGGGAGCATTACGGCTTACGCAGCGCGATGCTGGTGGTCTTAGGATTAGTAATGATTGCCGCTCTGGTCGCCAGGGCGGTCGCCAAACCGGATTCGCAGGCTAGATCTGCCATGGAGAATGGATATGAGCGTTAAACTGATTGCGGTTGATATGGATGGCACCTTCCTCGACGATGCGAAGCAGTACAATCGCGCGCGCTTTCTGCGCCAGTACGCGCAGATGAAGGAACAGGGCATACGGTTTGTGGTTGCCAGCGGCAACCAGTACTACCAGCTGATCTCTTTTTTTCCGGAGATCGCCGATGAGATCGCCTTTGTCGCGGAAAACGGCGGCTGGGTGGTGAATGCCGGGGAAGATGTCTACAACGGCGAGCTGACGCAGGAGCAGTTCGCTGCCGTGGCTGAGTTTCTCTGCGCCATTCCGGAGGTGGAAGTGATCGCCTGCGGCAAAGGCAGCGCCTACACCCTGAAGCACTATGGCGAGGCCTTCCATGATCTGGCCGCCAAATATTATCACCGGCTGGAAAAGGTGGACAATTTCGACAACTTCAACGACATCTTCTTTAAGTTTGGGCTGAACGTGCCGGACGACGAAATCCCCCGGATCCAGGGGATGATCCACCAGCAGCTGAGCGACATTATGGTGCCGGTCACCACCGGACACGGCAGTATCGACCTGATCCTGCCGGGGATCCACAAAGCCAATGGCCTGCGCCTGCTGCAGGAGGTGTGGGGCATCGACAACAGCGAAGTGGTCGCCTTTGGCGACAGCGGCAACGACGTGGAGATGCTGACCCAGGCCGGGTTCAGTTTTGCGATGGCCAATGCCCGGGATCACATCAAGGCGGTTGCCCGCTATGAAGCGCCGCACAATAACGAAGAAGGGGTGCTGGAAGTGATTGACCGTGTGTTAAACCGGGAAGCCCCGTTCAATTAAGCAGGCGTAGTTTCGTAGGCCGGGTAAGGCGCAGCCGCCACCCGGCTTGATTGTTTACTCCGGCTGTAACGAACTGCCCACCCGCTTATCTTTCAGGAACACAAACATTAGCCCCAGCCAGAGGATGCCGTTCGCCAGGTTGAACAGGCTGAACAGCCCGTTGCCGCCGCTGCTGAAGGCGTGTTTGCTGACTTCGATCCCGACGGTGAAGATCAGCATCTGTAACATCCCCATCGCTGCCGACACCGTGCCTTTGCTCATATCGCTGGCAAACAGCGTCAGACGCACCAGCCCGGCATTCGCCAGCCCAATACCAAATGCATAGATACTCAGCCCGGCGGTCATCCACAGATAGGCGTGGGATGAAACCACCGTCGCCACCGCAGCCACCACCAGCCCAATCACAATCGGCCAGCCGCCCATGATGATTAACGAGCGCACGGTGCGGCGTGACGTCAGTCGGGCCAGCACCAGATTACCCACAATCAGCGCGCCAAAAATTGGCACCTGCAGCAGGCCATACTCGTAGCTGCTGAGCTTTTCGCCGCTGATGATGATCACCGGCGACTGGGCAATCCACGCCAGCAGCGGCAGGCAGACAAAGCCAATCGCCAGCGCCCCCGCCACAAAGCGGACATTTTTCAGCACCGCTTTATAGTCGCGCCCCAGCTCCTGCATGGAGAGCTTCTCCCCGATGCGGGTGGCGGTTTCGGGCATTGCGCGGTACAGGCCGTAAAACGAGATCGCCGCCAGCAATGCAAACAGCACGAACATCCCCTCCCACGGCGCGACATGCACCCAGGCGGCCCCCACCAGCGGGCCGAGCAGCGGCGCAATCAGCGCCACATTCGCCATCAGGGCGGTGATTTTGATGCACACCGCCTCCTCAAACGACTCCTGGATGGCGGCATAGCCGACGGCGCCGATAAAGCACAGACTCACGCCCTGCAGGAAGCGCAGCACCATGAACTGCTCGATGTTCTGCGCCAGCAGGGTCGCCAGGCAGGTGACGATAAACCACACCACCCCGGTGAGCATTACCGGACGGCGGCCAATACGATCCGACAGCGGCCCGAGCAGCCACTGTAAAAACATCCCCCCCGCCAGATAGGCGGTCATGGAGGTGGGAACCCACTCGATCCCGGCGTTGTACTGCGCCACCACGGCCAGCATGCCGGGCTGGATCATATCGTTACCGATATAGGTGGAAAATTCGTAAAGCACCAGACACAGCGGGAATAGCAGCGCCTGACGCCCCAGGCGAGTGCTGGAAGAAGAACGGTTTAGCATGGAGTCTCAATATCCGATAAAAAATCGCGCAGAGTGTAATGAAATGGCTGCGCCAGCGATAGCAGATTAACGCAGCTGGTCAGAAATAACGCACAAATCGCCGTCGTTTAAGGTTGCCTTAAGTTAGCGCCCGTATGCTTAGGCGTTTTAAGTCATTGGCCCTAATTATGACACAATTTTCCCCGGCTTCAGAATTGTCTAAGTTAAAGACTTCTAAGACAAAACCGCTTTACCCTTTACCGGCGCGTTTTTATGGTTATCAGCTGATTACGCTGCTGGTTCTGGCCGGGCTTTTTACCTGGCTTTCGCGGGATGAAACCCTCGACAGGATGTTGACGGGTTACTGGTTTGACGCGGCGAGCCAGCACTTCCCACTGCAGCAAAACGCGCTGCTTGATCTGCTCAATCATCGGCTGGCGAAATACCTGACCATTGCCGTGGCGGCGGTTACCCTCCTTTACGGCGCGTTCCGGCGCAATGCCCAACTGGTGACGGCGGCGCTGCTGATGGGGTTGGGTACGGCGGTGGTGGGGGTACTGAAAGCCGTCAGCCATCACAGCTGTCCCTGGGATCTGGTGGAGTATGGCGGCAAGGCGCTGTCGTACCCCCTGTTTGACCCGGCTCCCCTTGGCAGTGGCCCTGGCCGCTGTTTCCCGGGCGGTCATGCTTCGAGCGGGTTTATGGTGATGGGGTTGTTCTTTGCCTTCTGGCGTGAGCGTCCGCGCCTGGCCTGGGGGCTGGTGGCTGCCGGGATCGTGCTCGGCCTGGTGATGGGCTATGGCCAGGTGATGCGCGGCGCACATTTCTTCTCGCACAACCTGTGGGCAGGTTGGTGGGTGTGGTTTTCACAGGTGGTGGCCTACGGCCTGATCTCCATCTGGTTTGCAAAAGAGTAACGAGGATATGTTAGAGAATCTGAACTACGGACTGTTTGAACTGATTAATGCCACCCCGGCTTCACCGGAGTGGAGCATCAAGCTGGCCATCTTTGTGGCGAAAGACCTGATAACCATTATGCCCGCGCTGATCGCGATCCTCTGGCTGTGGGGGCCGCGCAAGCAGGTGGGTGCCCAGCGTCAGCTGGTGATTAAGATCGCCATGGCGCTGGTGATAAGCCTGGCGGCATCCTGGCTGCTGGGTCATGTTTTCCCGCACGACCGTCCGTTTGTCGATCGTATCGGCTATAACTTCCTGCACCACGCCGCGGATGACTCCTTCCCGAGCGATCACGGCACCGCTATTTTCACCTTTGCGCTGGCGTTCCTGTTCTGGCATCGGGTCTGGTCCGGTATTCTGTTGATGGTCGTGGCCTGCGCCATCGCCTGGTCCCGCGTTTATCTGGGGGTCCACTGGCCGATGGATATGCTGGGCGGACTGATGGTCGGCCTGCTGGGCTGCCTGAGCGCGCAGATCCTGTGGAACCTGTGCGGTGACGTTATCTATCAACGCCTCTCGCAGCTGTACCGCTTCTGCTTTGCCCTGCCGATCCGCAAGGGCTGGATACGTGACTAATTCAGGTCTCACGAGGTAAACTTGAGCCCCCGACGCACCGGGGGCTCATTTATCGCTCTGAGGACCTATGGAAACACGACGTGACGAACGGCTGGCTCAACTGATTAATGCGCTTAAGCGCAGCGATAAACTGCATCTGAAAGAGGCCGCCTCACTGCTGGGCGTCTCCGAGATGACCATCCGTCGCGACCTCAACAGTGAAAGCGGGCCGGTGGTGCTGCTTGGCGGCTACATTGTCCTCGAACCCCGCAGCGCCAGCCACTATCTGCTGAGCGATCAAAAAACCCGGCTGGTGGAAGAGAAGCGCAAAGCCGCGCGGCTGGCCGCCTCGCTGGTGCAGCCTCATCAGACGCTGTTTTTTGATTGCGGCACGACCACGCCGTGGATCATCGAAGCCATCGATAACGACCTGCCGTTTACCGGTGTCTGCTACTCCCTGAACACCTTCCTCGCTCTGCAGGAAAAACCCGAGTGCCGGGTGATCCTCTGCGGCGGCGAATTCCACGCCAGCAACGCTATCTTCAAACCGCTCAACCTGCATGACACCCTCAGCAACCTGTGCCCGGATATCGCCTTTTACTCTGCGGCAGGGGTGCATGTTCGCCAGGGGGCGACCTGTTTTAATCTCGATGAGCTGCCGGTTAAACAGTGGGCGATGAACATGGCGCAGTACCATGTGCTGGTGGTGGATCACAGCAAGATGGGCAAGGTGCGTCCGGCGCGGATGGGGGAGCTGATGCGCTTTAACGCGATTGTCAGCGATTGCCGTCCGGATGAAGAACTGGTTACTTATGCTAAGGCGCAGCAGATTAAATTGATGTACTGAGTGCGGTTTATTGCCCGGCGGCGCTACGCTTGCACGGGCCTGGAAAACCACGTAGGCCGGGTAAGGCGAAGCCGCCACCCGGCACTGCACGGAAGCTTTAGTTGAACCAGCCGCCAAACCACTCGTGGAATTTCATCAGCACGTAATCCCACATCCGGCCAAAGAACCCGCCCTCTTCCACCGCTTCCATCACGACCAGCGGCCGCTGCTCAATGGATTTGCCGTTCAGCTGGAAGTCGATGGTGCCGACCACCTGGCCTTTTTTCAGCGGCGCAGTGAGCTGCTTGTCGGTCAGGGTGTAACTGGCTTTCAGGTTTTTCAGCTGGCCGCGCGGAATGGTGACCGAGCCGCTTTCACCGGCGCCGAGCTTGACCTCGCTCTTATCACCAAACCAGACCCGCTGGCTGACAAAGGTGGCATCCGGCTTGATAGGGGTGACGGTTTCGAAGAAGCGGAAGCCCCAGGTCAGCAGTTTTTCTGACTCGTTAAAGCGGATGCGGTCGGTTTTGGTGCCCAGCACCACCGAGATCAGACGCATATCGCCCTGGGTTGCCGAGGCCACCAGGTTGTACCCTGCTCCGGCAGTGGTGCCGGTTTTCATCCCGTCCACGTTGACGTTGCTGCTCCACAGCAGACGGTTGCGGTTCTGCTGGCGGATCTTGTTGAAGGTGAACTCTTTCTCTTTATGGATCGCGTACTCTTCCGGCACATCATGAATCAGTGCCCTGCCCAGCAGCGCCATATCGCGGGCGGTACTGAACTGGCCCGGCGCGTCCAGGCCGTGAACGGTTTTAAAGGTGGTGTTGGTGAGGCCTAATTTTTGCGCGTAGCCATTCATTAAACCAATGAAAGAGTCCTGGCTGCCCGCCACATAATCGGCCAGCGCGATGCAGGCATCATTACCCGACTGAATGATTACCCCTTTGTTCAGATCGGAAACCGCCACCTGATCCCCGGGCTTAAGGAACATCACCGAGGAGCCGCGCAGCGCCGGGTTGCCCGTCGCCCAGGCGTCTTTGCCGATGGTCACCATGTCGGTGAGCTTGATCTTACCGGCTTTCAGGGACTGCCCTACCACGTAGCTGGTCATGATTTTGGTCAGGCTGGCAGGGTCGAGTTTTTCATCTGCATTGCCTTCTGCCAGTACCTTGCCGCTGGCATAGTCCATCAATATCCAGGCGCGCGCATCAACCGGCGGAGCCTCAGGCGCCGCCTGTTCCGCTGCGTACAGCGAAGGTGCAAAAAGGACCAGCAGCGCAGAACCCGCTACCAGACCGCGTAAAGAAAAAGTGTTTCGCATCATAATGCCACCCGAGTTTCCATTCCAAAAATCACGTCACACCACCGTGTCGCAAGAAGCGATGAGTAATAACGTACTAACGCCTTAAAAAAAACCAAAACCTGGTAAAGTTTTTAAAGTTTATGCAATAACAACCCGATACGCTTTGACCGCATCGATTTTTTTCGCGTCTGTTGCGTATTGGTTGGGTTTATCTCACCATGTGAAGCCATCACCAGGGATCGCATCCTGATATCGGCTTTAATTATAAGGGGTTATTATGATTACTTTGTGGGGCAGGAACAATTCAACCAACGTTAAAAAGGTACTCTGGACGCTGGAAGAGCTGGATTTACCCTTTAAGCAGATCATGGCGGGACTGGAACACGGGGTGAATAAAGAGGCCGACTATCTGGCAATGAACCCTAACGGACTGGTGCCGCTGCTGCGCGATGACGAAACCGACCTGACGCTGTGGGAATCCAACGCCATTGTGCGCTACCTCGCGGCGCAGTACGGCCAGAACCGTCTGTGGAACGATGAACCTGCGAAGCGGGCCGTCGGTGAAAAGTGGATGGACTGGGCCAACCAGACGCTCTCCCCTGCCCACCGGGTGATTTTGATGGGGCTGGTGAGAACCCCGGAAGCCGAGCGTAATTACGCTGCCATTGACGCTGCCAAAGCGACCTGCGAATCGCTGTTTGCGATGATGGACGAGGCGCTGGCGACAACGCCGTGGTTCTCGGGCGACGACTTTGGCGTGGGTGATATCGCCGTCGCCCCCTTTGTCTGGAACCTGACCAACGTTGGTCTGACGTGGGCACCGCGTCCGCATCTTGAGCGCTGGCTGGCGAACCTGAGCGAGCGCCCGGCCTATCGCAACGTGGTGATGATCCCGGTGACCTGATCTACTCCCTGGACGGGCTGACTTTTAACAGCTGCCCGTCTGTTTCATCGGTCAGCACGTATAAGTAGCCATCCGGCCCGACCCGCACATCGCGAACCCGCTGATTGCGGTCGCCGAGGATCCTCCCCTCCTCCGTAACGCTGTCGCCGCTGACGTTCATCACAATCACGTCCTTATC
The DNA here is from genome assembly GCF_025566055.1 of Leclercia tamurae. Lineage (GTDB taxonomy): Bacteria > Pseudomonadota > Gammaproteobacteria > Enterobacterales > Enterobacteriaceae > Enterobacter > Enterobacter tamurae. Next base: position 127,698 of record NZ_JAMHKS010000077.1, read on the forward strand.
CTTCAGCGCGCCGATAAAGAGTTTGTTCTTCCACTGCGGGAAGACGTCGCTGTTATAGAAAGCCATCCCGCTCAACGCCGGGGACTGCTTCCAGACAAACAGCGGCGGCTCGGTGCCCACAGCGGTTTCCCCTTTCGCTTCCGGGATCGGCAATCCGCTGTAGTTGATGCCGTGGGTTGCCAGCGGCCAGCCGTAGTTTTTGCCTCTTTCCGGGATATTGATCTCATCGCCGCCGCGCGGCCCGTGCTCATTGAGCCACAGGGTATTGCTCCACGGGTTCATCGCCATCCCCTGCGGGTTACGGATCCCGTAAGACCAGATCTCCGGCCGCGCCTGTTTGTTGTTCACAAAGGGATTGTCGTCCGGTACCGCGCCCTGATCGGTGAGACGCACCACTTTGCCCTGTAACTTATCCAGATCCTGGGCGGTCGGGCGCTGGTTATTCTCGCCCAGTCCAATAAACAAATAGCCTTTGCCGTCAAACACCAGCCTGCCGCCAAAGTGATTGCCGGTAGAGAGTTTAGGCTGCTGGCGGAAGACCACCTTAAAAGCCTCCAGCCGGGTGTTATCCTCGCTCAGACGGCCATACCCCACCGCGGTGCCCGCTTTGCCGTCATCGCCCGCCTCGGCATAGCTCAGCCAGACCCGGCGGGAGGTGGCAAAGTCGGGTGCCAGCGCCACGTCGAGTAATCCGCCCTGGCCGCTGTCCCAGACCTTCGGCACCCCGACGATGGGATCGGAGAGCCCTTTGCCCGCCTGCCAGCGTTTAAGCTGTCCACCTTTCAGGGTGATCAGCATGCCCTGATCCTGCGGCAGGAACGCCAGCGCCCAGGGGTGATCGAGTTTATTTTGCAGTACCGACACCTTCACTTCGGCAGGCGCGGCAAAGAGTGAGGCGGAAATGAGCAACAATGGCAGGGAAATAAGCGAGGATCGACGCATAACGCACTCCTTTTCGACGTATGCCTTAAAGGTAGCCACTCAGCGCAGGGGCGTTGATACTTTTACAAAAGCTTAAGCAGATGGGGGAGTTGCCTCCCCCGGGATCAGCTCCGAATCAGCGGTGCATGTGATTTCAGATACTGGATGCAGAGAGTGAGATCGTTCAGACAGTTTTCCAGCTTCTCTGCGTTGACGGCGATGAACGTTGGGCAATCGTGGTTGCCGGTCATCATACAGACGCCTGCGGTGGTGAGCGAACCGGCGGCGCGATAGAGCATCGCCTGCTCCTCGGCATTGCAGTACGCTCTCAGCTCCGGCGCTTTTTCACGCATGTAAGTACAGAGTTCAAAGAAGTTGTCACGCAGATGGTCGCTTTCGCTGACTGACATATACCCTTTCGCTTTCCTTAACTGCAGATAGGCGGCGAGATCGATGTGGGCATTAATCATCTTGTTAAGAAGATCGCGTTTCAGTCTGTCAACGGACATGCTTTTTCCCCCTTGTCAGCTTTAGTGCATTCTCAGATTATGTCTATTTTTTGTGCAATTTAATGCGTCAGGTCAATAATTCGCAACGGAATAGCAAAATTTACAATGTTAAAAAGGCGGGCAAAAGGTGCCACCGGAAGGCTGTTGATTTTGCTAAGCATAAAATCATGCTTCTTCCTCACCGCGCGTAGCGGGAGGCCTGCTATTTTTGAGAGGGTTAAGGCGTGGAGACAGAGGGCGTATGCCAACGATGCCGGTGTCAGATAAGATCATCTCGTTAAACCGGATCGACCTGAATCTGCTGACCATTTTTTGCTTAATCTACAGCGTAGGCAGTATCTCGAAAGTGGCTGATATGCTGGATATTTCCGCCTCTGCCGTCAGCCAGTCGCTGCGCAAACTGCGCGAGCAGATGGGGGATAACCTGTTTGTCCGCAGCGGCAACACGCTGTTACCCACCGTGTATGCGGACGAACTGTATGACAACATCCTGCCGATCATCGATAAGCTCGCCACCCTGCTCCCCCTCTCTTCCCGCATTAAAAAGCGAAGACTCACCCTGTACACCGAGTCCTTTGTCTCGCCGTTAGTGGTGCCGGAACTGACGCAGAAGATCGTCGGGATGAACGCGGATATCAGCCTGCTGCACCGTACCGCCGAGCTTAACGAAGCGAAGATCACCGAACTGTTGAACATGCGCCAGGCGGATGTGGTGTTCTCCACCTTTTCTGTTGAGAGCAGTAATATTTCTTGCCAGAAGATGAGTGATATGACGCTGGTGCTGATTGCTGCAAAGGATAATCCTCTTTATGAAAATACGGTAACGGAGGAGATGTTCAGGGATGCCAATCTGGTGGGGTACAACACTAAAAACGAAAAGATCATTTATCATCGCAGCATCGTGGATAAAAAATTCCGCTCCAGCGAGCGCTGTCTGCTGACCACCTCTTTCGCTTCCATCTTACTGATTGTCTCCACCACCGACTGCCTGGGCATTATCCCGGAAAAAGTCTTTGCGACTTATTCCGGGATGTATCAGCTAAAAAAACTGGATACGCCATTTACGTTGCCACAATTCAGTATCTATTCGTCCTGCCGGAAAGAGACCAATAAAATGCTCTTTTCCCTGTTGGCCGATTTTTACAGCAGTCAATCGGCATGAAGCCCGGGACGATCACTATTTTTTCGCTTTGTGTTTACCGAACTCAACGTCAGCGACAATATTCAGGTCAGTGATTAATCTGGACTGTGAAAGCCCGGTGGCAACAGATATGTGCGCCAGCTCGACGCCATAGATGTGAAGGGTTTTGGCCATTTCTAATTTGGATTGCAGATAGATATCTCTCATTACGTACCTCACGTTAGTTATCGACGAGGTGAAAGATAGGTTATCTGTTTAGCGTATCCAATAAGGGCCCCTTAAAGCCGGGATAAGTAAATCTTAGCCGTTATCGTCGTCGCACAGGGATCTGTATAAATCCCCGCAAGAACGCTGTACAATCCCTGCCCTGATAACTCCATAACTGACTACTTTTTAATCTATGAGCAATGTTACGCACCAGCCGAAAATCGGCTTCGTCTCGCTGGGCTGTCCAAAAAACCTGGTGGATTCCGAACGTATCCTGACCGAACTTCGCACTGAAGGCTATGACGTCGTGCCGAGCTACGACAATGCCGACATGGTGATCGTTAACACCTGCGGCTTTATCGATAGCGCCGTGCAGGAGTCTCTGGAAGCCATCGGTGAAGCACTCACTGAAAACGGCAAGGTGATTGTCACCGGTTGTCTGGGCGCCAAAGTCGATCAAATCCGCGAAGTCCATCCTAAGGTGCTGGAAATCACCGGTCCACACAGCTACGAGCAGGTGCTGGAACATGTGCATCACTATGTGCCAAAACCAAAGCACAACCCGTTCCTGAGCCTGGTCCCGGAACAGGGCGTGAAGCTGACCCCGCGTCACTATGCGTACTTAAAAATTTCCGAAGGCTGCAACCATCGCTGCACCTTCTGCATTATCCCGTCCATGCGTGGCGATCTGGTGAGCCGTCCGATTGGTGAAGTGCTGGCCGAAGCCAAACGTCTGGCGGATGCCGGCGTGAAAGAGCTGCTGGTGATCTCCCAGGACACCTCGGCCTACGGCGTGGACGTCAAGCACCGCTCCGGCTTCCACAACGGCGAGCCGGTGAAAACCAGCATGGTCGGCCTGTGCGAGCAGCTCGCTAAGCTGGGCATCTGGACCCGTCTGCATTACGTCTATCCGTATCCGCACGTCGACGATGTGATCCCGCTGATGGCCGAAGGCAAGATCCTGCCGTATCTGGATATCCCGCTGCAGCACGCCAGCCCGCGTATTCTGAAGCTGATGAAGCGCCCTGGCTCCGTTGACCGCCAGCTGGCGCGCATCAAGCAGTGGCGTGAAATCTGCCCGGATCTGACCCTGCGCTCCACCTTTATCGTCGGCTTCCCGGGTGAAACCGAAGAAGATTTCCAGATGCTGCTCGACTTCCTGGTTGAAGCGCGTCTGGACCGCGTGGGCTGCTTCAAGTACAGCCCGGTAGAAGGCGCGACCGCCAACGAGCTGGCCGATCAGGTGCCGGAAGAGGTGAAAGAAGAGCGCTGGAACCGCTTCATGCAGCTGCAACAGCAGATCTCTGCTGAACGTCTGCAGGAAAAAGTGGGCCGCGAGATTCTGGTGATCATCGACGAAGTGGACGAAGAAGGCGCGATTGGCCGCAGCATGGCCGATGCCCCGGAAATCGACGGCGCGGTCTACCTGAACGGCGAAACCAAGGTGAAACCGGGTGATATCGTGCGCGTTAAAGTTGAAAACGCCGACGAATATGACCTGTGGGGTACGCGGGTTTAATCAGGCCTACGAAAAAGGGGACTTTACGTCCCCTTTTTTATTGCTATTAATACTCGAACTGCCGGTAATAACGGCGAATATCCAGACTGTGGCCGGTGTAGTGCTCGAAATGGGCGGCCAGACGGTCCACCAGCAAGGTTGAGATCACGCATGGCGCCAGCAGCCAGCGGAACTCATTATCGATCCCCGCCAGCGCGTACTCACGCGGATCAAACACCACCAGGTTATCGGTAATTTTCGCCGCAAAACGCTCCACGCGATCGTCCAGCGCCCGGCATTTGCCCTCGCCCTTCACCAGGAACAGCGGGACCTCTTTCTCCAGCAGCTCCAGCGTGCCGTGGAAGAACTCCGCCGACGAGACCGATTTGGTGCGCTTCCACTGCATCTCCTCCAGAATACACATCGAGAAGAGATAGACTTCGCCCCACATCTCCGCCCCGCCAATCCACATCATATAGTCGGCGTTATGGTATTTTTGCGCGATGGCGTCAGCCTGCGGATCAAATTGCTTTTTGGCATTCAGGAGATTCTCAGGTAACAGCTCCAGCTGGCTGGCAAAGCGGTCATAGTTTTCAAATTCCCCGTTACCCTGCACCAGGCGGAAAAATACCCAGTACAGCAGCATGTACTCATATTCCACGCCGTTTTTGTGGCGCATCGGAATATGCCAGGTGGAGGCATTGGCCAGCGGCGAATCACTGTTTTTGGTGATTGCCACCACGCGGATCCCCTGGGCCTTACACCATTCGGCAATCGCCACCGACTCTTTGGTATCACCCGATTTCGAAAGGGTAATCACCACCGAATCTTTATTTAAGCGTTTATGCCCGGCATGAATTAATTCCGCCGCCTGCTCAAGGTAAACCGGCATCTCAGTTATTTCCCGGGCGAAGGCGTTCATCGCCATCATCGGGGCTAATGAGCCCCCTACCGAGGCGAAAAATAAGGTGCTGAAACCCTGCTGAGTAATCTCATCAGCAACCTGTTCCGCCTGTTTGCGCGCAGCAACAATCTCACGAGCACTGGTCAGGTACTCGTCCTGATTAAAACCTAACATGGTCATTCTCCTTTAGATTTTACTTTTTAAAACCCGATCGAAATCGTCAAAGATACGCACCGAGAGATCGATGCCTTTGGCGCAGGCGGTACGCCAGGCCAGAATTTGCAGAGGGACAATCAACAGCAGCGGCGAGAGCAGATGCGGCAGGCGGCAGTTCAGCGCCAGCGTATCTGGCCCCTCCTCGTCCGTCAGGGTGACCAGAAACGCCTGCTTAACCGCCGGAGCCATATAGTCCCTGAGCGCCCGCAGGCGCGGGTTTGGCGCGTCCTCAATAAAGAACATCACATGCTCAGCGTTGGCCTCCAGATAGGGGCCATGCATGTAGGCTTCCAGCTCAAACCCGCCGGACGGCACCCGCACTGTTTCGGTGAACTTGGTCTCAAACTCTTTCGCCACCCCGGTCAGGGCACCCTCGCCGATGGCGACAAAGCGTGTCCCGGCCTGCAGTTCCTGAACGTGCCGCTCGAAAAAGGCCTCCGTGCGGGCGATAGTGTCGGGGATCGCTCCCGCCAGCTGGTGCAGCGCCGCCAGATAATCGTCCGTTTCCCGGTCATCGATCTGCTGCTGCGCCCGGGCCAGGGTCAGCGCGACCAGCAGCAGATTCAGCACCGTGGCGCTAAAGCCGCGGGTGACAAAGCCCACCTTCTCAATCCCGGTATGGATATCCAGCACATGGTCGCAGCGGCGGCCTATCGGGCTATCCGGATCTGAGGTCAGGGCAAACACCGGCAGCCCGGCGGCCTGCACTTTCTTCATCGCCGCCAGGGTCGAGGCGCTTTTCCCGCTCTGGGAGACCACCAGCACCATGTCGGTGTGCGGGTCGATGGCCTCATAGTGGACAAAGTTGTATGGCTCTTTGATCTCCACCAGCAGGCCAAACCGGTGTTCAAAGAAGTAGCGCGCGCACATCGCCGCATTCAGCGACGAGCCGGTCGCCAGCACCAGCAGGCGGCGCACCGGATGCTGGCGGGCAAAGTCCTCCACGGACGCCAGATGCTGCGGGTACGCTCTGAGGATCGCCGCCAGCGCCGCGGGTTGTTCTTCGATATAGGTCATCATTGTCGGTTGCATCGTCTTCTCCGCTTAAAACAGGCCAATCCACGATCCCAGAATCCCCACCAGCGCCATGCCCCCGATAATGGTGAGCGGTTTAACCTTGCGCCCCAGCAGCCAGTAGACAATCCCGAAGCTGATGAGCGGCAGCAGGCCTGGCATGATGTTGTTGATGATCTCCTGAACCTCGGTTTTCGCCTCCCCCGCGCCGAAGGAGACAGGGATGGTGATGTTGATCATCGAGGCGGCCATCGCCCCCACCACCATCAGCCCGATAATTGACGCCCCGTAGGTGAGGCTCTCCATCATTCCGCTCTTCTGAACCCGGTGGAGCACCCCAGTGCCGAGCACGTAGCCCCAGCGGGTAAAGAGCCAGCGCACCAGAATGTGCGGCACGTTAAACACCAGCAGGAACAGGATCGGCCCCAGAATGTTCCCCTGCAGCGCCAGGCTGGTGCCGATCCCGGTGGCGATCAGGCGCAGCGTTCCCCAGAAGAAGGAGTCCCCCAGCCCGGCCAGCGGCCCCATCAGCGATGCCTTGACGTTGTCGATCGCCGTACCGTCCATCTCCTGCTGCTGGCTGTTCTTCTCCTCCATCGCGGTGGTGATGCCCAGCAGCAGGGTGACGATATGCGGCGTGGTGTTGAAGAACACCAGGTGGCGCTTTAACGCCGCCGCCAGCTCTGACTTTTGCGGGTAGAGTTTTTTCAGTACCGGGATCAGGGCATAGACAAACGCGAGGTTCATCTGCCGCTCATAGTTCCAGGAAAACTCCATCTGGAACGACCGCCAGAACACCCGGCGCAGATCGCGTGCGTTGATGGCATTCTCATCCTGCACCTGAGGCAGGGTCTCTTCAGAAATCTTCGTCGTCATCACTGACTCCTTGATCGGTCGTTGGACGAGGGGCGTTACGTGCAGTCGTGTTAACCATCACCACCGCCACAATGGCACCGAGAATGGCGATACCGGTGACGGGTATTTTCAGGTACGCCATCAGGGCAAAGCCGAGGAAGAAAAAGGGCGCCACTTTTTTGTTGATCAGCAGTCGGGCAAGCATCGCAAAGCCCAGCGCCGGAATAATCCCCGTCGCCACGCTGAGCCCGTGCTTAATAAACTCCGGGATGGCATCCAGTAAGGATTTCACCGCGCTGCTGCCCACCAGGAAGGAGACGGTGACCACCGCCGCCAGCATCAACGACAGGCCAAACCCGGCGATAAGGTGCATTCGCTCAATGCCGCGGGTATCTGCCTGTTCGGCATAGCCGTCGGCCTTCTGGCTGAGCATCGGGATAAACATGCCGAGATAGACGTTCTTCAGCACCAGGGTCAGGGTGGCAATCGGCAGGCCGAGCAGCAGCGCCGTCTCCGTTCCCGCCCCGGAGGTGATGGCAAACGCTACCCCCAGCACCCCGCCGGTAACCACATCCGGCGGAATCGACGCCCCCACCGAAAACGAGCCGATAAACGCCAGTTCCAGCGTCGCTCCCATAATCACGCCCGTCTGTACATCGCCTAACACCAGCCCGGTTAATAATCCGGTGACAATCGGCCGGGAAAGCAGCGAGGTGCCGAGGGCATATTCCGACTGGGCGATAAACGCCACCAGCCCGAGTAAAAGTGCCTCTACCATAGTGAGTCCTCAGGAATTACAGCGATTCCGCTAATAACTGTTTGCGATCGTTAGGCACCTGGCGTATTTCGATCTCCACGCCGTTGCCCACCAGCTGCGTGAGCTTTTCTATTTCGTCCGGCAGCAAATTAATGGCCTTCGAAATATTCCGTGCCCCCTCTTTCGCTTTAATACCGCCGAGATTGATGCTGTTAATGCCCTCTACCGACGAGGCTAACCGCCAGGCATCCTCCACCGACTCCACGACGATAAACAGGTTGTATTTATCGGTGACGCCGCTATTGATGGCCTCGATTGAGTCATTGATATTTTTAATCACCAGCTTGACCGACGGGGGCTTGGCCAGCTTGATGGTGGTTTTTCGCAGTTCATCGTTGGGCACGCTGTCGTTGGCAATTAAAATGCAATCCGCCCCGACATATTGCGTCCAGGAGAAGGCCACCTGGCCGTGTAATAAGCGGTGGTCAACACGCAGTAACGTAATCATTATTATTCCTCTTGTTCAGAAGTCTTTATCTGCCTGTACCGCACTGGCAATGGTGTGGTTGCAATACTGAATACTTTCCCTGCAGCTTAATAACGCGTCATGAATTAATTTTTCGGTATCCTGTTCATCCGCGGAAATAAGCAGGCCGATCACCAGCGGCAAATTAAGCCCGGCGATCAGATGAAAATTCGGCTGATGCAGATAGCGGATAAATTCGTTATTGACGCTGCCGGCAAAGATATCGGTGATCGCTATCACCTCATCCTGGGCGGGTAACCCGGCAAGCAGCTCCGCCACCTGCCGGGTGACGTCCTGGTGCTCGTCGACATAGGCGCAGAGGGTGTAGATGTCCTGCTGCTTGCCGAGGATCAGCTCGACCGAGTCGAGTACCCCGCGCGCTAAGGTGCCGTGACTGGCAAATATGTAATGTCGTTTCATCCTGTCCTCGAATGCTCATTCCACTTACCAGAAAGAGATTGCAACCCACGTGCCAGGAAAAAGTGGCCCGTGGGGAACAGGAGAGAGGGAGGGATTAAAACTCTTGATCTGCCTGAATAAATTCCGTTTCGAGGGTCAGAATATTGTGGATGTAACAGAGCTCGACAACCGGGATTTTGACACTATAACTGCTCTCAATGACACTAAAGGCCTGGCGCAGCAGCGCCAGCTCGCTTTCAGGACACTGTCGCCCGGCATAGGTGCTGGGCGAGGCGTTGCGGATCAGCCGCTCAATCAGACAGCTGATGTGCACATAGAGCGCCACCTTGCGTTCGTTCGGCACCTGACATCCCGCCAGATGCTCGTAGCGGAAGACAAACTGCTCCACCTGGTTGATCACTTTGGTGGTATCGAGAATGGTCACCGACTCAATCACCCGCCGCAGGGAGAAGTTCTTCAGCAGCAGATTGTTGATCTCCGCCACCTGCTCTGCCGTGGCGATATCACCAAAGATGCGCATCAGCGGCTGAGTCCCCTCCCCGGCAATCAGCGAATCCAGCGAGATCCACGGCACAGCGGGCACCTGCGGGTCGAAGGTGCCGACAATCGCCAGCATGTCGTAGCGGTTAAAGGCCACCGCCCGCTCCTGCGCGTCGCTGAGCATCTCGTAATCGCAGGCGATAATTTCTATCCCCAGCGCCTCCGGGATGCTGGCCTTCAGCAGATGGCAGAGGTTGGCCGCCGCGCCGATCCCGGTGATGCAGGTGGTGAGAATGACCCGCGGTTTGCTGGCCTGGGGCCAGAAAAGCTGGTGCTCCACCGGCAGATCGTCGGCGATGTCGTGGGCGATCTCCTCGATGTGATGCCCCTGCAGGATCCGCTCCCCGACATACAGCGCCATGCTGGTGGAGACGTTGTTCACAATCGCCACCGGGGTGGAGACCCGGCGCTGGAAGTGGCTATGAATCGCATTCAGCGATCCCATATCCACCAGGATCATCAGCCCCGACGCCAGGGCGTTGCTTTCGATGTAGTGCATCACCTGCTGGGCAATCGCCTCCGGAGTGACGTCCAGCGGCATGTCGAAAGATTCAAACACCGTCTGTTTCAGCAGGCGGTTCGCCACGTTGGCAATGCTGCTGGCAGTGGCGTAGCCGTGGGCGAGGATCACCGCCCGCGTCACCTGGGACTGACTCACCGCCCCCGCTTTATGCAGCCACAGCACCAGCAGCAGGGCGTCGATGCGCTGGGCCTCAATGTCGAGCTTTTGCGTCAGGGCGGCGATCATCGCCTGGCAAAAACGGTACAGCAGGGGGTACTTTTGTGCGAGGAAGTCATCCAGCAGCCGGACCCGCTCCTGGCTCAGGGCCGAGAGCGCGCTTTGGGCGCGATGTACCAGATAGTGGCTCAGGGCGTAGATGCCATTGCCGTTAAACTGGACGTTGAACTGCTGCTCCAGCCGGTAAAATTCCTCCCGCACCTGCTGGGTGGTGAGCTGTAACACCGGCGAGGCGGTGGTATCCCGGTGGTGAAACACCAGCCTGTCGAACAGGGTTTCGATCTCCTCCCCCATCCGCCGATGCACATCCTCCCAGCCCGAGCGGCCGCTGAGCACCTCTTCGTACAGGGCCAGGACCTGACACTGGGTATCGTGGATCATCCCCTGGGTGCGATCGTGGGCGCGAAGCAGCCACAGGAGGTTGGTCTCTGGCTCTATGGTCAGCGGCTCTTCCGCCACGGGGGCGTCGCTCATCAGTGGGATCGCAGCCAGCACCTTCTCCGGCAGATCCTGAATAGTGACGCCAATCGCCGCCTGCCCCCGCTGTCTGGCCCAGGCGGCGGCGACCGCATACCTGACCACGTTTTTCAGCTCGCCGACGTTGCCGCGATAGAGCGCGTGATGCAGCACCTGGCGCAGGCGAGGGGTCAGATTCAGGCGCGCGTCCAGCTTTTGCGCCTCGCGCCAGAAGAACTGGAGGATTAGCGCCTCTTTTTCCTGACGGGAGCGCGCCTGCAGGTCGGGCAGCGTCACCAGGATCGGAATGCGGCGCAGGAAGGTGGTTAAAAAGGTGCTGTGCAGCTCCTCGGTGGTGGCGAAGACCAGCCGCGTGCGGATGGGGCGACCCTGAGCGGTTTCCCCCACCCGGTAGATCTCCTTCCGGTCGAGCCAGGTAAAGAGCTTCTCCTGGCCCTCGGCGTTCAGACGATGCACCTCATCGAGAAACAGCATCCCGCCGTCGGCGGCCTCGAATGCCCCCTGCTTATCGGTCTGCGCCCCGGTAAAGGCCCCTTTCACATAGCCGAACAGGTTCGCCGCCAGCAGCTCCGGGTTGCTGGCGTACTGGGCGCAGTTAAAGCTGACAAAGGGGGCATCGTCCGCCAGCAGCCCCTGGGAGATAGCGAAGGCGTGCATCAGGTTCGCCATATAGCTTTTCCCGGTGCCGCTGTCCCCGGTGATCAGCAGCGGCAGGCCGCCATCGGGATAGAAGAGCGCCGTTTTCAGCTGGGCGATGGCCTTTTTCAGGCTGCCGTCATGCCCGATGAGAAGAGAAAAGTGATCCGGCGGTTCCTGGCCGCTGTCGCCGTCGTTAAGCAACTGGGCGATGCTGTCGTATTCGGTCGCCGATAAGCTAAAAAACTGCTGGCTGAAGGCTTTCTTATGCAGGAAATAGACCGGACGGGTATTGATTTTGACCAGCTCCCCCTGAGCCACCAGCTGGTTCAGATAGTGGCTGGCGGTGTTGCGTTTGAGGTCGAACCGCTCGGCCAGGTAGCGGGCGGTAAAGACCTCGCTCAGGTTTTCCGGGTCAAAAAAATCGGTCTGATTGGCGAGAAAGGTCAGGATTTCGTTGCGCATGGTGGATCCCACGTCTGGAATGTCATGGGGGTATGATGCCCGCAAACCTGCGGGCGAAGGGAGCGCGACGGCGGGGAATGTGCGCTTTTGTGGGGAAGTTCACAGGAATACCTGAGGCAGGAATTGGCGGGGACTGCCCCTTCTTCCTCAAGGGAGAGGCTGGACATGCGGCTCTGGTGGTGGTTCCGTTCACCTCATGTTCCTTGCTTCTCTGATGCACTCGAACCGGTGAACGTGCCAGGGGGGCTCGCCGCCTCCCCCCTGGCTACCCCGGCTCCCGGCAAAGAAAATCGCCGCTGCGCGGTACCCTCAGCTTATTCCTTCAGGCTTTCGGGTCGGGCACCAGCCTGCATCCCTGCAGGCTATGCCCTCTCGGCGCGTCCCTGCGCCTCGCCCCGGCCTTCCGGAAACGCTTCGGCGATTTTCAGCCGGACCAGGGAGTCGCTGTAAGTATTTTATTCTTCTGATGTTTCTTCGTTGCGTTAGAATTTTTGCGAGGCGCTTTCCAGGAATGATTTTCCCGGCTTGTCGCCGCGATCTCTGCGCAGTATCTTCCTGTTGCGCCTGCAAAATCAGGCGCCGGGATTGGCCTCCCGATAAAAATTACAGGATCCACTTACTTTATCGGAGGCTGCCACTATGGCTACTACCCCAACCCATGCTCAGGCATTATTTACCGTACCTTTCTCCCACAACACCGACTTTACCGAGCTGGCGAACCACTGCGAGCGTTTCGCCCACACTCTGCTGGAAACCGACGATCCCGCTGAAAAACTGGCGCTCTGCGCCCGCCTTTCTGCCTGTCTCGCGTTATTGCAGCCAACGCTCAACGAGCCCATTCCTGCGCACCTGGTGGAGCGTTTCACCCTGACCGATCTGCCGTCCCGTCTGCCGGCTTTCGAGCCGGAAAGCGAGCTGCTCGGGCTGTACTGCCAGACGCTCACGCAATTGCTTATCAGCAACGCACTGCCGCGGGATATGGCAAAGGTGATGGAAGGACTGCTGTATGAGCTGGTGAACTTCTACGCCGACACGCTGAACGCGCCACGCTGGCTGCAAACGCCGGACGGACGCGTGGCGATTGATGCGTTGAATAACTGAGGAAGGCTAACGGGGGAACAGTCAGTACTCAGGCCGGGCAAACGCAGTGCCAGGTGGCGACTGTGAACTGCGCCCCAAAACCTGCCTTTGACCTTGTAGGCCCGGCAAGCATAGCGCCGCCGGGCAATCAGGCCGCACCGGCACTGTTAAGGGAGAGGGAATCGCCCGTGCTAACAGTTAAATCGTCACCCGGTAGCGAACGTAATCATCCACCACCGCCAGCTGATCATACAGTGCCCGGGCCGGATTGCCTGTCCGGGTCACCCAGTAGACCTTCGACCACGACTTCTCCCGGGCCTCGGCAATGATGCCCTCAATCAATGCCCTACCCGCCCCCTTGCCGCGCGCCGCGTCATCGACAAACAGATCTTCCAGATAGCACAGCGGCTGGGTCACCCAGGTGCCTTCATGCAGCACGCAGATGGCAAAGCCCACCACGCCCTGTTCGGTTTCTGCCAGTCGGCAGAACAGACCGGACTCCGGGGATAATACCCGCCGCCAGGTCGCCAGGGTCACCGCCTCATCCAGTTCAGTGCCGTAAAAATCCAGATAGCCCTTCCACAGGGTTAGCCATGCGTCATAATCGTCCGCGTTCGTCTCACGCACTTTAACCATCGTTGTTATTCCTTGTTTTGTACTCGCGCCCTCGGGAAACAGTCTACTTTTATATCTCACGACATCACCGGAGATAACAATGAAAGTTTTAATGGTTCTCACCTCTCACAGTGAACTGGGAAACACCGGTAAGAAAACGGGTTTCTGGCTGGAAGAGTTTGCCGCCCCGTATTACATCTTCAAAGATGCGGGAGCCGAGGTCGTGCTGGCCTCCCCGGCGGGCGGTCAACCGCCGCTGGATCCTAAAAGTGATTCCGCCGATTTTCAGACCGAACTGACCCAGCGCTTCAAAGCCGATCCGGCGGCCCAGCGCGAACTCGCCAACACCCTCAAGCTCGACAGCGTCCGTCAGGAGGATTTCGACACCGTCTTCTACCCTGGCGGCCACGGCCCGCTGTGGGATCTGGCCGAATCACAGACCTCCATCGCCCTGATTGAAGCCTTTACCCGCGCGGGTAAACCCACGGGCTTCGTCTGCCACGCGCCGGGCGTGCTGCGCCATGTGAAAGCCGCCTCTGGCGAGCCGCTGGTCAAGGACCGTCAGGTGACCGGCTTTACCAACGGCGAAGAGGCCGACGTCGAGCTGACCGACATCGTCCCGTTCCTGGTGGAAGATGAGTTGATCGCCCTGGGCGGGAAGTATCAGAAAGGCCCGAACTGGGGCTCGTACATTGTTGAAGACGGCCAGCTGATCACCGGGCAGAACCCGGCCAGCTCCGAAGCGGTTGCCAAAGCGCTGGTCGCTGCGCTTCGCTAATCCCCCTGTCCGGCCGCTGGTCGGGCAATCCCTCCTGCGCTTTTAGCATAGAGTGTTAAAGACAAAACGGTGCCGGGCTGCCAGGATTTTGCGATTCACACCGGAGATGCTATGAAAACGATTATTGACCTGTTTAACGACCATAAAAGCGAGCGCAGTTTTACCGATCACGCCATTGATGACGCCACGCTCGAGCGCATTATCAGCACCGCCTACCGCGCCCCTACCTCCGTCCATTCCCAGCAGGTGTCGGTCATCGTCACCCGCGATGCGGAAAAGCGGGCGCAGATCGCACAGATTGCTGGCGGCCAGCCGTGGATTGCCAAAGCCCCGGTGTTTATCACCTTTGTGCTGGATATGTACAAAACCGAGGTTGGCATGAAGCTGGCGGGCAAGGAGCAGGTGGCACATCAGAGCATTGAGAGCCTGGTAGCCGGCGCGACCGACGTGGGCATTGCTCTGGGCTCAGTGATGGCAGCGGCCCGCTCGGAAGGGCTGGGGATCGTGCCGATTGGCGGGATCCGTCTGCGTCCACAGGAGCTGATTACGCTGCTCGACCTGCCGGAACACACCTTCCCGGTGGCGGGCGTGGTTATCGGTCACGTCGATGTCCCTTCGCATCACAAACCGCGTCTGCCGCTGGAGACCTTCCGCCACGACGAAGCCTACGTCACCGACGGGCTGGAGGCGAAAATCATCCGCTACAATCAGCAGATGACCGAACACTGGCAGGCCATTGACCGTACCGACGGGGATACATGGAGTGAAAGCGTGAGCGGGTATTACCAGCACATTTACTTCCCGGACGTACTCCCGGCGCTGCTTAAGCAGGGCTTTGGCGTCGATAAGTAACGTGGAAAATGCCCGGCGGCGCTGCGCTTGCACGGGCCTACGGGTTTTGCACCCTTTGTAGGCCGGGTAAGCGCAGCGCCACCCGGCAACATGCCTGAATCAGGTCGGCATCGAGAAGGTGGTGACCTTATTGGTCTGCGGATCGATATTGATAATGCAGATAGCGAAGTTGCCGCCAAAACGGTCTTTACGATCGGAAATGCGCAGGTTGTAGGTCTCGGAGAAAGAGGTGTAGCCCGAGGAGTTGGTCTCGTTCAGCTTAAAGCCAACAATCTGTTCGAAATAGTCACGGGATTTACCCACGCTGGTTTTGCACTGTTCATTGGTGATAGTGCCAGACTGTTTTGCTGCCGCCGTGGTTTGCGTGCCGGTGGAGGATTTCGGCGTCAGGGCCGTATTCACCGTTTTAATCCCGTCACTCATGTTTTTCTGAAAGTCGGCGCAAGAGGTAGAAGGTAAAACCATGCCGCATAAAAGGAGCTTTTTCATTGTAATCCTTACAATATTTAACGTTATTGAATCGTTAATCATTATAATTTTTACAAATAGTTAACTCCAGCAAACCTTTTACGCGGCATTTTCCAACTCATTGAATAACAATACCTTTCGCAATAACTTCTACCATTATTGGTAGCTTATCCCTTAATTCGCGGATCTAGCGCGTCGCGTAACCCATCTCCCAGCAAATTAAACGCCAGTACGGTGAGGAAAATCGCCATACTCGGGAACAGCGCCACGTGTGGGGCAATCACCATATCGGCCCGCGCCTCGTTGAGCATCGCCCCCCACTCCGGCGTCGGCGGCTGCGCGCCTAACCCGAGAAACGACAGGCTCGCCGCCGAGATAATCGACACCCCGATACGCATGGTGAAATAGACCACGATCGAAGAGACGGTGCCCGGCAGAATATGGTTAAACAGGATGGTGGTATCGCTGGCGCCAATGCTTCGCGCCGACTCGATAAAGGTCTGCTGTTTCAGCACCAGGGTATTGCCGCGCACCAGGCGGGCAAAGGCCGGGATCGAGAAGATCGCCACGGCGATAATCACGTTCGCCATGCCGTTACCCATCACCGCCACCACCGCAATGGCCAGCAGAATGCCGGGGAAAGCAAACAGCACGTCGCAGATGCGCATGATAATGCGGTCCCACCAGCCCTCGTAGTAACCCGCCAGCAGACCCAGCACCGTGCCAATGGCCGCGCCGATCAGCACCGCAAAAACGCCCGCCGCGAGGGAGATCTGCGCCCCCATCAGCACCCGGCTGAAGATATCCCGCCCGAGGGAGTCCACGCCGAACCAGTGCACCATCGACGGCCCCTCGTTCAGACGGTCGTAATCGAAGTAATTCTCCGCATCGAAGGGGACGATCCAGGGTGCCAGCACCGCCACCAGGATCAGCAGCAGCACAAACAGCCCGGCGGCCATCGCCACCGGCTGCTTACGAAAGCGCCGCCAGAACTCATGCCACGGGGTACGGATCTGATCCGGTTTGAGCCCCGGCATCGCCTTTAATATGGCCTGCCGGCGCCAGTTTAACAGTCGCATCTTACTTGTACCTGATAGCCGGATTAATGGCGGCATAGAGCACATCCACCACTAAGTTGATAAGAATAAACTCCAGCGAAAAGAGCAGCACTTCCGCCTGGATCACCGGGTAGTCGCGCATGTCGACGGAATCGACAAGCAAGCGCCCTAGCCCCGGCCAGTTGAAGACCTTTTCCACCACGATCGAGCCGCCGAGCAGGAAGCCGAACTGCAGCCCCATCATCGTCACCACCGGGATCATCGCATTGCGCAGGCCATGCTTGAGGATCACCCACTTCTCGCTGACCCCCTTCGCCCGGGCGGTGCGCATATAGTCTTCGTTCAGCACGTCGACGAACGAGGCGCGGGTGAAGCGCGCCATCACCGCCGCTACCGCCGCGCCAAGGGTCAGCGACGGCAGGATGTAGTGCCGCCAGCTGTCCGCCCCGACGGTGGGGAGCCAGCCCAGCTCGACGGAGAAGACCTGCATCAGCAGCATCCCCAGCGCAAAGGCCGGGAAGGAGATCCCGGTTACCGCCAGCGCCATCCCCAGCCGGTCCGGCCAGCGGTTACGCCAGACGGCCGCCACAATCCCGGCCATCAGGCCAAACAGCACCGCCCAGGCCATGCTGGCCAGCGTCAGCCAGAAGGTGGGCATAAAGCGGCTGGCGATCTCTTCCGAAACCGGCCGACGCGACACCATTGAGGTACCAAAATCGCCCTGCACGACGTTGGTGATGTAGTGCCAGAACTGCAGGTAGAGCGGCTGATCCAGCCCCAGCTGCTTACGCACCAGCTCGATGACCGTGGCATCCGCTTCCGGACCGGCAATCAGCCGCGCCGGATCCCCCGGCAGCAGATGGACGAATAAAAAGACCAGCACCGCCACAATCAGCAGCGTTGGGATCAGGCCCAGCAGGCGTTTAATCACATAATTCAGCATGCATATTCCTCTCATCCCGCAGGCGGATACCTGCGGGAATGAGTGCTCTATTTCAGATCCGCGTCGTCAAAACTAAAGCCGGTATCCGGCATGATGTAAAACCCGGTCAGCGCTTTGTTGTGCGCCGAGACCAGTTTCTCAACCACCAGCGGCACCCACGGGGACTCCTTCCAGATGGTGTCCTGCGCGTCCTTATACAGTTTCGCTTTCTCTTCCGGTTGGGTGGTTTTCAGGGCATCGGCCAGATCTTTATCCACCTGCGGATTGCTGTAGAACGCGGTGTTGAACAGGGTTGGCGGCTGGTTATTAGAGGCAAACAGCGGCGACAGCGCCCAGTCGGCTTCGCCGGTGGAGGCCGACCAGCCGGTGTAGAACATCCTTACCCCGCTCTCTTTCTGGCCTTTGCCTTCCACTTCGGCGGCTCGCTGCCCGGCATCCATCGCCGTCACCTGCACCTTAATGCCCACCTGCGCCAGCTGCTGCTGGGTAAACTGCAGCACCTTCTGAGCGGTACTGTGATTGTGTGATGACCACAGCGTGGTGCTGAAACCGTTCGGGAAACCGGCCTCTTTCAGCAGCGCGCGCGCCTTGGTCGGATTGTATTCCCACGGATGATACTGCTGGGAGTAAGCAATGGACGGCGGAACCACGCCCGTGGCCGGAGTGGCGTAACCGGCAAAGGCCACCTTCACCAGCGCCTCGCGGTTGATAGCGTAGTTAATCGCCTCGCGCACTTTCGGGTTATCGAACGGCTTCTGCGTGACGTTCATGCTGATGTAGCGCTGCATGATTGACGGGCTGGCCACCAGCTCCAGCTTGCTGTTTTTACTCAGCAGCGCTGCCTGCTCATAAGGGATCGGGAAGGCAAACTGCGCTTCGCCGGTCTGGAGCATCGCCGCGCGGGTGTTGTTATCCACTACCGGTCGCCAGGTGATGGTGTCCAGCTTTGGCAGCCCCTGCTGCCAGTACCCGGCGAACTTCTTCACCTTCACAAAATCGGTCTGATTCCAGGTCACCAGCTCATACGGGCCGGTACCGACCGGATGGAAGCCGATCTCTTTGCCGTATTTTTTCAGCGCTGCCGGGGAGATCATCGCCGTGGCCGGGTGGGCCAGAATGTTGATAAAGGCCGAGAACGGCGCTTTGAGGGTGATTTTTACCGTGGTGGGATCGACCGCCTCGGTGCTGGCGATGTTTTTATACAGGTTATAACGCTTGAGGCTGTTTTCCGGGTTGCTGGCGCGGTCGAGGTTGGCCTTCACCGCGTCGGCGTTGAAGTCGGTGCCGTCCTGGAACTTGACGCCGCTGCGCAGCTTGATGGTGTAGACCAGCCCGTCATCCGAGACGGTATAGCTATCTGCCAGCACGTTTTTCAGGTTCATCTCTTTATCAAGGCCAAACAGCCCCTGATAAAACGACTTCGCCACCGCCTGGGACAGGGTGTCATTGGCGTCATAAGGATCGAGGGTCGTGAAGTTGGAGGCCACTGCCACCACCACGTCTTTTGCTGCGAAGGCCGGCGTGGCCGCCAGAGCTGCCGTTACGCTCGCGGCTAACAGCCATTTGCGAGCAACAAATTTTGTCATTGTTGTGTTCTCCGGTTGTGCTGTGCTGTTGTTCTTTACAGGTGTTTAAAAGCATTATCCTGACGCGGCGGCGCGACGAAGTGGCCAGGGGCAATTTCGCGCAATACCACCCGCTCGGTGGATTCCCCCCGCTTGCGAATGTTGCCCGGCAGCTCATCCTGCACCAGCACCCGGCGGACCTGACGATGGGCCGGATCGGCCACCGGCACTGCCGCCATCAGCTTGCGGGTGTAAGGGTGCTGCGGATTTTCAAATACCGCCCGACGCGGGCCAATCTCGACGATCTGCCCGAGATACATCACCGCCACCCGGTGGCTGATGCGCTCCACCACTGCCATATCGTGGGAAATAAACAGAAACGCGATGCCCATCTCCCGCTGCAGGTCGAGCAGCAGATTGATGATCTGCGCCCGGATGGAGACATCCAGCGCCGATACCGACTCGTCGGCGATCACCACTTTCGGGTTCAGGGCCAGCGCGCGGGCAATGCAGATCCGCTGCCGCTGGCCGCCGGAAAACTCATGGGGATAGCGCCAGGCGTGCTCCGGTTTCAGGCCGACGCGCTCCAGCAGCCACGCCACCCGCCGCTGGGCGGCATCACCGTCCAGCAGGTTATGCACCCGCAGCGGCTCCATAATCGAATAGCCCACCGTCTGACGGGGATCGAGGGAGGCATAGGGGTCCTGGAAAATAAACTGAATATCCCGCCGCAGGGGTTGCAGCTTCCCGGCAGGCAGAGTGTCGATGCGCTCACCGTTAAAGGTGATGGTCCCCTCCTGGGCCTCCACCAGCCGCAGCAGCGCCCGTCCGGTAGTCGACTTGCCGCTGCCGGACTCGCCCACCAGCGAGAGCGTTTCGCCGGGCCAGAGATCGAAGCTGACGTTTTCCACCGCATGTACTTCGTGCTTAACCCGGTTCAACAGGCCGCCGCGCAGCGGAAAACGGGTCACCAGGTCGCGCACCTGTAAAATGGGCTCGCCGGGCACCACGGTGTCCTGCTCGGTTTCGGCTTCCTGATGCCCAGGATTCGCCAGCGAGATCAGCGGAAAACGGCGCGGCAGGTCGCTGCCGTTCATCGCCCCGAGGCGCGGTACCGCAGCCAGCAGCGCCCGGGTATAAGGGTGCTCAGGCGCATGGAAAATCTGTTCTACGGTGCCGGTTTCAACCGCCTCGCCCTGGTACATCACCAGCACCCGGTCGGCGATATCCGCCACCACGCCCATGTCGTGGGTGATAAAGATCACCCCCATCTCCATCTCCTCCTGCAATACCTTGATTAGCTGCAGGATTTGCGCCTGAATGGTGACGTCCAGCGCGGTGGTCGGTTCATCGGCAATCAGCACCGCCGGACGGCAGGAGAGCGCCATGGCGATCATTACCCGCTGGCGCATCCCGCCGGAGAGCTGATGCGGATAGCGTCCCAGAATGGCGTCCGCCTCCGGGATCCTCACCTGCTCCAGCATGCGTCTGGCTTCAGCCAGAGCCTTGTCGCCGCTCAGCCCCTGATGGAGACGGATCGACTCGGCGATCTGCTCCCCCACCGGGAAGACCGGGTTAAGGGAGGTCATCGGCTCCTGAAAAATCATGGCGATATCGGCCCCGCGCACGCTGCGCATCTGCGACGGGTTGAGGTCGGTGAGATCGCTCACCTGACCGTTGCGGCGGCGCAGCAGCAGGCTGTCGCATTCAACCAGCCCGCCGGACTGTTCAATCAATCGCATTAACGAGAGGGCGGTGACCGACTTACCGGACCCGGATTCCCCGACAATCGCCAGCGTTTCGCCGCGTTGCAGCGAAAAAGAGAGCTTTTTGACCGCCGGGATCGGCTCCCGCTCGTCGGGAAAAGCGACGTTGAGGTTATGCACCGCCAGCACCTGATGGCGGTCGAGTTCATCGCTATGCGGCATCCCTTCCCCCTTATTCACGGTAGATGCCGGTGCTCGGCGTATCGCCGGCATAGCCCCAGGCGCGGTACATGCCTTCGCTGTTAAAGGGTAAGGCCACGTTACCCTCGCGATCGACAGCAATCAGCCCGCCGCTGCCTTCCAGCGCCGGGAGTTTTTCCATCACCACCCGCTCGCAGGCTTCGGCGAGGCTTAAGCCGCCGTAGTCCATCAGCGCGGCGATGTCATAGGCCGCGAGGGTGCGAATAAATACTTCGCCGGTGCCGGTACAGGAGACCGCCACGCTGGCGTTATTGGCATAGCAGCCCGCACCGGGCAACGGGCTGTCGCCCACCCGACCGGGCAGTTTGTTGGTCATCCCGCCGGTAGAGGTGGCGGCGGCCAGGTTACCGGCCTTGTCCAGCGCCACCGCGCCAACGGTGCCCGTTTTCGTCGATTCATCCAGCGGGGCGGCGTGATCGAGCCGGGTCTCCCCTGCGCTGCGCGCCGCCAGCAGCTGCTGATAACGTTCCGGGGTGGAGAAAATATCGGGCGACACCGCCTCCATGCCGTGTTCGAAAGCAAATTTCTCTGCCCCCTCGCCCACCAGCAGGACGTGCGGGCTCTGCTCCATCACCAGACGGGCGGCCAGCACCGGGTTGCGCAGATGGCTGACCCCAGCCACGGCGCCCGCTTTCAGGGTAATGCCGTCCATCACGCAGGCATCCAGCTCGTGGGTTTCATCGCGGGTAAACACCGCGCCAATTCCGGCGTTAAACAGCGGGCACTCCTCCAGCAGGCGTACCGCTTCGGTGACCACATCCAGCGCGCTCTCCCCCGCCTCCAGCATACGCTGGCCGGTTTCCACTATCGACGAGAGCGCCTCAATGTAGCGCCTTTCCTGTTCCTGACTAAGCTGCGCACGGGTAATTGCCCCTGCGCCGCCGTGGATCGCGATGACTGCATTCCCCATCTACTTCACCTTTGCGCGCTGAATTGCCGCTTTTTCTATAAATATCATTATCGTTGCCGGAACTTCAGATGATTTTTGAATATAGAAAGACGCAACTGTGATGTAAAGGGTAAGCCCATGGTGTCATACAGTTAAGGGCACTTTTCTGCCATAATGGCCGCCTTCGTTATTCTCTCCCTGGAGTGACCCATGGATTTTACCGCCGGACTGATGCCGCTTGAGACGGCACTCACGCAGATGCTCGATCGACTTTCACCGCTGTCAGACCAGGAGACGCTGCCGCTGCTGCGCTGTTTTGGCCGCGTGACCGCCGCCGACATCGTTTCGCCCATCAACGTACCGGGTTTTGATAACTCGGCGATGGACGGCTACGCCGTGCGGCTGGCGGATCTGGCGGCGGGTGCCGCGCTGCCGGTGGCGGGCAAAGCCTTTGCCGGGCAGCCGTTCCAGGGTGAATGGCCAGCCGGAAGCTGCGTCCGCATCATGACCGGCGCCCCGGTGCCAACGGGCTGCGACGCGGTGGTGATGCAGGAAGAGACCGAGCAGACCGACGATGGCGTGCGCTTTACCGCCAGCGTCAAGCCGGGGCAGAACATCCGTCGTCTCGGGGAAGACATTACCCAGGGCGCAACCGTCTTCCCGGCGGGCACCCGGCTGACCGTGGCAGAACTGCCGGTGCTGGCCTCGCTGGGTATTGCGGACATTGCCGTGGTGCGCCAGGTGCGGGTGGCGCTGTTCTCTACCGGCGACGAGCTTCAGCTCCCGGGCCAGCCGCTGGCCGAGGGGCAGATCTACGACACCAACCGGCTGGCAGTGCATCTGATGCTGGAGCAGCTGGGCTGCGAGGTGATCAACCTCGGGATTATCCCGGACGATCCGCACAAGCTGCGCGAGGCGTTTATCGAAGCGGATCGCGTGGCCGATGTGGTGCTCAGCTCCGGCGGCGTATCCGTGGGCGAAGCGGATTACACCAAAACCATTCTTGATGAGCTGGGCGAGATCGGCTTCTGGAAGCTGGCCATCAAGCCGGGCAAACCCTTTGCCTTCGGCAAGCTGCCGGACAGCTGGTTCTGCGGCCTGCCGGGGAACCCGGTCTCTGCGGCGCTGACCTTCTATCAGCTGGTGCAGCCCCTGCTGGCGAAGCTCTCCGGCAACCGGGCCCACAGCCTCCCTGCCCGCCAGCGCGTGCGTGCCGCCACCCGCCTGAAAAAATCACCGGGTCGTCTCGACTTCCAGCGCGGCATTCTGGCGCGTAACGCCGACGGCGAGCTGGAGGTGAGCACCACCGGTCATCAGGGCTCGCATATTTTCAGCTCCTTCAGCCAGGGCAACTGCTTTATCGTGCTTGAGCGCGAGCGCGGCAACGTGGAAGCGGGTGAATGGGTTGAGGTTGAGCCGTTTAACGCGCTGTTTGGAGGCTGAGCATGGAACTGAGCGACCAGGAGATGCTGCGCTACAATCGCCAGATTGTGCTGCGCGGCTTTGATTTCGACGGCCAGGAAGCGCTGAAAGCCGCGAACGTGCTGGTGGTTGGCCTCGGCGGACTGGGCTGCGCCGCGGCGCAGTATCTGGCCGCCGCCGGCGTGGGGCGCATGACGCTGCTCGATTTCGACACCGTGTCGCTCTCCAACCTGCAACGCCAGACCCTGCACAGCGATGCGACCATTGGCGAGCCGAAAGTGGTGTCGGCCCATGCGGCGCTGACGCGCATCAACCCCAACGTGCAGTTCACGCTGCTGAATGCCCTGCTGGATGACGCCTCACTGTCGGCGCAGATTGCCCATCACGATCTGGTCCTCGACTGCACCGACAACGTCACTATTCGTAATCAGCTTAACGCCGGGTGTTTCGCCCATAAAACGCCGCTGGTCTCCGGGGCGGCGATCCGCATGGAAGGCCAGGTGAGCGTCTTTACCTATGCCGAGAGCGAGCCCTGCTACTGCTGCCTGAGCCGCCTGTTTGGCGAAAATGCCCTGACCTGCGTCGAGGCCGGGGTGATGGCCCCGCTGGTAGGGGTGATCGGTTC
This sequence comes from Leclercia tamurae, assembly GCF_025566055.1. Lineage (GTDB taxonomy): Bacteria > Pseudomonadota > Gammaproteobacteria > Enterobacterales > Enterobacteriaceae > Enterobacter > Enterobacter tamurae. The sequence goes on from NZ_JAMHKS010000077.1 coordinate 151,785, forward strand.
GATGCAGGCGATGGAAGCCATTAAGGTGCTGACCCGTTACGGCACGCCCGCAGCGGGGAAAATTGTGATGTACGACGCGATGACCTGCCAGTTCCGCGAGATGAAATTGATGCGTAATCCGGGGTGTGAGGTGTGCGGGGGGTAAAACCGTAGGCCGGGTAAGGCGAAGCCGCCACCCGGCAATACCACTAGATCGACGTCCGTCCAAAGGCGTTCTGCCAGTCCTGCTCGAACTTCGCAATCGCCGCATCCACCGCCGGAGAGGTAATCAGCTGCTGGGCTACATCCAGCGGCAGGGTGATGGATTCACAGCCCGCCAGCAGGCAATCCAGCGCCTGACGCGGGGTTTTGAAGCTCGCCGCCAGCACTTTTGACTGCGGCACGTGCAGGGTCAGCAACTGCTGTAGCTCGGCCACCGTCTGGATCCCGTCCCCGCCCTGCGCATCCACGCGGTTCACGTACGGCGCGACATATTCTGCCCCCGCCAGCGCCGCCATCATTCCCTGCGCTGCGCTATATACCGCCGTCCCAAGCGTCGGCACGCCCTGCGCTTTCAGCATCTTAATTGCCGCCAGCCCTTCCGCCGTGACCGGCACCTTCACCACCAGATCGGCAACGATACCGCGCAGCTTCAGCGCGTCTTCCACCATCCCTTCGGCGGTGGGGGCCATCACCTGGGCAAACAGACGGCCCTGACCGCCCATCGCCTCCTGCAGCTGGGGCAGTAACTCCTCCAGCGGCGTTTTGCCTGCGGCAACAATGCTGGGGTTCGTGGTGACGCCTGCCAGTGGAAACACGCGGGCCAGTTTTTTAACAGCAATAACGTCGAATGTGTCGAGATACAGTTCCATGATCGGGTCCTCAAAAATGACTATGCCCTAACCCTACACGGCAAAACCTGCTTCGGAGTTGATTTGCGTCAAGATAACTTTCATTCGAAAGTAATTTAATCTTCATACGCAACAAGGGGCGACATTATGATCTTCAACATTCAGCGTTATTCGACACACGACGGCCCCGGTATTCGTACCGTGGTCTTTATGAAAGGCTGCTCGCTGGGCTGCCGCTGGTGTCAAAACCCGGAGAGCCGCGAAAGGTCTCGGGATCTGCTGTTCGATGCTCGCCTGTGCCTGGAGGGGTGCAACCTCTGCCAGCAGGTGGCGCCCGCGGTCATTGACCGGACGCTGAATGGCCTGGTGATCCACCGTGAAAAACTCGACGACACCCACCTGGATGCCCTCACTGACTGCTGCCCGACCCAGGCCCTGACCGTCTGCGGCGAAGAGAAGCAGGTAGAGGAGATCATGACCACCGTCCTGCGCGATAAGCCGTTTTACGATCGCAGCGGCGGCGGCGTTACCCTCTCCGGTGGAGAGCCCTTTATGAACCCCGACCTGGCGCGCCAGCTGTTCCAGGCCAGCCATGAACAGGGCATTCATACCGCGGTGGAAACCTGCCTGCATGTGCCCTGGCACTATATTGAACCGTCACTCCCGTACATCGATCTGTTTCTCGCCGACCTGAAACATGTCGACGCCGCGGTGTTTAAGCAGTGGACCGACGGCTCCGCCAAACGGGTGCTGGATAACCTTAAGCGCCTGGCCGCTGCCGGGAAACAGCTCACCATTCGCGTGCCGCTGATCCAGGGTTTTAACGCCGATGAAGCCTCTATTACCGCGATTACCAATTTTGCCGCCGATGAACTGAACGTCCACGACATCCATTTTCTGCCGTACCACACGCTTGGCATGAACAAATACACTCTGCTCGGCCAACCTTACTCTGCCCCAGATAAACCGCTCGATAACCCTGCATTACTGGACTTTGCCCGGCAGTATGCCGCCCGGAAAGGGTTAACCGCGACCTTACGAGGATAATGTTATGACACAGCTGAATCTTACTACCCTGAGCGATCGCATTAAGGCGCACAAAACTGCCCTGGTCCACATTGTTAAGCCCCCGGTCTGTACCGAGCGTGCTCAGCACTACACCGAAATGTACCAGCAGCATATGGATAAGCCGATCCCGGTCCGTCGCGCGCTGGCCCTGGCGCATCACCTGGCGCAGCGCACTATCTGGATCAAACATGACGAGCTGATTATCGGCAACCAGGCCAGCGAAGTGCGCGCCGCGCCGATCTTCCCGGAATACACCGTCTCGTGGATTGAGAAAGAGATCGACGACCTCGCTGACCGCCCGGGTGCCGGCTTTGCGGTGAGCGAAGAGAACAAACGCGTTCTGCACGAACTCTGCCCGTGGTGGCGCGGCCAGACGGTGCAGGATCGCTGCTACGGGATGTTCACCGACGAGCAAAAAGGGCTGCTGGAAACCGGCATCATCAAAGCTGAAGGCAACATGACCTCCGGCGATGCACACCTGGCGGTAAACTTCCCGCTGGTGCTGGAGAAAGGCCTCGACGGGATGCGCCACAAAGTGGACGAGCGTCGCTCCCGGATTAACCTCACCTGTCTGGAAGATCTGCACGGCGACCAGTTCCTGAAAGCGATTGATATCGTGCTGGAAGCGGTAAGCCTGCACATCGAACGCTTTGCCGACCTGGCGCGTGAGATGGCCGCCAGCGAAACCCGGGAAAGCCGCCGCGACGAGCTGCTGGCGATGGCGGAAAACTGCGATGTGATCGCTCATGAGCCACCAAAAACCTTCTGGCAGGCGCTGCAGCTGTGCTATTTCATCCAGCTGATCCTGCAGATTGAGTCCAACGGCCACTCGGTCTCCTTCGCCCGTATGGACCAGTATCTCTACCCGTACTACCGTCGCGACGTGGAGCTGAACCAGTCCCTGGATCGAGAGCACGCCATTGAGTTGCTGCACAGCTGCTGGCTGAAGCTGCTGGAAGTGAACAAGATCCGCTCCGGCTCGCACTCCAAGGCCTCCGCCGGTAGCCCGCTGTACCAGAACGTCACCATCGGCGGTCAGAAGCTGGTGAACGGTGAGCCAATGGATGCGGTGAACCCCCTCTCCTACGCGATTCTGGAATCCTGCGGCCGTCTGCGCTCCACCCAGCCGAACCTGAGCGTGCGCTATCATGCGGGCATGAGCAACGACTTCCTCGACGCCTGCGTGCAGGTGATCCGCTGCGGCTTCGGGATGCCGGCCTTCAATAACGATGAGATCGTGATCCCGGAATTCATCAAGCTCGGCATCGAAAAAGCGGATGCTTACGACTATGCCGCCATCGGCTGTATCGAAACCGCGGTCGGCGGCAAATGGGGCTACCGCTGCACCGGGATGAGCTTTATCAACTTCGCCCGCGTGATGCTGGCAGCAATGGAAGGTGGACGCGACGCCACCAGCGGCAAAGTGTTCCTGCCGCAGGTCAAAGCGCTCTCTGAAGGCAACTTCAACAACTTCGACGAGGTGATGGCCGCCTGGGATCGCCAGATTAAATACTACACCCGTAAATCCATCGAGATTGAGTATGTGGTGGACACCATGCTGGAAGAGAACGTCCACGACATTCTCTGCTCGGCGCTGGTGGATGATTGCATTGAGCGCGCGAAGAGCATCAAGCAGGGCGGCGCCAAGTACGACTGGGTCTCCGGCCTGCAGGTGGGGATCGCCAACCTCGGCAACAGCCTGGCGGCAGTGAAGAAGCTGGTCTTCGACCAGGGTACGATCGGTCAGCAGCAGCTGGCGGCGGCGCTGGCGGATGATTTCGAGGGGCTGACCCACGAGCAGCTGCGCCAGCGTCTGATCAACGGCGCACCGAAGTACGGTAACGACGATGACAGCGTAGATCTGCTGCTGGCCCGCGCTTACCAGACCTACATTGAAGAGCTGAAGCAGTACCATAACCCGCGCTACGGCCGCGGCCCGATTGGCGGCAACTACTACGCCGGGACCTCGTCTATCTCCGCCAACGTGCCGTTTGGCGCGGCCACCATGGCGACCCCGGACGGGCGTAAAGCGCATACCCCGCTGGCGGAAGGGGCCAGCCCGTCTTCCGGTACCGATCACCTGGGGCCGACGGCGGTGATTGGCTCGGTCGGGAAGCTGCCGACTGAAGCAATTCTGGGCGGCGTGCTGCTGAACCAGAAGCTCAACCCGGCGACGCTGGATAACGACAGCGACCGCCAGAAGCTGATGGTGCTGCTGCGCACCTTCTTCGAGGTGCATAAAGGCTGGCATATCCAGTACAACATCGTCTCCCGCGAAACGCTGCTGGAAGCGAAGAAACACCCGGACCAGTATCGTGACCTGGTGGTACGTGTAGCGGGTTACTCGGCGTTCTTCACCGCCCTGTCACCGGATGCGCAGGACGATATTATCGCCCGTACTGAGCATACGCTTTAACCTCGACACTGCCCGGTGGCGCTACGCTTACCGGGCCGACAAAAGCCGGGCATGTGCAACACTGCCCGGCTTATTTGACTTTCATTCGAAATTAATTTGTGGTTTTGGTCACATTGTTATTAGAATGTTGCTGGTCGCAGTAACATCCAGGAGCGCAATGTATGACCGTTAAAGTTATCGTCACCGATATGGACGGAACTTTTCTTGATGACGCCAAGCAGTACGATCGTGACCGCTTTCAGGCGCAGTTCCAGCAACTTCAGGCCCGCAATATTGAGTTCGTTGTCGCCAGCGGCAACCAGTATTACCAGCTCATCTCCTTCTTCCCGGAACTGAAATCGCAGATCTCCTTTGTGGCGGAAAACGGCGCGCTGGTGTTCGATCACGGCGAGCAGATTTTCCACGGCGAGCTGACGAAGCACGAGTCGCAGATTGTGATCGGCGAACTGCTGAAAGATACCTCCCTGAACTTCGTCGCCTGCGGTCTGGAAAGCGCTTACGTCAGCGACCAGGCACCCGACGCGTTCGTCGCGCTGATGTCAAAACACTACCATCGCCTGCAGCGCGTCAGCGACTACCGCCAGATTGACGACGTGCTGTTTAAGTTCTCGCTGAACCTGCCCGACAGCGATATTCCGAACCTGGTCGACGCCCTGCACGTATCGCTTGACGGGATCATGAAACCGGTGACCAGCGGGTTTGGTTTTGTCGATCTGATTATCCCTGGCCTGCATAAAGCCAACGGCCTCAGCCGTCTGCTGAAGCGCTGGCATATCTCCCCGCAGGAGTGCGTGGCGATTGGCGACAGCGGTAATGACGCCGAAATGCTGAAGTTTGCCCACTACTCTTTCGCCATGGGCAACGCTGGCGAGAGCATTAAGGCCATCACCCGCTATCAGGCCGATGACAATAACCACCAGGGCGCGCTGAACGTGATTCAGGCCGTGCTCGATAATACCTCGCCTTTCAGCCACTGATCCCCTCGCCGGAGCCTGCTCCGGCAACCCCCCTTCTTTTTTCTTAGCCTGTGCACTTCATCAAGTTATTTAACTTGCTTTAACTTATTTTTAACCTAAAGTATCACTTGTAATCACTTTTACTTTCGAATGAAAGATAGCGAGGCTATTATGTCCTTAACCTTTACCAGTGAAACCTTGCCTGCTGACCCTAAAGCGGCGATCCGCCAGATGAAGCGTGAACTGCGGGCGCAGATCGGTGATGTGCAGGCGGTGTTCAATCGTCTGAGCGATAAGATTGCCAGTCGGGTGGCAGAAATTAATGCCCTGAAAAGCAAAGGCGATCCTGTCTGGCCGGTGATCCCCTTTGCCGACGTGCAGAGCGGCAACATCAGCCCGGAACAGCGCGAAGCGGTTAAGCGTCGCGGCTGTGCGGTGATCAAAGGTCATTTCCCGCGTGAGCAGGCGCTGGCGTGGGATAACGCGATGCTCGACTATCTGGATCTCAACCGGTTTGATGAGGTCTATAAAGGCCCGGGTGACAACTTCTTCGGCTCCCTCACCGCGTCGCGCCCGGAGATCTACCCGATCTACTGGTCACACGCTCAGATGGAGGCCCGCCAGAGCGAACGGATGGCGCAGGTGCAGTCGTTCCTGAACCGTTTATGGACCTTTGAGAGCAACGGCAAACAGTGGTTCAACCCGGACGTGAGCGTTATCTACCCGGATCGCATTCGTCGCCGTCCGCCGGGAACCACCTCGAAAGGTCTCGGGGCGCATACCGACTCCGGGGCGCTGGAGCGCTGGCTGCTCCCGGCCTATCAGCAGGTCTTCGCCCGGGTGTTCGATGGCAATGTTGAGCAGTACGATCCGTGGAATGCCGCGCACCGTACCGAAGTGGAAGAGTACACCGTGGATAACACCACCAAGTGCTCGGTGTTCCGCACCTTCCAGGGCTGGACCGCGCTCTCCGACATGATCCCGGATCAGGGTTTGCTGCACGTGGTGCCGATCCCGGAAGCGATGGCTTACATTCTGCTGCGTCCGCTGCTGGACGATGTACCGGAAGATGAACTCTGCGGCGTGGCCCCGGGGCGCGTGCTGCCGATCTCTGAGAAGTGGCATCCGCTGTTGATTGAAGCCCTGACCAGCATTCCGGCGCTGGAAGCGGGTGATTCCGTGTGGTGGCACTGCGATGTGATCCACTCGGTGGCACCGGTGGAGAACCAGCAGGGCTGGGGCAACGTGATGTATATTCCGGCGGCACCGATGTGCGAGAAAAACCTCGCCTACGCGAAGAAGGTCAAAGCGGCGCTGGAAACCGGGGCTTCTCCGGGCGATTTCCCGCGCGAGGATTATGAGGCTGACTGGCAGTCACGCTTCACCACGGAAGATTTGAACATCCACGGCAAGCGCGCGCTGGGTATGGCTTAAGCGTCGTACAGCCCGTCCCGCTCCACGGCGGTGCGTCTTTTCCCCGGACGTATCCGCCGTACCGACTCCCGCACCGCCAGCATCCCGTTCAGCAGCAAGGTTCCGGCCGGTGCCTCCGGGCGAATCAGCCGTTGCTGGAGCATATGCACCGCTTCGGTTCCCAGCTCATCGCGCGGAACGTGCACCGCCGTTAAAGGCACATCCTGAATCGCCGCCAGATTAAACCCGTCAATGCTCATCACCGAAACATCCTGCGGCACGCGCAGGCCGTGCTTCTGCAGTGCGCTGATGGTGCCCGCCGCCATAAAATCGCCCCCCACCAGAAACGCCGTTGGCAGCGCGTTATCCGGTATCTTGCTGAGCCAGGCGCTGACCTGCTCCTCAGTTTCTCTGGCGCTAAAGCTCGGCACCACCAGCAGATCGCGCTTGTCGTTAAATTTGATGTTGTGCCCCTGCCAGGCATCGCGGATCCCCACCAGCCTCAGCTCCATGGTGTACCGCCGCAGGCAGAGCACGTTCAGCACGTCCCGGTGCCCCATCTCGAACAGGTATTCCGCCGCCAGCTCGCCAATCGCACGGTGATCGGGGGAGACGGCGGGCAGGCGCTGGCGGCGGTCACGGCAGTTGATCAGCATGCAGGGTTTACCCACATCCACGGCGAGATCGTGAATGTGCGGATCGTCAATCCCCAGCAGAATGGCGGCCTGGGTCTCTGCTTCGTTCATCTTCGTCAGAAACAGCTGGGCATCGCTGTCGAACTCCTCCAGTGCGCAGTAACGCAGCCTCACCTCATGCAGGCCGAGGGCTTTACTCATGCTCTGGATCACCCGGTAATAAAAGATGTCGGAGCGCTCGTCAAAGGCGCGCTGGGGCGCAAACACCACCAGACTGTTAAGCAGCAGCCGTCCGGCAGCCATGCCCTCCATCACCCCCAGCTCCCGGGCGCAGGCCAGCACTTTGCTGCGTGCGGCCGGGCTGGTGTTGGCCTTTCCGGCCAGCACTCTGGACACCGTACTGACCGAAAGCTGCGTGCGGGCAGCAATTTCGGCGATTTTTAGCCTTTTCTCCATTTTGTGATCTTGCCCCAGTTGTTAAATGAATAAATTTTCACAGCGTCAAAAGTGGGTCATAACTGGCTTCACTAGCATCATGGCAAACTATTAATAACATTTATGAGAAAACTTGCACAAAATCCGCTACTGCGGCTTCTTTTTCTGTCTTAAGTTCAATTTGTCACACCACTCCCATACTAGTTGTATAGCAACACCATCAAAAAACGATAAAGCGGTGTGACACCTAACCTCCGTACCCCTACAGTCCGTCTGGAGACAGAACAATGAGTCAGGACATCAATCACACCGTCGCGGTCGGCAAAACCCGCCGCGTTATCAAAAACCTGCGCTGGTATGTGCTGGTTCTGTTTTTGCTGGGCGTCACCGTCAACTACATCACCCGTAACTCGTTAGGCATTCTTGCCCCGGAGCTGAAAGAGAGCATGGGCATCACCACGGAACAGTACTCGTGGATTGTCGGTGCCTTCCAGCTCGCCTATACCCTCTTTCAGCCGCTGTGTGGCTGGTTAATCGACGTCATTGGCCTGAAGATTGGTTTTATGGTTTGCGCCGGGATCTGGGCGCTGATGTGTATTTTCCACGCGGGAGCCGGGAGCTGGCTGCACCTGGCGATCCTGCGCTTCTTTATGGGTGCGTCTGAAGCGGCCGCGACCCCGGCAAACGCCAAAACCATTGGCGAATGGTTCCCGAAATCAGAGCGTCCGGTAGCCGCCGGTTGGGCAGGTGTGGGCTTCTCCATCGGCGCGATGCTCGCCCCGCCAATTATCTACTTCGCCCACGCCTCCTTCGGCTGGCAGGGCGCGTTTATGTTTACCGGCGTGCTGGCCCTGCTGTGGGTGATCCTGTGGTGGGCGTTCTACCACAACCCGGAGCAGCACCCGAACCTGAGCAAGGACGAACTGGCGTTTATCAAGCAGGATAACGAACCACCGGCGGTGAAACTGCCTTTCCTGACGGCGCTGAAAACCGTCTCGAAGAACAAACGCTTCTACGGGATTGCCATTCCGGCGTTTATGGCGGAACCGGCCTGGGCGGTACTGAGCTTCTGGGTGCCGCTCTATCTGGCGAAAGAGCACGGTATGGACCTGAAGCAGATCGCGATGTTTGCCTGGCTGCCGTTCCTCGCCGCAGACCTCGGCAGCGTGGCGAGCGGTTACCTCACCCGTCTCTATACCCGCTGGTTCGGCTGCTCCCGCGTCAACTCGGTGGTGGCCAGTTCGGTTACCGGCGCCTTCCTGATGATCTCCCTCGGCATCGTCGCCCTCACCCGCGACCCGTACATCACCATTGCCCTGATCTCCATCGGCGGCTTTGGGCATCAGATCATCTCCTGCATGCTCAGCGCCCTGGTGGTGGAGTCCTTCGACAAGGGCCAGATGGCCACCGTCAACGGCATGCGCGGCTCGGCGGCGTGGATCGCCAGCTTCCTCTTCTCGCTGTTGATTGGTGTGACCGCCGACAAAATCGGCTTTAACCCGCTCTTTATTGCCATGGGGTTCTTCGACCTGATTGGCGCTGTTTTCCTGGTGGCATTTATTGCTGAACGTCGCGCTAAGCGCGCCTGATAGTGGATGTATTGCATATGAAAACCCTGAAAAACTGGACCGTAGATAAACAGTCAGCGAACCATCTGGAACTGCTGGTCGATAACCAGCATCGCCTGTGCCTGTATGTGCTGGAAGAGAACCTGTTCCGGGTGCTGATTAAGCGCCAGGGGGCACTGACCCTGGATCGGACCTGGAGCATCGCCCCGGAGCGGGATGTACCCTGGGAAGGCCGCCGCCGGGACGATCTCAGCGGCTTTAGCTGCCCGACCTGGACGCTGACCCAGCAGGACGATGTGCTGACCCTGGCTACCGAACAGCTGCGCGTCACCGTGCATCAGCCGCTGTGGCTGGAGTGGCACTACCGCGATGACGCGGGCGAGTGGCAGCCGCTGGTGAGCGATCGCCCGACCAGCGCCTATCTGCTCAACGCCCACGGCGACGGGGTGGCGCACTACCTGAGCCGTCGTCAGGACGAACGGTTCTACGGTCTCGGTGAGAAAGCGGGTGATTTACAGCGCAACGGCAAGCGCTATGAGATGCGTAACCTGGATGCGATGGGCTATAACGCGGCCAGCACCGATCCGCTGTACAAGCATATTCCGTTCACCCTCACCCGCCGGGATGATGTGAGTTACGGCCTGTTTTACGACAACCTCAGCAGCTGCTGGCTGGATCTGGGTAACGAGATCGACAACTACCACACCGCCTACCGTCGCTGGCAGGCGGAAGCGGGTGATATCGATTACTACATGTTCACCGGCAAACGGGCGCTGGACGTCACCAAAGCCTTTGTCCGCCTGACCGGCAAAACCCTGTTCGGGCCGAAATGGAGCCTGGGATACAGCGGGTCGACCATGCATTACACCGACGCGCCGGACGCCCAGAACCAGCTGATGAACTTTATCCGCCTGTGCGAAGAGCACGCCATTCCGTGCGACTCGTTCCAGCTCTCGTCGGGCTACACCTCGATCAACGGCAAGCGCTATGTCTTCAACTGGAACTACGACAAAGTGCCGCAGCCGAAGGTAATGAGCCAGGCGTTCCACGATGCGGGCCTGAAGCTGGCAGCCAACATCAAGCCCTGCCTGCTGCAGGATCACCCCCGCTATGACGAGGTGGCGGAGCGCGGCTTGTTTATCCGTGATTCTGAAACCGACGCACCGGAACGCTCCAGCTTCTGGGATGACGAAGGTTCACACCTCGACTTTACCAACCCGCAGACGGTGCAGTGGTGGCAGGAAGGGGTGACCACCCAGTTGCTGGATATGGGGATCGACTCCACCTGGAACGACAACAACGAGTTTGAGGTGTGGGATGGGGAAGCGCGCTGCCACGGCTTTGGCAACGAAATCGCCATCAAACATATTCGCCCGGTGATGCCGCTGCTGATGATGCGGGCTTCGCTGGAAGCGCAGCAGCGCTTTGCGCCGGAAAAACGTCCGTACCTGATCTCCCGTTCCGGCTGCGCCGGGATGCAGCGTTACGTCCAGACCTGGAGCGGGGATAACCGCACCAACTGGGCGACCCTGCGCTACAACACCCGCATGGGGCTGGGGATGAGCCTCTCCGGGCTGTATAACGTCGGCCACGACGTCGGCGGCTTCTCTGGCGATAAACCGGACGCCGAGCTGTTTGTCCGCTGGGTGCAGAACGGGGTGATGCACCCGCGCTTTACCATTCACTCGTGGAATGATGATGCCACCGTTAACGAGCCATGGATGTATCCGGGCGTAACGCCGGCCATTCGCGGTGCCATTGAGCTGCGCTACCGTTTGCTGCCCTATCTCTACACCCTGCTCTGGCAGGCCCATGCCGATGACGAACCGATGCTGCGTCCAACCTTCCTCGACCATGAGCACGATGCGCAGACCTTCGAAGAGTGCGATGACTTCCTGCTGGGCCGCGACCTGCTGGTGGCCAGCGTCGTCGAAGCCGGGCAGCGCGAGCGCCGCCTCTGGCTGCCGGATAACGAAACCGGCTGGTACGATTTTTACACTCAGGAGTGGTTCTCCGGCGGGCAGTGGATCGTCCGCGATGCTCCGCTGGAAAAACTGCCCCTGCTGGTGCGTGCCGGTGCTGGCCTGCCCCTCAGCGCACGCATCACGCATGTGTCAGCCGAAAAAGATGATACCCGCGAGCTGAAGCTGTTCCCGGTGAAAGGCGTAGGTGCGACCTCGGGTCTGCTGTTTGAAGATGACGGCGAGAGCTGGGGTTATCAGAACGGCAACGCGCTGTGGGTGGAGTGGGAGATGGTGTGCGACGGGGCAACCATCAACCTGAAGATCAACGGGCGTGGGGATTATCGTCCGGCCTGGAAGGCGCTGAAGGTGTCGTTACCGGCGAATGAAAAACGCAGGCTGCTGGTGAACGGTGTTGAAGGGAGTGAGTGGGTGCGCTGAACAGCGCCGGGTGGCGGCTTCGCCTTACCCGGCCTACAAAACCGCTCCATATCGTAGGCCGGGCAAGCGCATGCGCCGCCCGGCATTTTTTTAACCGTCGATACCTTTGCTGCGCAGGTAATCTTCATAGTTACCGCTGAAGTCCACCACGCGCTCCGGCGTAATTTCAATCACGCGGGTCGCCAGGGAGCTGACAAACTCACGGTCGTGAGAGACGAAGATCAGGGTGCCCTGATACATCTCCAGCGCCATGTTCAGCGATTCGATCGATTCCATGTCCAGGTGGTTGGTTGGTTCATCCATCACCAGAATGTTCGGTTTCTGCATCATCAGCTTGCCGAAGAGCATACGGCCCTTCTCACCACCGGAAAGCACCTTCGCCGGCTTTTTGATGTCGTCCTGGCTGAACAGCAGACGGCCGAGGAAGCTACGCACTACCTGCTCGTCATCGCCTTCAGACTTCCACTGGCTCATCCAGTCGAAAACGGTCAGATCGTTGTCGAAATCTTCGGCGTGATCCTGGGCGTAGTAACCAATCTGCGCGTTCTCGGACCATTTCACGGTGCCGTTATCCGGAGCCAGTTCACCCACCAGGGTCTTCAGCATGGTGGTTTTACCCACGCCGTTGGCACCCAGAATGGCGATCTTCTCGCCCACTTCCAGCAGCAGATTGAAGTTTTTGAACAGCGGACCGTTGTCGAAACCTTTTGTCAGCTCTTCGACGGCTAAGGCGTTACGGAACAGCTTCTTGTCCTGCTCGAAGCGGATGAACGGGTTCTGACGGCTGGAGGCTTTAACTTCATCCAGCTTAATTTTGTCGATCTGGCGGGCACGTGAGGTTGCCTGACGCGATTTAGAGGCGTTGGCGCTGAAGCGGCTGACGAAGGATTGCAGATCAGCAATCTGCGCTTTTTTCTTGGCGTTATCGGCCAGCAGACGCTCACGCGCCTGGGTCGCAGCGGTCATATACTCGTCGTAGTTACCGGCGTACACGCGCAGTTCACCGTAGTCCAGATCTGCCATATGGGTGCAGACCATGTTCAGGAAGTGACGGTCGTGCGAAATGATGATCATGGTGCTGTTACGCTCGTTCAGCGTCTGCTCCAGCCAGCGAATGGTATCGATGTCCAGGTTGTTCGTCGGTTCGTCGAGCAGCAGGATGTCCGGGTTAGAGAACAGCGCCTGCGCCAGCAGAACACGCAGCTTCCAGCCTGGCGCGACTTCGCTCATCAGACCGTAATGCTGTTCAACCGGAATGCCCACGCCCAGCAGCAGCTCACCGGCACGGGACTCCGCAGAGTAGCCGTCCATTTCGCCGTACAGCACTTCGAGGTCGGCCACTTTATAGCCGTCTTCTTCGCTCATTTCGGCAAGGGCATAGATGCGATCGCGCTCCTGCTTCACTTCCCACAGCTCACCGTGGCCCATGATCACCGTGTCAAGGACGGTGAACGCTTCAAAGGCGAACTGATCCTGACGCAGCTTACCGATGCGCTCGTTCGGATCGAGAGAAACGTTGCCCAGCGTCGGCTCTAAATCGCCGCCGAGGATCTTCATGAAGGTGGATTTTCCGCTACCGTTGGCACCAATGAGGCCGTAACGGTTGCCGCCGCCAAATTTGACGGAAATGTTTTCGAACAGCGGCTTACTGCCAAACTGCATAGTGACGTTGCTGGTAACTAACACGGGAGATTCCTGCGAGAAGTGTGATAAACCCGGCATTATGCCACAATTCCGAAATGAGATCCCGTGTAACAACGTAGCGCTAAACTTTAACGAAACGGAAAAAAGTGTGATTTAGTACACATCCGAATTCCATGCGGTCAGGAATGCACATATAATGCGCTCCCTAAACCGTTCAGACTTTTAAACAACCTGCCAAGTGGCACAGATACCTCGCACACCATGAATATGAAATTAACATCGCTTTTTGCGGCGGCGTTTGCCGTAGTAGGGTTTTGCAAGACCGCTTCTGCTGTCACCTATCCACTGCCAACCGACGGTAGCCGTCTGGTGGGTCAGAACCAGGTTGTGACCGTTGAAGAGGGCAACAGCCAGCCGCTGGAATATTTCGCAGCTGAATATCAGCTGGGTCTGTCCAACATGATGGAAGCCAACCCAGGCGTCGATCCGTACCTGCCGAAGGGCGGTACTGTGCTGAATATTCCTCAGCAGCTGATCCTGCCGGACACCGTGCATGAAGGCATCGTGATCAACAGTGCCGAAATGCGTCTGTACTACTACCCGAAAGGCACCAACACGGTGATCGTGCTGCCAATCGGTATCGGCCAGTTGGGTAAAGACACCCCGATGAACTGGACCACCAAAGTTGAGCGTAAGAAAGCGGGCCCAACCTGGACGCCAACCGCGAAAATGCACGCCGAGTACATTGCCGCGGGCGAGCCGCTGCCAGCCGTTGTTCCTGCTGGCCCAGATAACCCGATGGGTCTGTACGCGCTGTATATTGGCCGTCTGTATGCCATTCACGGTACCAACGCCAACTTCGGTATCGGCCTGCGCGTGAGCCACGGCTGTGTGCGTCTGCGTAACGACGACATCAAATTCCTGTTCGAGAACGTGCCGGTTGGCACCCGCGTGCAGTTCATAAATGAGCCGGTAAAAGCCACCACCGAGCCGGATGGCAGCCGTTACCTCGAAGTGCATAACCCGCTGTCCACCAGCGAAGATCAGATCAATAACAACGTCACCGTGCCGGTCACCCTGACCAGCAACGTGCAGGCCATCACCGGCCAGCAGGACGTGGATGCGACCATCGTTGAGCAAGCGATCAACAACCGTTCCGGGATGCCGGTTCGTCTGAACTGATCGACAGAATTGTTTGACTGAACAATTCTGTCGTTACAGTGGAATTGTTCCGTTCACTACAGCATCTCTGCATTATGCATACCCAGCTGCGGTGAACGTGTTAAGGGGGCTACCGCCGCCCCCTTAACAATCCCGGCTCCCGGCAAAGAAAATCGCCGCTTCGCGGTACCCTCAGCTTATTCCTTTCGACTTTCGGGTCGGGCGTGATCCTACATCCATGTAGGTCACGCCCTCTCGGCGCATCCATGCGCCTCGCCCCGGCCTACAGGAAACGCTTCGGCGATTTTCAGCCGGACTCTCGCCCCCTCTACCTTCACAATCTTCTGAAAGAATTTTTAAACAAGTCATTTCATTGCCTGAATATGGCACGGGTGTTAAGTCCCGCTGAAATCGGCGAACCGAAGACCGGATGACCAGGGCTGGACGCCATGGATGGCGGCCAGAGGCGAAGCGAGACAGGACGTCGAGTTGAGCCGACCGCAGGCAGGAGGTCGGGAGGTGAGCGCAGTGCGAAGCACCGATTTCGTTGCGGGCCGCGGGGATTGAAAAGGGGGCCGCGGTGGCCCCCTTTTCACGTTCACAGGTTCTGGAATGTCATATTCTGGTGGACATAAGGTGAACGGAACACGCCACCGAACTCAATCAAAAACAATAAAAGATTACTGCTGCGCCAGCTGGTTACGGCGATATTCCCCCTGCCGCTCCAGCATCCAGCCGGGATATTCACGCGGCAGCGCACTCACCGCCTCCAGCTGCTTCAGCTCCTCATCGCTCAGGCGAATCGCCGTCGCCGCGATATTGTCCTCCAGCTGATCCACCCGTTTCGCCCCTACAATCACGCTGCTGACCACCGGCTGATGGAGCAGCCAGGCGAGCGCAATCTGCGCGACCGACACCCCTTTACTGTCGGCAATGCTGCGCATCACGTCCACGCAATCAAACGCCCGCGCTTTATCCACCGGCGGGAAGTCAAATTCCTGGCGGCGGCCACCGCCCTGCACCTGGCCGTCGCGATCGTATTTGCCGCTCAGTAGCCCGCCCGCCAGCGGGCTCCAGACCATTAACCCCACCTTCTCGCTTTGCAACATCGGCACCAGCTCACGCTCAAGATCGCGGCCTGCGATGGTGTAGTAAGCCTGCAGGGAGGCAAAACGCGCCAGCCCCAGCCGCTCGGAGATCCCCAGCGCTTTCATAATCTGCCATGCCGCCCAGTTGGAGACGCCGACGTAGCGCACATGCCCATGCTGGACGAGGTTGTCCAGGGCATAGAGCGTCTCTTCAATCGGGGTGGCCGGGTCAAAACCGTGCAGCTGGTAGAGATCGATATAGTCCAGCTGCATGCGCTGCAGGCTCTCCTTCACGCTGCTGATGATGTGATGACGCGAATTGCCGCGGGAGTTGACCCCGGCGGTGCCCGTCTCGCCAAAGACTTTGGTCGCCACCACCACGTTTTCACGCGGGATCTTCAGGTTTTTCAGCGCCTGGCCGGTGATCGCTTCCGAGCGCCCTTCTGAATAGACGTTGGCGGTATCGATAAAATTGATCCCCGCGTCCAGCGCACGACCCACCAGCTGCTCGGCCTCCTGCTGCTGGAGCTGGCCTATCTTGCCCCACATCCCGCCTTCGCCGCCGAAGGTCATGGTCCCGAGGCAGAGCTCAGAAACAAACAGGCCGGTATTACCCAGTTTTTGATATCGCATTTGACGCTCCTCGTGTGTTGAGTACCCGATAGTTATACCCGGCTCACGGCGATGGCGAATGTGCGGTTCCTGCCCGTTTCTTGCCCAATCCTCTGAACTTATCCGCGCGGGGCGTCGCCAAAGACGGCGTAATCCGGCAGCTGGACCTGCTGGTACGGCTCCCAGCCCCCGCCGAGGGCTTTATAGAGCGCCACCAGATCCAGGGCGCTCTGTACCCGGGCCTGCTCCCGCTGCTGCTGCGCCTGAGCCAGCTGGCGCTGGGCATCCAGCACGTCGATAAAGGTGGCGATCCCCTGGCGATAGCTGCTGCTCGCCAGATCGAAGGCGTTTTGCAGCGCATCGATAGTTTTGTTCAATCCCGCTTCCCGCTTCTGGTCGGTGCGATAGCTGACCAGCGCGTTTTCCACATCCCCCAGCGCGGTGAGCACCGTCTGACGATACTCCAGCACCGCGGCACCCTGCTGCGCCCGGGCGACCTTCACGCTGGAGACCAGCCGTCCGCCCTGGAAGATGGGGATGGAGACCTGCGGCCCGACGCTGTAGAAGTGGCTGCTCCAGTCGGTGAGCCAGCTGGCTTCGCTGTTACGCAGACCAAACTGGCCGCTGAGCGAGACGCTGGGGAACAGTTGCGCCACCGACACGCCGATCTGCGCGGTGGCCGCATGCAGGTTCGCCTCGGCTTCACGCACGTCCGGACGTCGCCGCGCCAGCGTGGAGGGAATACCGGTGGGGACAATATCCGGCAGCGCGGGCAGCGGCTTGCTGGCCTGTAGCTCGGCGTCCAGCGCCCCCGGCGGTTTGCCCAGCAGGATCGCCAGGCCGTTCATCGCCTGCCGGGCCTGGGCTTCATACTGCGGAAGCTGCGCCTCAAGGTTGCCGAGCTGGGCGCGGGCGTTCTCCACGTCCATCTGCGGTGACAGCCCGCCGCGCTGGCGGCTGTCGGTCAGCTCCAGGGTCTGCTGCGCGCTCTCAATCTGGGTGTTGAGGATGGCGATACTGCTCTGGGCGCCGCGCAGCTGGAGCCAGCCGCGGGCGACTTCGGCCTCCAGCGACACCAGGGCATCGTTACGCTGCTCGATAGCGGCCTGCTGTTGGGCATCGGCGGCCTCCACCTGGCGGCGCACCTTGCCCCACAGATCCAGCTCCCACTGGGCATCAAAGCTGCCCTGGTAGAGGTTAATCGGCTGGGTCAGCGGCCCCAGCGCCCCGCGCAGCTCGGGATCGACATCATCCAATTGGTCATATACCCCGTGGGATTTCAGCTCGCCCTCCAGACCCAGCTGCTGCCGGGTGGCCTGCAGGTTGCCGTTTACCGCCGGGAAGAAGGCCCCGCCAGCCTGATTTATCTGCTCCCGCGCGCCGGCGATGCGCAGCACGGTTTGCTGCAGGGAGAGGTTACCGGCAATGGCGCGTTCAATCAGGCTGTCCAGCTGCGGATCGCCGAAGGTTTTCCACCAGCGCGGATTGATGGCGGTGGATGCGGTTTGCGATTTCGCCCCGCCGTCGCCCGGATCGTTCCAGTGGGTCGGCGTTTGCGGCGCGGGCTGCTGGTAGTCGGGCCCCACGGCACAGCCTGCCAGCAACAGCATTATCATCAGGGGGCTTAAACGTCTGCAAATCATCAGTGTGCTCCTGCACTTCCCTCGCTCTTAACCGGCGAGAGCAACAAACAAAACGGAATCAGTAAGAGAGCCACCACGCTCAGAATGGTGAAGACGTCGATGTAGGCCAGGAATCGCGACTGTTCGATCATCACCTGGTACATGCGCCCGGTGGCGATGCCGGCGGGGTCGCCCACCTGGGTGGTGAAGTTCTGCACCGCCTGCGCCATCTCGCGTATTGTGTGCTGGAACGGCTCATCGAACGCTGAGGTGTGCGTGGCGAGATGGGCGCTGTGGGCCTGCGAACGCTCGGTAATGGCCGCCGTCGAGAGCGAAATGCCGATTGACCCGGCCACGTTGCGGAACATGGTAAACAGCGCCGCAGCATCGGCGTTCAGCTGCCGGGGAATCGAGATAAAGGCGATGGTGGTCAGGGGCACAAACAGGAACCCCAGCCCGATCGACTGGGCGCTGCGGAACAGCACCAGGGTCTCGAAGTCGATATCCGGCGTGAGCGTGCGGGACCAGAAGAACGACACCGCCAGACAGGTAAAGCCGAAGGCGATGATCCAGCGCGTCTGCACGATCGGCATCAGTTTCAGCACCAGCGGGATGGTGAGGACGATCAGAATCGCCCCGGGGGAGAGCACCAGCCCGGACCAGGTGGCGGTATAGCCCAGATCCTGCTGGGCCAGCTGCGGGATCACCACCGAACTGCCGTACAGGATCATTGCCATCCCGGCCATCAGCAGGCTGGAGACGGCGAAGTTTTTATCCTTCATGCAGTGCAGATCCACCACCGGCTTTTTGGCATACAGCAGCCAGTAGATGGCGCCGATAATGCCAATCAGGGTCAGCACCGCGAAGGTGCGGGTAAAGTTCGAGTTAAACCAGTCTTCGTCCTCGCCCCGGTCGAGCATCACCTGCAGGCAGCCGAGACCCAGCGTGATAAGGCCAATGCCCGTCCAGTCGACAGGGATCTTCTCTTTCGATTTACTCTCCCAGGGTGGATCTTCCAGCAGCTGATAGATCGCCAGCACGGTGACGATCCCCACCGGAATGTTAATAAAGAACACCCAGCGCCAGGAGTAGTTATCGGTGATCCAGCCCCCGAGCGTCGGCCCCAGCACCGGGGCGACGATGATGGCAATCGACGACAGGCCAAAAGCCTTGCCGCGATCTTCCGGCTTAAAGTAGTCGAGCAGCACCGACTGCTGGGTGGGCTGCAGGCCACCGCCGAAGAAGCCCTGCATGATGCGGAACAGGATGATCTGCCACAGCTCGGTGGCGATCCCGCACAGGAAGGAGCAGACGGTGAACATCACGATGCAGATCAGGAAGAACTGCTTGCGGCCAAAAACCCGGCTCAGAAAGGCCGAGATGGGCAGCACGATGCCGTTGGCCACCAGATAGCTGGTGAGCACCCAGGTGGATTCGTCGTAGCTGGCAGAGAGCGAGCCCGCCACGTGGGGCAGCGCCACGTTGACGATGGTGGTGTCGAGGATCTCCATAAACACCGCGAGGGTGACGACAATCGCCACCGCCCACGGGTTGCTGGCGGGCCGCCAGTTTTCATGGCTGTGCTCACTCATTCCACGGTTACCTTGGGTTCAACCGAGAGGCCGAGCGGCAGCGGCTGGTTGGGATCCAGACCTTTATCGATAACAATTTTTACCGGCACGCGCTGGACGATCTTCACGAAGTTGCCGGTGGCGTTCTCTGA
The DNA here is from genome assembly GCF_025566055.1 of Leclercia tamurae. Lineage (GTDB taxonomy): Bacteria > Pseudomonadota > Gammaproteobacteria > Enterobacterales > Enterobacteriaceae > Enterobacter > Enterobacter tamurae. The sequence continues at coordinate 171,358 of NZ_JAMHKS010000077.1, forward strand.
CGGGAAGGCGGCAAAGCGCGAGCCACTCCCCTGCTGGATGGAGTCGATATGTCCCTCCAGCTCCAGATCCGGCCAGGCGTCGACGCTCAGCGTGACCTTATTACCGGGACGCATCCGTTCCAGCTGCGACTCTTTAAAGTTGGCGACCACCCAGATATCGGTTGAGACCAGCGAAAAGAGCGCGGTGCCCGCCTGCACCAGGGTGCCGGTCTGAACGTTGCGTTTCGTTATATAGCCATCAAAGGGGGCGCGGACCTCGGTGTAAGAGAGGTTGAGCTCTGCGGTCTCCAGCTGGGCGCGGGCCTGCTCCACCTGACGCTCCCGGGCTTCGACGTTGGTCTCCTGCTGGCGAATTTGCAGCTGCACCTGCGAGGCCACCTCAAGCTGGGCTTTAGCGCTGGCAAGCTGGGCCTGGGCGCTGCGCAACTGGGCGTTGGCCGCATCGATGCTCTGCTGCGTGGTGGCGCGGGGATCGACGCCGCGCTGGCGGCGATATTCCGCCTCGGCATTAGCCAGATCCGCCTGAGCTTTGATCACATTGGCTTTGGCTTCATCGCGCTGGGCCGGGTATTGCACCTTCGAGAGGGCCAGCTGCGCCTGTGCCTGATGCAGCTGGGCCTCGGCCAGGCCAAGCTGGGCTTTGGCCTGATCGCGCTGGGCGCTGGTGTCCCGGGGATCGATGGTTACCAGCAGATCGCCCTTTTTCACCCGCTGGTTATCGCGCACCCGCAGCTCGGTGACATAACCTGCGGTTTTAGGGGCAATCGTCACGGCGTCGCCTTCGGTAAAGGCGTCGTCGGTGGTCTCCTGGTTACGGGTCATAAACCACCATACCAGCGCCACAATGACCATCACGATCACCACAATGCCCAGAATGATCAGCGGCTTTTTGCCGGGGCGTTTACGTTGCGTCTCTTTATTATCGGTGTTTTCAGAGGGTTGGTTTTCTTCCGCCATAGAACAGCATCCGTCCTGTTAGTGAACGGCATCACAATTTATGCCGCTCACTAAAGTTAGGACGTTGCTATACATTTGCCAGGAAAACCTGACAAATAGGGCACTATTTGAGAAGGAATAATCCGAATCCAATCAGTCCGGCCCAGGCCAGCATCGGCAGGGACCACAGGTGGAAGCGCCACCAGATACGGCGATCGTTGGCCATCCGCAGGGCGATGAGGTTAGCCAGCGATCCCGGCAGCAGGCCAAAGCCGCCAACATTCACTGCCCACGCCAGCAGTGCGGTTGGCGGGACATAGTTAAGCAGCAGGATGGTGGAAGGCACATTGCTGATCACCTGGGACAGGCCGATAGCGGTGAGCCACAGCTGACCCTGGGACAGATGGGTCACATTTTGCAGCACCCCCTGCAAGGCCGGAACCTGAATCAGGAGATGGACGTCGATAAACATCGCCATAAAGACCAGCAGCAGCGTCCAGTCGACGCTTATCAACACCCGGCGAGCCAGCAGCAGAAAACCTCCCGCCACCAGCAGCACGCCCCACAGCTCCTGTTTAAGATCGAGCGCCACGACAAACATCAGGTAGAGCGCCAGACAGCTCCACGCCAGCCGCGGTTTCGACTGGGCCGCCGCGCTGCCGCTGTGATAGTGCAGCGGTTTTGCCGGGAAGGCGAACCAGCCCAGAGCTATCAGGGTCAGCACCATCACCAGCGCCAGAGGTGCCATCTGCCAGGTGAAGGCGGCAAACGACAGCCCGGAGCGTCCCCACAGCAGGATGTTTTGCGGGTTGCCAATCGGGGTCAGCAGCGACCCGGCGTTGACCGCCAGCGCCTCAAAGATGATCAGCCGGTTGACCGGGATTTCGCACAGCTTGCGCAGGGTGAGAGTGAGCGGCACCACGATAAACAGCGCCACATCGTTGGTCAGGAAGGTCGACAGCAGCGCCGCGGAGAAGACCATAAAGAGCGCTAACCGTCGCTCGGTGGCGAAACGGCGCACCAGCTTACGCCCCAGTACGTCAAAAAACCCGCTCTGCTCGACCCCTTTGGTCAGCATCATCAGCCCGGCGAGGGTAATAATGGTGTGCCAGTCAATGGCGGCAGGCCAGCGCTCAGGGGCGAAGGGCACCAGAAAGCTAAGTCCGACCCCAATAATCAACAACAGATGAAAGAAGCGATCCCGGGCCAGCGCCCGCAAGCCTGGCAGGGTCATTCTGCGGAGGATCCATATTTCAGCGTAAAGGCCTGGAACTGTTGCAGCGTCTCTTCGCTGACGTGATGTTCCATCCCTTCGGCGTCACGGCGGGCGATATCAGGGCTAACGCCCAGCACCAGCAGGAAGTTTTCGACAATCTGATGGCGCTCGCGGCTGGCCTGGGCCAGCTTCTCCCCTTCCGGGGTAAGAAACACGCCGCGCCAGGGGATCATTTCGATCAGGCCAACCGTTGCCAGACGCTTGAGCATTTTTGCCACCGTCGGCTGAGAGACGCCAAGGCGCGCGGCCATATCCACCTGACGGGCCTCCCCCACTTCGCGGATCAGATCTGAGATCAGCTCGACATAATCATCGATCAGCTCGCGGCGATGCGCTTCCCGAACCTGGCGAAATCCTTCGACATGCTCTTCGACATTGACCAGTTGCGTCATTTTTTTTGTTGTTGGATTACCTGCACGGCGGTTCATTGTGCTTCCTCAAGCGGGGGACACATCAAGCGTATCAATAGATAAGCGGCCATTGTAAACCATCACTACACAAGCACAAAAAATTAACGATATAGCCATAGCCATATAATATAGCCTGTGCTATATCTGTATGTAATGCAGTCACCCTTCACGGATCGAAGGGATTAACCCGCAGGAGGTCACGATGAACGAATTCAAGAGGTGTATACGCGTGTTCAGCCACTCTCCCTTTAAAGTACGCTTAATGCTGCTGAATATGATTTGCGACATCATTAACGGCAAACCCCAGCAGAACAAACCTTCGAACTAAGCGGCGTCGCGGTACGCCGCTTCATTTTTGTGTCATTTATCCCCTCTATCCTGTTCGTCTCCACGCTATGCCCGGACCTTTTTTGCGGAAATGTAATCCCCTTCGCAAAACACCCCCTTTATAACAGTTGACCTTAACGGCCACTGGCTCTATCTTCTTGCAGCCCTGCACTATTTGCGGCTCGCAGATGCGGACCTCCTCTCCCCTTCTACGCATTCTCAGGCAGGTTTTGACCCTTGACGCCAGGGTGAGCACATGGCGTTTTCACGATAGTGACCTATGAATTTAACCCTGAAAGACACGCTCATTACCCGCAGCCGGGCCTTAAGCCCGTGGACCGGATTCTACTTTTTACAGTCGCTGCTGATTAACTTTGCCTTTGGCTACCCCTTCAGCCTGCTGTATGCCGTTGCCTTTACCTGTGTGCTGCATCTGCTCTGGCTGAGTGTGCCACGGGTACAAAAAGGGCTGCTCGGGATCTGCTCCCTGGTGGCGGCGATGTATTTCCCCTTTGGTCAGGCCTACGGCGCGCCAAACTTTAATACCCTGCTGGCGATGCACTCCACCAACATGGAGGAGTCGACGGAGATCCTCACCATCTTCCCGTGGTACAGCTACGTCGTCGGCCTGTTTATCTTTGCGCTCGGCGTTATCGCTGTGCGCCGTAAGCCGCAGCCTAAAAAGGCATGGGGCAAAATCGACGGCCTGTGTCTGGTGTTCAGCCTGGTGGCCTTTTTTGTCGCCCCGGTGCAAAACCTGGCCTGGGGCGGCGTCTTCAAGCTGAAAGATACCGGCTATCCGGTGTTTCGCTTTGTCAAAGATGTGGTGGTGAATAACCAGGAAGTGGTTGAGGAGCAGGCCCGGATGGCCGCGCTGTCGCAGATAAAAGACACCTGGAACGTGCTGGCGGTAAAACCGAAGTACCACATCTATATGGTGGTAATCGGGGAAAGCGCCCGCCGTGACGCGCTGGGTGCCTTCGGTGGACACTGGAACAACACCCCATTTGCCAGCAAGGTCAACGGCACCCTGTTTACCGACTATATTGCCGCCAGCGGTTCCACGCAGAAGTCGCTCGGGCTGACGCTCAACCGGGTGGTGGACAACAAGCCGCAGTATCAGGATAACTTTGTCACCCTGGCTAACCGCGCCGGCTTCCAGAGCTGGTGGTTCTCCAACCAGGGGCAGATCGGTGAATACGATACGGCCATCGCCAGCATCGCTAAACGCGCTGACGAAGTGCAGTTCCTGAAAAGCGGTGATTTCGAGGCGGATAAAAATACCCGGGATGAGGCGTTGCTGAAAATGACCGAACAGGTCTTCAGCACCCAGCGCACCCAGCCGCAGCTGATCGTCCTGCACCTGATGGGCTCCCACCCGCAGGCCTGCGATCGCACCCAGGGGAAATATACTGATTTCGTGCAGTCGAAAGAGACCTCGTGCTATCTCTACACCATGACCCAGACCGACGACCTGCTCAGCAAGCTCTATACCCAGCTGCAAAACACCGGGGAGAGTTTCTCGATGGTCTATTTTTCCGATCACGGGCTGGCGTTTAAAGAGCGCGGGAAAGAGGTGCAGTACCTGGCCCACGACGACAACTTCCAGCAGAACTTCCAGGTGCCGTTTATGGTGCTGTCGAGTGATGATAAAGCCCATCGCATCGTCAAGGCGCGCCGTTCGGCGAATGATTTTTTAAGCTTCTTCTCGCAGTGGACGGGGATTAAGGCGAAAGAGATCGTCAATAAGTACCGCTTTATGACCAACGACAAGGCGCCGCCGGTGTATGTGACCAACTTTACGTTGCAGAAAGTGGATTATAACCATCTGGGGACGGATCTGTTTGAGACGAAAAGCCGGTAACGGCGGTGCAGCCTGATGCCCTCACCCTGGCCTCTCCCACGGTAGAAGGAAAAACAAAAAACCCGCCGAAGCGGGTTTTTTTTACTGGCTCACCGAAGTGATTAGAAGCGGTAACCTACGCCTGCAATCCAGGTGCCAACGTCAACGTTACGGATGCGGCTCTGCTCATAAGAGAAGTCCAGCGCAACGTTTTCGATTGGGTTGAACTGCATACCAGCGCCATAGGAGAAACCGTAGTCGCTGTTAGTTGCAGAACGGTTGAAGCCCTGGTTTTCAGTCTGCTGGAATTTACCGTAGCCAACACCCACAACACCGTAGATGCTTGCCCAGTCGTTCAGACGCAGAGCTGGACCAGCAGTGATGCCGTAGTACTGAGCTTTGTTATAAGCGCCGTCTTCTGAACGGTCTTTCTCAGTGTAGGTGAAGGAACCGATGGCACCCAGCGGGTTGTTGTCCTGCTCGTAGCGATATTTCAGGTTGAAACCGTTGGTTTTATTCATCACGCCCTGCATATCGCTCTGAGCGTAACCGCCAGTCACGGTAGAGGTCGCTGCTACAGCGGAACCTGCGGAAACAGCCAGAACAGCTGCCAGTGCTGAAAGACATGCAATTTTTTTCATAACCACCTCAAATGTGCTTCAAGTAAATCCGTAAGTTTTAAATATATCAAAAAATCTTGTGAAACTCTTTGTGCTTCGTGATGTCTAATGCGGGTTTTCATGTAACTAAACATTTCCAACCACAGCTATCTTGTTCAAAAAACACTGAATTTGTATTGCAGAGTGCTAAGAATGCGCGTGAGTCACAATACATTCATCCAGACAATTCCTAATCTGTTACAGAAATCACCCGGCGTTGTGAGGCTATTTTACGGATTTGCGGCGACTTTTTTTCAACAAAGTCTCAACCGCACGGCGTTATTTCCTTTACACTCCCCCTCTTTACTTCCTTTGACAGAAACTGACAGGAGAAAGGATGCCTGGGTTGTCTCGCAGGGCGCCGGTCTGGTTGCCCATAGTTGTCATTCTCATCGCCATGCTCTCCATTCAGAGCGGTGCCTCGCTGGCAAAATCGCTCTTCCCGATAGTGGGTGCCCCTGGCGTGACGGCGCTGCGTATTGCGCTTGGCACCCTGATCCTGGTGGTGATCTTTAAACCCTGGCGGTTACGTTTCCAGAAAGAGCAGCGCCTGCCCCTGCTGTTGTACGGGCTGTCGTTGGGGGCGATGAACTATCTCTTCTACCTGTCGATTCAGACGGTGCCGCTGGGGATCGCCGTGGCGCTGGAGTTTACCGGCCCGCTGGCGGTGGCTCTGTTCTCCTCCCATCGTCCGGTGGATTTCGTCTGGGTAGTGCTGGCGGTACTGGGGCTGTGGTTTCTGTTGCCGCTGGGGCAGGACGTCTCGCACGTGGATCTGACCGGGGCGGCGCTGGCGCTGGGCGCGGGGGCCTGCTGGGCGGTCTATATTCTTACCGGACAACGTGCCGGGGAAGAGCACGGCCCGGCCACCGTGGCGCTGGGCTCGCTGATCGCTGCCATCATCTTTGTGCCGCTGGGGATGGCCCAGGCCACCGAGTCTATCTGGCAGTGGTCTATCCTGCCGGTAGGTCTGGCGGTGGCGGTGCTTTCAACCGCGCTCCCCTACTCGCTGGAGATGATTGCCCTGACGCGCCTGCCGACCCGCATCTTCGGCACCCTGATGAGTATGGAGCCCGCGCTGGCGGCGATGTCCGGGATGGTGTTCCTCGGCGAATCCCTGACCTTTACCCAGACCCTGGCACTGTGCTCGATCATTGCCGCCTCGATGGGGTCGACGCTCACCCTGCGCCGGGAGAGCAAAGTCGAAGAGGTGGATATCCGCTAGCCACCATTATTTTGCCGGGAAACGGCTTCCCGGCAAAATATTCCCATTCGCATTTGGTGTCATTATTTTGAAATATCGCCTTATCCGCTCGCCAGGCCAGTGAAAAATAAGATAAATTTACCCTTCAATATAAATACCACTATATTTTCAATAAGTTAACTATCACAACTCGCCTTTCACTATTAAACCAATAGGCAGTACCCAATCGCGCCTTCTATAGCCGGTGCTATACTTGATTTCGGAAATTACTTTGGACGCCAACATCAAGAGGAAATGAGATTATGCCTACCGCTAAACTGGTAAAAACAAAAGCACCTAATCTGCTGTATACCCGTAACGATGTCTCTGACAGCGATAAGAAAGCGACGATTGAGTTGCTGAATCGCCAGGTGATCCAGTTCATTGACCTGTCACTGATTACTAAACAGGCCCACTGGAATATGCGCGGCGCTAACTTTATTGCTGTTCACGAAATGCTGGATGGCTTCCGCACCGCACTGACCAACCATCTGGATACCATGGCTGAACGTGCCGTGCAGCTGGGCGGCGTGGCGCTGGGCACCACTCAGGTGATCAACAGCAAAACAGCGCTGAAAAGCTATCCGCTGGATATCCACAGCGTGCAGGACCACCTGAAAGAGCTGGCGGATCGTTACGCTGTCGTGGCAAACGACGTGCGTAAGGCGATTGGCGAAGCGAAAGACGAAGATACCGCTGACATCCTGACCGCCGCTTCCCGCGACCTGGATCAGTTCCTGTGGTTCATCGAGTCTAACATTGAGTAATCCATAGCATTTTGCTATTACACCCTCGCCTTCGGCGGGGGTTTTGCACTTTTATAGTGCAGTTATTTCCCCTCTCCCGCCGCAAACGTAAAGCATTTGTAATAATCACTTCACACAATCGTTAACCAAAGATTGTTTTCTCATCAATATTTGCGCTTAATAGCATAACCGTTAGTGATGGCGTTTATCTGCACCAAAACAGTGCTCCGTTATGGTGCAATCTGCCGCCATTGCTACACCTTTTGTGCAATGAAATGCGTGCTGGCCTTTTAAAAACAACCTCTTGTAAAGTTGGCACGATTTTTTCATAGAGCCGTTCGTTCTCGCAGGGGATCGCCCCGTGGATATAAAAGGAAATGCTATGAAGTCTGTATTAAAAGTTTCACTGGCTGCACTTACCCTGGCTTTTGCCGTTTCTTCTCAGGCTGCTGATAAAAAACTGATTGTTGCCACCGACACCGCCTTCGTACCGTTCGAATTCAAACAGGGCGATCAGTACGTTGGTTTTGACGTGGATCTGTGGGCGGCCATCGCGAAAGAACTGAAACTGGACTACACCCTGAAGCCAATGGACTTCAGCGGCATCGTTCCGGCACTGCAAACCAAAAACGTTGACCTGGCGCTGGCGGGTATCACCATCACTGACGCACGTAAAAAAGCCATCGACTTCTCTGACGGCTACTACAAAAGCGGCCTGCTGGTAATGGTGAAAGCGGACAACAACGACGTAAAAAGCGCGAAAGATCTCGACGGTAAAGTGGTCGCGGTGAAGAGCGGCACCGGTTCTGTTGATTACGCCAAAGCCAACATCAAAACCAAAGACCTGCGTCAGTTCCCGAACATCGACAACGCCTACATGGAACTCGGCACCAACCGTGCTGACGCCGTGCTGCACGACACGCCAAACATTCTGTACTTCATCAAAACCGCAGGTAATGGCAAGTTCAAAGCGGTAGGTGAATCCCTGGAAGCGCAGGAATACGGTATCGCCTTCCCGAAAGGCTCCGACGACCTGCGTACTAAGGTGAACGGCGCGCTGAAAACCCTGCGCGACAACGGCACCTACAACGAAATTTACAAAAAATGGTTCGGAACTGAGCCAAAATAATAATCAGGTTCTGAGCAGTTATTATCCTGGGGGCGAACTTCGCCCCCTGTTGTTTTCACCACGGTATACAGGAACACATCATGGAGTTTGACTGGAGCGCCATCTGGCCTGCCATTCCTCTGTTGCTTGAAGGCGCCAAAATGACCCTGTGGATTTCGGTCCTCGGTCTGGTTGGCGGGTTGATTATCGGCCTCGTCGCCGGTTTTGCCCGCACCTACGGCGGCTGGATAGCCAACCACGTAGCGCTGGTTTTCATCGAAGTGATTCGCGGCACGCCGATTGTGGTGCAGGTGATGTTTATCTACTTCGCCCTGCCGATGGCCTTTACCGATCTGCGCATTGACCCGTTCAGCGCGGCGGTGGTCACCATTATGATCAACTCCGGGGCCTATATCGCTGAGATCACCCGCGGTGCGGTGCTGTCGATCCACAAGGGCTTTAGCGAGGCCGGTCTGGCGCTGGGTCTCTCCCGTCGCGAAACCATCCGCCACGTGATCCTGCCCCTGGCGCTGCGTCGCATGCTGCCGCCGCTGGGCAACCAGTGGATCATCAGCATTAAAGATACCTCGCTGTTTATTGTTATCGGTGTGGCTGAACTGACCCGTCAGGGCCAGGAGATCATTGCCGGTAACTTCCGCGCCCTGGAGATCTGGAGCGCCGTTGCGGTGGTCTATCTGATTATTACCCTGGCACTGAGCTTCGTGCTGCGTCGTCTTGAAAGAAGGATGAAAATCCTGTGATTGAATTTAAAAACGTTTCCAAGCACTTTGGCCAGACCCAGGTGCTGCACAATATCGATCTGCAGATCCAGACCGGCGAAGTGGTGGTGATTATCGGGCCATCCGGCTCCGGTAAATCGACCCTGCTGCGCTGCATCAACAAGCTGGAAGAGATCACCAGCGGCGATTTGATTGTCGATGGCCTGAAGGTCAACGATCCGAAAGTGGACGAGCGCCTGATCCGTCAGGAAGCCGGCATGGTGTTCCAGCAGTTCTACCTCTTCCCGCACCTGACGGCGCTGGAGAACGTGATGTTCGGCCCGCTGCGCGTGCGCGGTGCCAACAAAGCGGCGGCAGAAGCGCTGGCAAAAGAGCTGCTGGCAAAAGTTGGGCTGGCGGAGCGCGGGCATCACTACCCGTCTGAGCTCTCCGGGGGCCAACAGCAGCGTGTGGCGATTGCCCGTGCGCTGGCGGTTAAACCGAAAATGATGCTGTTCGATGAGCCGACCTCGGCCCTCGACCCGGAACTGCGCCACGAAGTGCTGAAGGTTATGCAGGATCTGGCGGAAGAAGGGATGACGATGGTGATCGTAACCCACGAAATCGGTTTTGCCGAGAAAGTGGCCTCGCGTCTGATCTTTATCGATAAAGGCCGTATTGCCGAAGATGGCAATCCGCAGACATTGATTGAGAACCCACCGAGCCAGCGTTTGCAGGAGTTCCTCCAGCACGTTTCGTAATGTCTCGCCGGGCGGCGCTAACGCTTGCCCGGCCTGTTATTCCCCCGGAATCTTCCCAAAAAACCCCCGCTTCCGTTCGCCTTCTATACTTATCACTTTGCACAATATTGTCACCGGAGGACGCTGTGCCCTGGATCCTGCTGCTTCTGATAAGCCTGTTTTGCCTGCCTGCTCAGGCGGTCAGCCTGCCGGGCGTTCCCGCTGCTGCCGCCAGTGAAGCGACAACTCCGCCCGCCGAGCCGGACGTTGAGCAGAAGAAAGCCGCCTATTCCGCGCTGGCCGACGTGCTGGAAAATGACGCCTCGCGCCAGGAGCTAATCACCCAGCTGCGCAGCGTGGCCGCCACGCCGCCGCAGGAGCCGGTGCCCAAAATCACGCCGCCGGAAATCGAAGAAGAGAAGACCGTGCTGGAGAACGTGACCGATATCAGCCGTCATTACGGCGATGCGCTCTCATCCCGTTTCGCCCAGCTGTACCGCAACCTGATCGGCTCTCCGCATAAAGCCTTTAACCCGCAGACCTTCGTCGTTGCCGCACGGCAGTTTTTGCTCCTCGCCGGGTTAGTTTTTGCCTTTTACTGGCTGGTCAGGCTCTGCGCCTGGCCGCTGTACCGCAAGATGGGCAGTTGGGGACGCAGAAAGAACCGGGAAACCAGCAGCTGGATCCACCTGCCGCTGACCATCGCCAGCGCCTTTATTATCGACCTGCTGCTGCTGGCCCTGACCCTCTTTGTCGGCCAGATCCTCAGCGAATATCTTAATACCGGCAACCCCACCATCGCCTTCCAGCAGACACTGTTCCTCAACGCCTTCGCGCTGATTGAGTTCTTCAAAGCGATCCTGCGGCTGATATTTTGCCCGCGAGTGCCGGATCTGCGTCCCTTTGGGATTAGCGATAGAGCCGCCCACTACTGGTCGCTGCGGCTGAGCATTCTGAGCAGCATGATCGGCTATGGCCTGCTGGTGGCGGTGCCTATTATCTCCAATCAGGTTAACGTCCAGATCGGCGCCCTCGCCAACGTGCTGATTATGCTGTGTATCACCGTCTGGGCGCTGTACCTGATTTTTCACAACAAACGCGCCATTACCGAGGGGTTGCTCCACCTTGCCGACCGCTCCCTCGCCTTCTTCAGCCTGTTTATTCGCGCCTTTGCGCTGGTATGGCACTGGCTGGCGAGCGCTTACTTTATTGTGCTGTGCTTCTTCTCCCTGTTCGATCCGGGAAACAGCCTGAAGTTTATGATGGGTGCCACCTTCCGCAGCCTGGCCATCGTCGGGATCGCCGCCTTTGTATCCGGGCTGCTGTCGCGCTGGCTGGCTAAAACCATCACCCTGTCACCACATGTACAGCGCAACTACCCGGAGCTGCAAAAGCGGCTCAACGGCTGGATCTCCATGTCGCTGAAGGTGGCCCGGTTCCTGACGGTCAGTGTCGCCATCATGCTGCTGCTTAGCGCCTGGGGGCTGTTCGACTTCTGGAACTGGCTGCACAACGGCGCCGGTGAAAAGACGGTGGATATACTGATCCGCATCGCGCTGATCCTGTTCTTCTCCGCCATCGGCTGGACGATTCTGGCAAGCCTGATCGAGAACCGGCTGGCGTCGGATATTCATGGTCGCCCGCTGCCCAGCGCTCGCGCCCGCACGCTGTTAACCCTGTTCCGTAACGCGCTGGCGGTGGTGATCAGCACCATCACTATCATGATTGTGCTGTCAGAGATCGGGGTGAATATCGCCCCGCTGCTGGCGGGTGCCGGGGCGCTGGGGCTGGCCATCTCCTTCGGCTCACAGACGCTGGTGAAGGACATCATTACCGGGATCTTCATTCAGTTTGAAAACGGGATGAACACCGGGGATCTGGTGACTATCGGGCCGCTGACCGGCACCGTAGAGCGAATGTCGATTCGTTCCGTGGGGGTGCGCCAGGATACCGGCGCGTACCATATTATTCCGTGGTCTTCGATCACCACCTTCGCCAACTTTGTCCGCGGCATCGGTTCGGTGGTGGCGAATTACGATGTGGACAGGCATGAAGATGCAGAGAAAGCACAAGCCGCGTTGAAAGCGGCGGTGGATGAGCTGCTGGAGAGAGAGGATATTCGCGGTTTGATTATCGGCGAGCCGTCGTTCGCCGGAATTGTCGGGCTGACCAGCACCGCCTTTACGCTGCGCGTCTCCTTCACCACCCAGCCGCTGAAGCAGTGGACGGTGCGTTTCGCCCTCGACAGCATGGTGAAAAAACATTTCGATCTGGCGGAAGTGCGGATGCCGGTGCAGATGTATCAGCTGCTGCCGTCGCCGGGCCCGGCACCCTCTTCGCCTCAGGAGCCAACGCTGTAAAAAACCTGTTAACGCTGGCGGCGTTTGTCGTTATCCATAAAGGTCCAGGCGATAAAGCGGCTCTGCTTTTGACCCTGGGCCATCTCTTTTTTCACCACTTTGACCGCGCCGACGTCCGTCAGGGCGCGATACAGCGGCGGCAGATTTTCGCTGCGCGAGACCAGTGTAGTAAACCACTTCACCTGACGGGCAAACTGGGCGCTCTCGGCAATCATCTTCTTGATAAAGGCCACTTCGCCCCCTTCGCACCACAGCTCCTGCTGCTGGCCGCCAAAGTTCAGCGCGGCATCGGCCGCCTGGCCGAGGTTGCGGCGCTTACGCTCGCTGCCCGCCCGGGCGGTTTCCGCCGAATCGTGGAACGGCGGGTTGCACAGGGTGGCATCGTACTGTTCGTTTTTATGGATCACCCCGGCAAAAATGGCGGAAGCCTCTTTCTGGCGGCGCAGACGAATGGCGCGGGCCATGCCGGGGTTGCCGTTAATGATGGCGGTGGCGTTGGCAAAGGCCTGCGGGTCCACTTCACTGCCGGTGAAGCGCCAGCCATATTCATGTACGCCAATCAGGGGGTAGATCAGGTTGGAGCCGGTTCCGATGTCGAGGATCGTCGCCTGGGCAGGTACCGCGCCGTTATTCCCTTCCGCCAGCAGATCGGCAAGATGATGAATGTAGTCAGCACGCCCCGGTACCGGCGGACAGAGGTAGCCGTCCGGAATATCCCACTGCGCCACACCGTAGAAATGCATCAGCAGTGCTTTGTTCAGCGTCTTCACCGCCTGCGGATCGGCAAAGTTCACCGTCGGCTCGCCCGTCGGGGTTTGGGTGATAAATTCGCGCAGTGCCGGACAGCTCTCGCATAAGGCATTCATATCGTAACGGCTGCGGTGGCGGTTGCGTGGGTGCAACCCCGGCTTCTCGGGTGTCATGGCGTTCTCCTGTAAACAGCGGCGTAAGATACCCCTTGCGGGCGCAACGGTAAATATTTCTCTGCGCTGGAGAATAAAACGTCAAAAATCAGCCACCTGTATGTCGCTGATTTGTCATGAAATTGTCAAAAAATGTTGTTCAAAAAATAAGCAGATCATCATCAATTTTTTGCACTAAATCACACTCTGACCCGTTCTACACTTAGTGTGCATCACCCCGTTGTCAATCAGAGGAAGTGATTATGAAAAAATACCTGGTAATGCTCGCTGCCGCTTCACTGGCAGGCGCGTCGTTTGCTGCATGGTCGATTGAATCACTCAGCAGCGGCGATACCGGCCAACTCAGGCCAGCCGGAACGGTGCAGGCTTCGGGCGCACGTAACCTCGACGACCTGCAGGATAAACTGGCTGAAAAAGCGCGTGAACAAGGTGCCAAAGGCTATATTGTTAACTCTGCCAGCGGCGATAACACCATGTTTGGTACTGCCACCATCTACAAATAGTCCCCCGCTCTGCACTACCTACTGCATCCTCTGGGGTGCAGTTCGTTTTTTGCCCAAAATCCACTTTGTGAAGTTTTTTAGCAGAGAATGTAAATTTACGTATTTCATTTTGTTTACGACAGTGATAAAAAGTCACGCCAAATGATAATGTTTATCACAATAATTATCATTTGTAGGTTCATTACGGATATTCACGTGGCACAGGCAAAGGCACAGACCTGCCTGACACCGTAATGGAAACTCGATTCTAAAAATTATAAGTCGCTAAACAATATGGATAAAAATCGCAACGTTCCGAACAGCTTCAGCTCGCTGACCTTTTTTGCGGGGCTGTGTCTCGGTCTCTCCCCGGTAGCGAGTGCGCTTGCTGCGGATAATAACGAGAACAAGTCTGACGACACCCTGGTGGTGGAAGCGGCCCAGCCTTCGCTCTATGCGCCGCAAAAGTCTGCCGATGCGAAGTTCAGCCGCCCGGTAGCCGACACCACCCGCACCATGACCGTGATTTCCGAACAGGTGCTGAAGGATCAGGGTACCACCAACCTGACCGACGCCCTGAAAAACGTCCCGGGTGTGGGGGCCTTCTTTGCCGGTGAAAACGGCAACTCCACCACCGGCGATGCGGTGTATATGCGCGGCGTGGACACGTCAAACAGCATCTACGTCGACGGGATCCGCGACATCAGCAGCACCACGCGCGATACCTTTAATACCGAACAGGTCGAAGTGATTAAAGGCCCCTCCGGCAGCGACTACGGACGTAGCGCCCCCAGCGGCTCGATCAATATGATCAGCAAACAGCCGCGTCTGGACTCGGGCATTGATGCCTCCGCCAGCATCGGCAGCGCGTATATGCGTCGCGGGACGATCGACATTAACCAGGTGATGGGTGATACCTCAGCGTTTCGTCTGAACCTGATGGGGGAAAAGACCCACGACGAAGAGCGCGATAACGTCAAAAACGAACGTTACGGCGTGGCCCCTTCCCTCGCCTTTGGCCTGGGGACGGAGAACCGTCTGTATCTGAACTACCTGCACGTGACCCAGCACAACACCCCGGATGGCGGGATCCCGACCATCGGGCTGCCGGGCTACTCTGCGCCATCGGCGGGTACCGCGGCGCTGAATCACTCCGGCAAGGTGGACACCAGCAACTTCTACGGCACCGATTCCGATTACGACGACTCCACCTCCGACACCGCCACGATGCGCTTTGAGCATGACTTCAACGACAACACTACCCTGCGTAACACCACACGCTGGTCGCGGGTGAAGCAGGATTATCTGATGACTGCGGTGATGGGCGGGGCCAGCAACATCACCCAGCCGAATCGTAACGATGTGGATACCTGGACCTGGTCGCGTAACGCCAATACCAAAGATGTCAGCAATAAGATCCTGACCAACCAGACCAACCTGACGACTAAATTCTATACCGGCAGCGTCGGGCACGATATCAGCACCGGGGTGGAGTTCACCCGAGAAACCCAGACCAATTACGGCGTGGATGCCATCACTCCACCGCCGGTGAATATCTATCACCCGAGCAGCAGTGTCAGCCTGGGCGGCCTGAACAACAGCGGGGCCAACGCCAACGGCCGGACCGACACCTTCGGTCTGTACGCCTTCGATACGCTGCAAATCACCCGTGAATTCGAGCTGAACGGCGGCATTCGTCTCGACACGTACCATACCGACTATGACAGCGCCAGCATCTGCGGCGGCACGGGTCGCGGGGCGGTTGCCTGCCCGGCCGGGACGCCAAAAGGTTCCCCGGTCACTACCGTGGATACCGCCACCTCGGGCAACCTGGTCAACTGGAAAGCCGGTGCGCTCTATCATCTGACCGAGCACGGCAACGTCTACGTTAACTACGCCATCTCCCAGCAGCCGCCGGGAGGGAATAACTTTGCTCTGGCCCAGGGCGGCACCGGTAACAGCGCCAACCGCACCGACTTTAAACCACAGAAGGCAAAAACCAGCGAGCTGGGGACCAAGTGGGAAGTGCTGGATAAACGTCTCCTGCTGACCGCGGCGATCTTCCGCACCGACATTGAAAATGAAGTCGAGCAGAACGATGATGGCACCTACTCGCAGTACGGTAAAAAACGTATCGAAGGTTATGAGCTCTCTGCCGCGGGCAACATCACCCCGGCCTGGCAGGTAATCGGCGGTTATACCCAGCAGCGTGCCAGCGTGCGCACCGGCAATGACGTGGCGCAGGATGGCACCTCTTCCCTGCCCTATACCCCGGAACATGCCTTCACCCTGTGGAGCCAGTACCAGGCCACGGATGCGATCTCCGTCGGTGCCGGTGGGCGCTATATCGGCAGCATGCACCGTGGATCTGACGGTGCGGTCGGTACCCCGTCCTTCACCGAAGGTTACTGGGTGGCCGATGCCAAACTGGGCTATCGCGTCAACCGCAACCTCGACATGCAGCTCAACGTCTACAACCTGTTTGATGAAGACTATGTCGCCTCCATCAACAAGAGTGGCTACCGTTACCATCCGGGCGAGCCGCGCACCTTTATGCTGACGGCGAACATGCACTTCTGATCCCGCGTGGGGCTTCGGCCCCACCTTTCGGAGAACTTTTTATGATGTATCACATTCCGGGCGTGCTGAACCCCGATGAGGTGGCGCAGTTCCGCGCTCAGCTGGATCAGGCCCCGTGGATCGATGGCCGGGCGACCGTAGGTAACCAGGGCGCACAGGTCAAAAACAACCAGCAGGTCGACACTCAAAGCCCGCTGTACGCCACCCTGCAGGCGGCAGTGTTGCAGGCGGTGAATCAGCACGCGCTCTTTTTTGCCGCCGCCCTGCCGCGCCAGATCTCCAGCCCGCTGTTTAACCGCTATCAGCAGCAGGAGACCTACGGTTTTCACGTTGACGGGGCGGTGCGCAGCCACCCGCAGAGCGGCTGGATGCGGACCGATCTCTCCGCCACCCTCTTTTTAAGCGAGCCCGACAGCTACGAGGGCGGGGAGCTGGTGGTAAACGACACTTACGGCCAGCACAGCGTCAAACTTCCGGCGGGGGATCTGGTGCTCTACCCCTCCAGCAGCCTGCACTGCGTGACGCCGGTAACCGCAGGGGTGCGGGTGGCTTCCTTTATGTGGATCCAGTCGATGATCCGTGACGATAAGAAGCGCGGCATGCTGTTTGACCTCGACCGCAACATCCAGGCCCTGCGCTCCCGTCACGGTGAAAGCGATGAAGTGCTCTCCCTGCTCAACCTCTACCATAACCTGCTGCGTGAATGGTCTGAAATCTAGGCCTGCGCCTTGATTGTGCGTTTTTTCACCCCATAGTTACTGTACAGCGCAATATCCTGTCAGGAGGGGTGTATGGCTTCCGGTTGGGCGAATGATGACGCCGTTAACGAACAGATCAACAGTACCATTGAAGATGCGGTGGCGCGGGCGCGGGGTGAAATCCCGCAGGGCGAGAGCCTGGAAAACTGCGAAGAGTGCGGGGAGCCGATCCCCGAAGCGCGGCGTAAAGCGGTGCCCGGCGTCCGGCTGTGTATCGCCTGCCAGCAGGAGAAAGATTCACATAATGCGTCGCACGCAGGATATAATCGCAGAGGTTCGAAAGACAGCCAGTTGCGATGACTGGCCTGGCGCCGGCATCGCCACGCAAGCGGTTTCTTTTTTGTGCACGAATTTTCACCGCAGGTTTGGCAAAACGTGCCCTCACTCTTCCCTCTGTAAAGCGTAACGGCAAGAAAGGTAAATTCATTCACCGAATTTATTAATATTCAATAACTTATTTGTCATTCAAATTTTTCGAATGACGACGTCAATTCTCTTCGATTTTATCTCTCGCAAAAAAGCGTGATACTTATCACATCGACGGAACAACGTCCCCTTAACAGAATAACCTGCGAGATACTAACCATGAAAACCATCAAATATGCTGTTGCCGCTGTTGCCCTGACTACCCTATCCTTCGGTGCTTTCGCTGCGGAATCTGTAACCGCTGCCCAGGCAAACAGCATGAACAAAATCGGTGTGGTGAGTGCTGAAGGCGCGACCACGCTGGACGGTCTGGAAGCTCGCCTGGCGGCGAAAGCTGAAGAGGCTGGCGCGACCGGTTACACCATTACCTCCGCTAACACCAATAACAAACTGAGCGGTACTGCGGTTATCTACAAATAACCTGACCCTTATCTCTGCCCCGCTCGCCAGTTCGCTGGCGGGCTGCTCCAACCCTCATTGACCCTGTTGTTATTTTTTTGGCCCGTCCATCGCTGGACGGGCTTTTTTTATCTAAAAACTCTGGTTAACCCGCGCCAGCCCGGCGTCGACCGTCTCAACCTGACCGGTCGCCAGCAGGCAGCAGGCCATCTGCAGCTTCAGAGAGTGCGGTACCGCTTCGCGTCCGGCGAGGCAGCTCTCAATCCAGCGGGCGGTGGTTTCCGGATCTTTGGCCTGCGGCAGGGAGACATCGCTGTTCTCTTCCCCACGCTCCAGCACCACCCGGGTACCCGCCGTCGGATCGATCAGGGTTTGCTGCGGACAGCGCTGCGGGTTGGCATAGACCTCGCCCTCGGTGCCGTGCATCAACAGCCCCCGGCCACCGATATCGGCAAAAAAGGTCGCCACCCGGGTGACATATTCCGGGTGCGAAACGCTGGAGAGCCGCAGGGCGGCATCTTCCGCAAACGGCGTCGCCAGTTTCGCCAGAGTATGGGCGCTGTTACGCACCCCCATCCGCCAGCGCATCGCCAGCTGCTTCTCCAGCGGCGGGCACAGGGTGCCGATCGGAATATAGACCGGATGATGGCCATCGAGCTTCGCCTGGGCCTGACCGCCGTGGCGGGTCGGCTCGATGCCCAGCAGGGTGAAAATGGTTTCCGTCAGCACCCGGGAGGGATCCTCACTCACGCCGTGCACCACCACCGGGAAGCCCAGCTTTTGTAGCAGTATCGCCAGCAGCGGAGTCAGGTTGGCCTGCTTGCGCGCGCCGTTATAGCTCGGGATCACCACCGGCATCGGCTTCGCCACTGGCGGTGTCAGGCGCAGGGTTTGCGCCTGCATCGCCTCATAGAAGCCGCGCATTTCCGCTTCGCCTTCACCCTTAATACGCAGCGCAATCAGAATGCCGCCCATCTCCAGCTCCGGCACTTCGCCGTTCAGCATGGCGGTATAGAGCGCCCGGGCTGTCTCCTGATCCAGATCGCGCGCGTGGTTTTTCCCCCGCCCGACCTCTTTGATAATTTTGCGATAATCCACGTTGTTTCTCCTTGCGACATCTTATTAACACTATAGCGTTGATAAGGTGCCCCCGGACAGACATTTCTCTTATCGCTGCCAGCCTGAAATAACACCATCCCCTTGTAATAACAGTAAAAATAAAAATTCAACTGTTAATGAAATCACTATTGACCCGGCCAATAGTTATCCATCAACGATTTATTCCGTAAATTAGCCCCGGATAAAAGTCGCCCCGCTTTTTTCAAAAATTAATCACAACGGATGTTATTACCACCGGAATTCACTCAGGAATTATTATGCGTAAAATTGTCTCCGGCACCTTTATTGCCACTGCATTGTGTTGTTCTGTTTCTGCCTGGGCTGCGAACAGCGGCGAGGGGCAAGTTAATTTCACCGGCGAAATCATCGACTCCGCCTGCCAGGTGGTGAATGGCGTCAGCAGCCCGCTGGATGTTCCCCTCGGCAAAGTCTCGCAAACGGCCTTTACCGGTTCAGGCTCCACCACCTCAACCACCCGTTTTGATATCCAGCTGAGAGACTGCCCGGAAACCATCACCAGCGCGGCGATCACCTTTGGTGGTTCCGCTGATGGCACCAACGCCAACGTGCTGGCCGTTACCCCAGGTACCGGTGCCGCAACCGGCGTCGGTATTCAGCTGCTGGATAAAACAGAAAATCCACTGAGCCTGTACAGCGCCTCCACCAGCTATACGCTGCAGTCCGGCACCACCACTAACGACCTGGTATTTGGCGCACGCTATATCCAGACCGGCAGCACCATCACCGCCGGCCCGGCTAATGCGGTCTCCACCTTTACCGTCATGTACAACTAATCCTGCGATGCCTGGCCGCAGGGCCAGGCATCGTCAGCTTTATTCAGAGTCCTGCCATGCGTAAATCTATTTTCATCGCCTCCCTGTTAGTCATGACCACCGCCGCTCACGCCGGGGTTATTATCGAAGGGACCCGTTTAATTTATCAGGGAGATAAAAAAGAAGCGTCGTTGGGGCTCTCCAACCCGGATAACCTCGACTACCTGGTGCAGTCCTGGGTAGAGAGCGCAGATAATGCGCGGGATAACGCGCCGTTTCTCATCACCCCTCCGCTGTTTCGCCTCGACGGCAAACAGGAAAACGTCCTGCGCGTGGTGCGGACCGGCGGCAATCTGCCGACCGATCGCGAATCGCTCTACTGGCTGAACATCAAATCCATTCCGTCAACCAACCACGACGAGAGCAGCAACACCCTGCAAATCGCCATTAAAACGCGGATCAAACTGATCTACCGCCCGACGGGAATTAGCGGCAAACCGGATGAGGTGGCGGATAAATTACGCTGGCATAAACAGGGTAATAACCTCGTGGTGACCAACCCGACGCCGTTCTACATGAACTTCCAGGCCATCACCGTCGGCAGCAAACACATTGACAAGGTGACCTGGGTGGCACCTGAAAGCGACGCGCACTTTGCCGTGCCGGGCGGCATCACCGGGAGCACGGTTTCCTGGAAAATTATCAACGACTATGGTGCGGTGAGCCACGCCTGGTCTGCGCCACTGCAATAAGCCCACCATGGCCTGGGACTACTCCACCAAAGCGCCGCGGAAAACCGCGCGTAGCCTGCTGATTGCGCTGGGCTGCGCGGCGCTGAGCTTTTGCGTGCAGCAGGTGCTGGCGGACGATTATTTCAACCCGGCGCTGCTGGACATCGACACCCCCGGCCAGGGCAAAACCGACCTCTCGGTGTATGAGAAGGGCCCGGGCATCGCGCCGGGGAGCTATCAGGTGGATGTCTATGTGAATAACAACAAAGTGGCCAACAGAAAGATCGCCTTTGGCCTGCAACAGTCGGCTACCGGCCCGGCCACCCTGCAACCTTGTCTGTCAGTAGAAACCCTCAAGAGCCTGGGTATCCAGAGCGATAAATTCAGCGTCACAAAAGATGACGACTGTGTCGATCTCTCTGGGTTACCTGCCGCCAGCGCCACCTTCCGCCCCGGCCAGCAGCAGCTGCTGCTGAGTATCCCTCAGGCGGCCATCACCCCGGTACCCCACGGGTACGTGGCCCCGGAAGAGATGGACAACGGCATCAACGCCTTTCTGCTGAACTACAGCTACTCCGCAGGGAATAGCCGCAGCCGGGGTGAAGACGGCAGCCATCAGCGCAATGAATACCTGAACCTGCGCCCGGGGCTGAACCTCGGGGCATGGCGTCTGCGCAACTACTCCACCTGGAGCCAGACTCACGACGATAGCACGACGCAGCGCGAATTCTCCTCGGTCTACAGCTATGCCCAGCGCAATATCCTGTCGCTGGGCAGCGTCGTGACCCTCGGGCAAAGCACCACCCCCTCCGATGTGTTTGACGGCCTGTCGTTCACCGGGGCGCAGATCGCCTCCGACGACGACATGCTCCCGGACAGCCTGAAAGGTTTTGCCCCGCGCATTCGCGGCGTGGCGCACAGCAACGCCCAGGTGGTGGTGCGCCAGAACGGGTACGTGATCTACCAGAACTACGTCGCCCCCGGCGCGTTCGAGATTAACGATCTCTACCCCACCGGCGGCAGCGGCGACCTGAACGTCACCGTCAAAGAGACCGACGGCAGCGAGCAGCACTTCGTGGTGCCTTACGCCTCGGTACCGGTATTGCAGCGTGAAGGCCGGTTCAAATACAGCCTGACCGGCGGGCGCTACCGTAGCTATGACCACAGCGTGGAGCAAACGCCTTTTCTGCAGGGCACCGGGATCTACGGCCTGCCCTGGGATATCACCGCCTACGGCGGCATCCAGACCAGCCAGTATTACGATTCCCTGGCACTCGGCAGCGGGAAAAACATCGGTAACTGGGGGGCGTTTTCGGTGGATGTGACCACGGCGAAATCGCAGATGAAGGAGCAAAAAACCACCCGGGGCCGCGCATGGCGGGTGCGCTACAGCAAAGATTTTGCCACCA
This sequence comes from Leclercia tamurae, assembly GCF_025566055.1. Taxonomy (GTDB): domain Bacteria; phylum Pseudomonadota; class Gammaproteobacteria; order Enterobacterales; family Enterobacteriaceae; genus Enterobacter; species Enterobacter tamurae. The sequence continues at coordinate 193,325 of NZ_JAMHKS010000077.1, forward strand.
CCGGCACCTATTTTACGGTGGCCGGATATCGCTACAACAGCGCCGGATTTAACACCATGGCGGATGTGTTTGACTCCCACACCCACAATGACGACTGGACGCCCGCCGACAGGCGTCGCAACCGTCAGGAGGCGACCATCGATCAGTCCCTGGGCGATTCCCTGGGGTCGATGACCTTAAGCCTGGTGAAAGAGAATTACTGGCACAGCGACCAGAGCATGACCTCACTGAGTCTCGGCTATAACGGCAGCTGGCACGGCATCAGCTACGGCATCAACTATGGCCTGAGCAAGAACATTCAGGATGAGGATGACGACGATCGGCGGGAGAACGAGCAGACCGTCGGCTTTAACGTCTCCGTTCCGCTGGATCGCTGGCTGAGCAACACCTGGGTCAATTACACCCTTAACAACAGCAAGCATGACACCAGCCAGAGCGTCGGCCTGAACGGCACCGCCCTGGCAGACAATAACCTCAGCTGGGGGGTGCAGCAGAGCCACAGCCAGGCTTCCGGTTACGGCACTAACCTGAACAGCGATTACAAAGCCACCTACGGCGAAATGACGGCGGGCTATTCCCAGGATAACCAGCAGCGCCAGCTCAACCTCGGGGTGCAGGGGAGCATGATTGTTCACGCCCACGGCGTCACCTTCGGCCTGCCGATGGGCGATACCGTCGCCCTGGTGGAGGCACCGGGGGCCAGCGGGACCGCGATCGACAACCAGACCGGGGTCAAAACCGACTATCGCGGCTACGCAATCGTGCCTTACGTCACGCCGTACCATCACAACACCGTGGCGCTGAATACCGAGAGTCTGCCTGCCGGTGCCGACGTCGGCCAGGCGGCCAAAGTGGTCACCCCGACCCGGGGGGCGATTGTACGTACCCACTTTGATACCCGCGTCGGCAGCCGGGTGCTGCTGACCCTCACCCGTGCTGACGGTCGTCCAGTGCCCTTTGGCGCCACCGCGGCCCCGGCCCATGACAGCGGCGAGTTTATCGTTGGCGATGGCGGCCAGGTCTACCTGACCGGGATGCACGCCCGGGGCAACGTCAACGTCAGCTGGGGCAAAGGCGCAGGCACGCACTGCTCCGCCCACTATCAACTGCCGTCCCGATCCACTGGCCCGGTGATTAGCGTCACCGCCCAGTGCTCCTGACGGCGTCGAGGAAAAGATGAAACCCTTCCGCTACGGCTGTGTCCTGGCCCTGTTTGCCGCCCTGTTTCTGTTTATGCCGCAGGCGAAAGCGGCCTGCACAACATCCGATCTGCCCTGGACCGCCACGCCGGGGACGCTGACGGTGCCCACCACCCTCAGCGTCGGCAATGCTGTCCCGGGTTCCGCCCGCTCGCACAGGGTGCAAGGCCATTGTGATGCTGCCGACAGCGGCAAGCCGATCACCGCCTGCCATCTCGGCGAAGGGGAAGAGGTGCCGGGGATGCCGGGCGTCTACCGCAGCGGTATCGAGGGAATAGGCATTGAGCTGCTGAACAGCGCCGGACAGCCGGTGCGCGGCCGTGCCGCCCACTGCGACAGCCGCAGCACGCCGCTGGGGTACGTCAGCAGTGACGGCTCCGGCAGCTTCAATGTGTCGCTGACGATGCAGCTGATCAAAACCGCCAGCACCACCGGAGAGCATGCGTCAACAACGGTGCACAACGGTATCTGGTCGTTGGGGATCTACCCGGATCAGCAGCTGGGCCAGCTGAATGCCGTGCGCTACGGCGGGAGTCTGGCGCTGAAGGCCACCACCTGTTCGGTGGATCCAAAAAGCCTGGTGGTGATGCTGGGGGATTTCCCGGTCAGCCTCTTTACTCATGTCGGCAGCACCAGCGACTGGAAAACCTTTAACCTGACGGCGACCTGTACCGACGCAGTCACCATGACCGCCCGGGTCACCAGCGCCAACGGCATGACATCCATCAGAGATGGTCATGACGTGCTGAACATTACGCCCGGCAGCGAAAGTGCCACCGGGGTGGGCGTGGCAATGCTTGTCGGCGGCGTCTTGCTGCGCTACGACTACCCAATCCCGTTTGGCGACCAGACCGTGCCCAACCAGCCGTTCGACCTGCCCTTCCAGGTACAGTATTACCAGATCGCCGATCGGGTGACTGCCGGGAGAGCCAATACCATTGCCACCATCGACATTGAATACCAGTGAGATCCCCGATGAAATATGTAGCCCTGTTCATGCTGCTGGCAAGCCTGCCCGCGTCGGCCACCGATGTGCTCCTCAGCATCAAAGGCAACATCTACGACACCGCCTGCCAGGTGGACAGCACCAGTCAGAATAAAGTGGTCGATCTCGGCCAGGCGGTGGCCAGTGAATTTAAGGCGGTGGGGGATACCGGGGTGTGGAAGAATTTTGATATTACGATTTCCAACTGCCCCCAGAGCCTTACCCTGGCGACCATTCAGTTGGAGGGCCTGCGCGACAAGCTCCACCCGTTCAAGTTCGCCAACACCGGCACGGCACAAGGGCTGGCGCTGGAGCTGGCAGACCGCACCGACTCGATCATCCTGGCCCCGGAATCACGCTTCAATGCGGTGATCGACCCGGTGACCCACACCGCCGATTTCCCGATGGCGGCACGCTATTACGCCTCGCATACCCCGGTCAGCGCGGGTCAGTTCTCCAGCGTGGTGCAGTTTACCTTCACTTACCAGTAGGACCGCGCCTCTTAGCACGGATGCTCGTTTTACGCCCGGCGGCAAGTTTAGCCGGGCGTTTTTTTACCTCGGGCACCTCGGGCTGCTCGATAGGAAAGATCGGCAGGGCATTCAGCAGGCGCTTGCCGTAGTTTTTGGTCAGCAGGCGTTTATCGTAGATCACCACCTCGCCCCAGCAGCTGTGGCTGCGGATCAGACGCCCGACCTGCTGGATGAGGTTGAACGACGCCGCGGGCAAACTCTGCACTTCAAACGGGAAGCGATTCAGGCTTTTCAGCCACTCGCCCTCGGTGAGCACCACCGGGCTATCGATAGGCGGGAAGGCAATCTTGTGGATGTGCACCTGGGTCAGGTAATCGCCTTTCAAATCCAGCCCTTCGGCAAAGGACTGAAGCCCCACCAGCACGCTGCGCTCGCCGCTCTCTATCCGTTTGCGGTGCAACTCCACCAGCCGGTAGCGGGGCTGATCCCCCTGCACCAGCAGGAGCAGGCGCAGATCGGTGACGAAGGTTAAAAACAGATTCATCGCCCGGGCGCTGGCGAACAACACCAGCATCCCGGGATATTTTTTGCTTTCGAGCTGTTCGCGGAAATAGGCCGCCATCTCCGCAAGGTGATTCTCTTCATTGTCGATCAGCGGCTCATGCTGCATGCGCGGGATCACCAGCTTGCCCTGCTCGCAGTGGTTGAACGGCGAATCGAGAGCCACAAAGCGATCCCCTGCTTTCTCCTTCAGGCCGCTCATCTCCTGCAGCCGCGAGAAGCTGTTCAGCGAGCGCAGCGTGGCGGAGGTGACCACCACATGCGGGACGCTGCGCCAGAGCAGCTTCTCCAGCTGATCGCTGACGCGAATGCCCGCGCAGTGGAAGAAGAGATGCACCTGATTCTCTTTGACCTCCCGGGTCGCCCACTTGGTGACCGGCGCGCCGGAGGCCTGAGCCATCGACGCCAGTCGCCACAGCTTGCTCTGCCCCTCGAACATGCCGAGGGCGCGGTTCATCTGCAGCAGTACCCGGTGCACGCGCACCACATCATGGGTGCCGGTTTTTTCACTGAGATCGTTTAAAAACAGCTCCGCCAGCCCGCGCAGCTTCTCGATAAGCTGCGCCAGCTCGCGACATATAGCCATGATCTCATCCGGCAGCTCGCCCATCTCAAAGCGGTGCTCCGCCTCCTGGGTGGCCGGGAGATAGAGATTGAGGATGTTATTCAGCGAGGCGATATGGGTGTAGATCGTCTCGCAGTGCTCGCTCAGGCGCTCCGGGACCGCCAGCGGCGGGATGGTTTTCGGGCGGAACTGATCCATGCAGGTGGCGACCAGCTTGCAGAACAGATCCAGCTGCAGGCGGAACCAGGGGGCGGTGATCTCGGCGCTCATCTCCAGCGCGTCGCGGGCGACGTCCGGCAGATGGTGGCCTTCATCCAGCACCAGCAGCAGGTGTTTAGGGTCTGGCAGTACCGATTCGCTCTCCATCGCCGCCATCACCAGCGCATGGTTGGCGACCACCACTTCGGCCTCCTGGATCTCGCGGCGGGCAACAAAGAACGGGCATTCGCGGTAGTAGTGGCAGTTGCGGTTCAGGCAGCTGGCTTTGTCGGTGCTGAGCCTGCGCCACAGGTCATCGCCGATAGCCTGATCGGTGTGATCGCGCAGGCCGTCCCACTTGTAGCCGTCAAGATCGGTCTTCAGCTTCGCGCACTGCTCCTGCTCGGCCTTGTTGTTGGGAGTCAGCTCGTCATCGAGAAACGCCAGCAGATCCTGCTGGTTCGGTTCGCTGCTGGCCAGGGCCGCCAGGTTGCGCGGGCAGACGTAGCGCCCGCGTCCGAAGGCGGCGGTAAAACGCAGCTCGGGGATAATTTTGCGCAGCAGGGGCAGGTCTTTGCTGTAGATCTGATCCTGTAGGGCGACGTTGGCGGTGCTGACCACCAGCGTCTTTTGCTCTTCCCGGGCAATGGCGATGCCGGGGATCAGGTAGGACAAGGTTTTACCGACCCCGGTCGGGGCTTCAATTGCCAGATGCCGCCCCTCGTCACCGGCGAGCGTTTTCGCCACATCGGCAATCATCTGCCGTTGCGGTGCGCGGGGAATAAAGTCGGGGATCTGCTGTTGTAGCGCCTTATACCAGGCGGCAATTTGCGCTTTCAGCGCGGCGGTTAAAGCCATGATGGACCTGAAATACTGTATAAACAGCCACTATTGTGGCACTTTCTTGAGCGGGCCGCAAAAGAAAAGCCCGGCTTTACGACCGGGCTTCCAGATTACTGCGCGCTGGCAGGTTTGCGCGGACGGCGTCGGCGCTGGCCTTCCCCTGCCGGTTTGGCGTCACCGTCGCGACGCGGTGGCTTGCTGGCCGCTTTCGGCGCGCCGCCTTCGCTACGGCGCGGCTGCTGCTGACCACGACCGCCGCCGCCCTGCCCGCGTCCACCGCCCTGACCACGACCGCCACCCTGACGACCGTTCTGGATCGGCTCGGCTTTGATCGACGGATCCACGTCATAGCCGTCGAGGGCAATGCGCGGGATCTCTTTTTTCAGCAGGCGTTCGATGTCGCGCAGGAGTTTAATTTCATCGACACAGACCAGGGAGAGCGCTTCGCCGGTGGCCGCGGCACGGCCGGTACGGCCGATACGGTGAACGTAATCTTCCGGCACGTTCGGCAGCTCATAGTTGACCACGTGCGGCAGCTCTTCGATGTCGAGGCCACGGGCAGCGATGTCGGTCGCCACCAGCACGCGGATATCGCCGGATTTAAAGTCTGCCAGCGCGCGGGTACGTGCGCCCTGGCTCTTGTTGCCGTGGATCGCCGCGCTGCGGATCCCATCTTTGTTCAGCTGTTCCGCCAGGTGGTTTGCGCCGTGCTTGGTGCGGGTGAAGACCAGCACCTGCTGCCAGTTGCCCTCGCCAATCATCTGTGACAGCAGCTCACGCTTACGCTTTTTGTCCACCATATGGACTTTCTGGGTCACCTGCTCGGAGGCGGTGTTGCGACGCGCGACTTCCACTTCCAGCGGGTTGTGCAGCAGTTTCTCTGCCAGGCCTTTGATCTCATCGGAGAAGGTCGCGGAGAAGAGCAGGTTCTGACGGCGGGCCGGCAGTTTTGCCAGTACGCGGCGAATATCGTGGATGAAGCCCATGTCGAGCATGCGGTCGGCTTCATCGAGGACCAGGATTTCCACGCTGTCGAGCTTGACGGCGTTCTGGTGTTCCAGATCGAGCAGACGGCCAGGGGTGGCGATCAGCACGTCCACACCGCTGCGCAGTTTCATCATCTGTGGGTTAATGCTGACCCCACCGAACACCACCAGCGAGCGGATGTTGAGATAGCGGCTGTACTCACGCACGTTCTCACCGACCTGGGCGGCCAGTTCACGGGTGGGGGTCAGGATCAGGGCGCGCACCGGGCGACGACCTTTAGCATGCGACTCGTTCTGAATCAGGCGTTCCAGCAGCGGCAAGGTAAAGCCAGCGGTTTTACCGGTACCGGTCTGGGCACTGGCCATCAGGTCGCGGCCTGCCAGCACGGCAGGAATGGCCTGCTGCTGAATAGGGGTAGGTTCGCGGTAGCCCTGCTCCGCCACAGCGCGCAGGATTTCCGGGTTCAGGCCAAGGGTATCAAAAGACATAACAACTCCGAACCGCCCCGACCATTTCAGGTGTAGTTTTCAGGGAGATAGTGACAAATAGAAGGACAAAAACCACGGTGTCGCGAAGCAGCGGAGTGTAGCAGCTTTTGTGACGTGGCGCATAAAATATCCCGTGGTGATTCATCAACGAAATATTTCTCCGTCTGACTGGACTTACCGCAAATTTGGCATAATCTTAATCAATCGATTGATTAATTTTAAACGCCACTATGAATCCGATCCCGACCACCACCAAAGGCGAACAGGCCAAAAGCCAGCTGATTGCCGCCGCGCTGGCGCAGTTTGGCGAGTACGGGCTGCACGCCACTACCCGCGATATTGCCGCCCAGGCGGGGCAGAATATCGCTGCGATCACCTACTATTTTGGCTCGAAAGAGGATCTCTACCTCGCCTGCGCCCAGTGGATCGCCGACTTCATCGGCACCAGTTTTCGTCCGCACGTCGAGGCAGCCACCGCGCTGCTCGACGGGGACACGCCGGACCGCGCCGCCATTCGTGGCCTGATCCTCGACGCCTGCAACAACATGATTCAGCTCCTGACCCATGACGATACGCTGAACCTGAGTAAGTTTATTTCACGCGAGCAGCTCTCGCCTTCTGCCGCTTATCAGCTGGTGCACGATCAGGTTATCGCCCCGATGCACACCCATCTGACCCGGCTGGTGGCGGCCTATACCGGCCGCGACGCCAGTGACACGCAGACCATATTGCATACCCATGCCCTGCTGGGCGAAGTGCTTGCCTTTCGCCTCGGGCGGGAAACCATTTTATTACGTACCGGCTGGACCGAGTTTGATGCGGACAAAGCCGCGCAGATAAGCCAGGTCATCACCTGCCACGTTGATCTGATCCTGCAAGGTTTAACCCAAAGGAGCCTGGAGTCATGAAAAAATCGGTTGTTATTCTTCTGGCAGTGGTGGTGCTGGCCGCCGGATTCGGTGGCTGGTGGTGGTATCAGAGCCAGCAGGATAAAACGTTAACCCTGTATGGCAATGTTGATATTCGCACCGTGAACATGAGCTTTCGCGTCGGCGGACGGCTGGCGTCGTTAACCGTGGATGAAGGGGATACCATCGCCGCCGGGCAGACCCTGGGCGAGCTGGATAAAGCCCCTTATCAGAACGCGCTCCTGCAGGCCCAGGCAGGCGTCTCTGTCGCCCAGGCGCAGTACGATCTCATGCAGGCGGGCTACCGGGATGAAGAGGTGGCCCAGGCCGCCGCCGCCGTTAAACAGGCCCAGGCCGCTTATGACTATGCGCAGAACTTCTTTAACCGTCAGCAGGGACTGTGGAAAAGTCGCACCGTGTCGGCCAACGATCTGGAGAACGCCCGCTCCGCGCGCGACCAGGCGCAGGCGACCCTGAAATCGTCCCAGGACAAGTTGCGCCAGTACCGCTCCGGCAACCGCGAGCAGGATATCGCCCAGGCCAAAGCCAGCCTCGAACAGGCTCAGGCCCAACTGGCGCAGGCCCAGCTGGATCTGCACGACACCACCCTGGTGGCCCCGGCCAACGGCACCCTGCTGACCCGCGCCGTCGAGCCCGGCAGCATGCTGAACGCGGGCAGCACGGTGCTGACCCTGTCGTTAACCCGGCCGGTATGGGTGCGGGCCTACGTCAATGAAGCCAGCCTCGGGGAGGCAAAACCGGGCCGCGAGGTGCTGCTCTACACCGACGGCCGCCCGGATAAGCCTTACCGCGGCAAAATCGGCTTTGTCTCTCCGACTGCTGAATTTACGCCGAAAACCGTCGAAACCCCGGACCTGCGTACCGACCTGGTCTATCGCCTGCGCATTATCGTCAACGATGCCGACGACGCCTTGCGTCAGGGGATGCCGGTGACGGTGAGTTTCGATGATGGTCAACGCCATGAATGACGCGGTGATCCAGCTCTCCGGCCTGGTCAAACGCTTTGCCGGGATGGACAAACCCGCCGTCGCGCCGCTCGACTGCACCCTGCAGAAAGGCTACGTCACCGGGCTGGTGGGCCCGGACGGCGCGGGTAAAACTACCCTGATGCGGATGCTCGCCGGGCTGCTGAAGCCGGACGAAGGTACCGCCAGCGTGCTGGGGCTGGATCCCATTAATGACGATCGCGCCCTGCACGCCATGCTGGGCTACATGCCGCAGAAGTTCGGCCTGTACGAAGATCTGACCGTGATGGAGAACCTGACCCTCTACGCCGACCTGCGCAGCGTCACCGGTGAGACGCGGGAGAAAACCTTCCAGCGTCTGCTGGAATTTACTTCCCTCGGCCCCTTCACCGACCGGCTGGCAGGCAAACTCTCCGGCGGGATGAAGCAGAAGCTGGGGCTGGCCTGCACCCTGGTCGGGGAGCCGAAGGTGCTGCTGCTGGACGAGCCCGGCGTTGGCGTGGATCCCATCTCCCGCCGCGAGCTGTGGCAGATGGTGCATGAGCTGGCGGGGGACGGGATGTTGATCCTCTGGAGCACCTCCTACCTCGACGAAGCGGAGCAGTGCCGGGACGTGCTGCTGATGAACGAAGGGGCGCTGCTCTATCAGGGCGATCCTACCGCGCTCACAAAAAGCATGACCGGGCGCAGCCTGCTTCTGCATTCGCCCCATGAGAACAACCGTCGCCTGCTGCAGCGGGTGCTGAAGCTGCCCCAGGTGAGCGACGGCATGATCCAGGGGAAATCGGTGCGGGTGATCCTCAAAAAAGAGGCCAGCGCCGGGGATCTGCGCCAGAGCGCGGATCTGTCGGATCTTCACATCGAGGAGACCGCCCCGCGCTTTGAAGATGCCTTTATCGATCTGCTCGGCGGCGCGGGCACGGCGGAATCCCCGCTGGGGGCGATCCTGCATACCGTGGAAGGCACGCCGGGCGAAACGGTGATTGAAGCCAAATCCCTGACCAAAAAGTTCGGTGATTTTGCCGCGACCGATGACGTGAACTTTGCGGTGAAACGCGGGGAGATTTTTGGCCTGCTGGGCCCCAACGGCGCGGGCAAATCCACCACCTTCAAAATGATGTGCGGCCTGCTGGTGCCTACCGCCGGGAAGGCGCTGGTGCTGGATATGGATTTGAAAGTCAGCTCCGGCAAGGCGCGCCAGCATCTGGGCTATATGGCGCAAAAATTCTCCCTCTACGGCAACCTGACCGTAGAGCAGAACCTGCGCTTCTTCTCCGGTGTCTATGGCCTGCGCGGACGGGCGCAGGACGAGAAAATCAACCGCATGAGCGAGGCGTTTGGCCTGCGCCAGGTTGCCAGCCAGGCCACCGACGCGCTGCCGCTCGGGTTTAAGCAGCGGCTGGCGCTGGCCTGCTCCCTGATGCACGAGCCGGATATTCTGTTCCTCGATGAGCCGACCTCCGGGGTCGATCCCCTCACCCGCCGCGAGTTCTGGCTGCATATCAACAGCATGGTGGAGAAAGGGGTCACCGTGATGGTCACCACCCACTTTATGGACGAGGCGGAGTATTGCGACCGCATCGGACTGGTCTACCGCGGGAAGCTGATCGCCCACGGCACGCCTGACGATCTGAAAGCCCAGGTGGCGGATGAGCAGCAGCCCGACCCCACCATGGAGCAGGCGTTTATTACCCTGATTAACGACTGGGATAAGGAGCATGGCCATGTCTGATACCGCCCTCTCCTGGCGTCGGGTGCGCGCCCTGTGCATCAAAGAGACGCGGCAGATTGTACGCGACCCGAGCAGCTGGCTGATTGCGGTGGTGATCCCCCTGCTGCTGCTGTTTATCTTTGGCTACGGGATTAACCTCGACTCCAGCAAGCTGCGGGTGGGGATCCTGCTGGAGCAGCGCAGTGAAGAGGCGCTCGACTTCACCCACGCCATGACCGGCTCGCCCTATATCGACGCCACCATCAGCGATAACCGCCAGCAGCTGGTCCAGATGATGCAGGCCGGGCGCATTCGTGGCCTGATTGTCATTCCGGTGGATTTCGCGGCCCGCATGGCCCGCCCGGGTGACACCGCCCCGATCCAGGTGATCACCGACGGCAGCGAGCCCAACACCGCCAACTTTGTCCAGGGCTACACCGAGGGGATCTGGCAGCTATGGCAGATGCAGCGGGCGGAAGATCGGGGTGAAACGTTCGAGCCGCTGATTGACGTCCAGACCCGGTACTGGTTTAACCCGGCGGCCATCAGTCAGCACTTTATTATCCCCGGGGCGGTGACCATTATCATGACGGTGATCGGCGCGATCCTGACCTCGCTGGTGATCGCCCGCGAGTGGGAGCGCGGCACCATGGAGGCCCTGCTCTCCACCGAAGTGACGCGCACCGAGCTGCTGCTGTGCAAGCTGATCCCCTACTACTTCCTCGGGATGCTGGCGATGCTGCTCTGTATGCTTGTCGCCGTGTTTATCCTCGGGGTGCCGTACCGCGGCTCGCTGCTGGTGCTGTTCATTATTACCAGCCTGTTTTTACTCAGCACCCTGGGGATGGGGCTGTTGATCTCCACCGTCACCCGCAACCAGTTTAACGCCGCCCAGGTGGCGCTGAATGCCGCCTTCCTGCCGTCGATTATGTTGTCCGGTTTTATTTTCCAGATCGACAGTATGCCCGCGGCGATCCGCGCCGCGACCTACATTATCCCGGCGCGCTATTTCGTCAGCACCCTGCAAAGCCTGTTCCTGGCGGGCAATATCCCGGTGGTGCTGATTGTGAATCTGCTGTTTTTGATTGCCTCGGCGGTGATGTTTATCGGGCTGACGTGGATGAAAACCAAACGGCGGTTAGATTAGGTTTCGCCCGGTGGCGCTACGCTTACCGGGCCTACGGGTCTTGTAGGCCGGGCAAACGCAGTGCCGCCCGGCGTTTTGAGGAGTGACTATGTTTTACCGTTTATGGACCTTGATCCGCAAAGAGCTGCAATCCCTGCTGCGCGAGCCGCAGACACGGGCGATTTTGATTTTGCCGGTGCTGATCCAGGTGCTGCTGTTCCCGTGGGCGGCCACCCTGGAGGTGACCAACGCCACCATCGCCGTCTATAACGAAGATAACGGCAAACATTCGGTGGAGCTGACCCAGCGCTTTGCCCGCGCCAAAGCCTTTACCCACGTGCTGATCCTCAACAGCCCGCAGGCGATCCAGCCGACCATCGACACGCAAAAGGCGCTATTGCTGGTGCGCTTCCCGGCCGATTTCTCCCGCAATCTCGACACCCTGCAAACCGCCCCGATGCAGCTGATCCTCGACGGACGCAACTCCAACAGCGCCCAGATTGCCGCCAACTACCTGCAGCAGGTGGTGAAGGAGTATCAGCAGGAGCTGATGGAGGGCAAACCGAAACCGAACAACAGCGAGCTGGTGGTGCGCAACTGGTACAACCCAAACCTCGACTACAAATGGTTCGTGGTGCCGTCGCTGATCGCCATGATCACCACCATCGGGGTGATGATTGTGACCTCGCTGTCGGTGGCCCGCGAGCGCGAACAGGGCACGCTGGATCAGCTGCTGGTCTCCCCGCTGGCGACCTGGCAAATCTTCGTCGGTAAAGCGGTCCCGGCGCTGATTGTCGCCACCTTCCAGGCCAGTATCGTGCTGGCGATTGGCATCTGGGCTTATCACATCCCCTTTGCCGGATCGCTTTTGCTGTTTTACTTTACGATGGTGATTTACGGGCTGTCGCTGGTGGGGTTTGGGCTGTTGATCTCGGCGCTGTGCTCAACCCAGCAGCAGGCGTTTATCGGGGTGTTTGTCTTTATGATGCCGGCGATCCTGCTCTCGGGCTATGTCTCGCCGGTGGAGAACATGCCGGTGTGGCTGCAGAACTTAACCTGGGTGAACCCGATCCGGCACTTCACCGATATCACTAAGCAGATCTATCTCAAGGATGCGAGTCTGGATATTGTCTGGGGGAGTTTGTGGCCGCTACTGGTGATAGCGGCCGTGACGGGCTCAGTGGCGTACGCGATGTTTAGACGCAATATCGCGTAGCTTTTTATCTTTGGCTAACAGTGAAACGACCGCAGGTCCGGCAAGGATCGCCAGCCCTGCGACGGCCAGCAAATAGTTGTTTTGCAGCACGCGGGACAACAGCCACAGCACGATGACGGCCGCACCAAAATACCAGGTGGTGGTCAGCTCTTCGAGCACATCCGCCACTTCGCGCCAGCGCTGGTCATGATGACGCTGTAAAAAGAGCATTAACAGTACGGTAACGCCGTACAACACACATAATCCTAAGCCGACCCGCACCAGGGTGCCGCTCATCCAGGCCATCACCAGTACGGCCACTACCAATAAATGCAACATAATCTGCCAGCAACTGAGACCGGTCGCGACGCGTATGCGTTGTTGCCACTTCATGGCACTCTCCTGAAGGATTTTACTCTGCTTGTTCAGACTATCGCACTTTACGGAAAATTCCGTAACACAGCACCTTTTTGTGACGACGACTACACTTTATTTTCATCAGGATAGTGACGCGGGAAGGAGTGTATGGCCCAACAAACCCGGCATTTTTCGCTTAAAGTGTTAACGATCAACATTCATAAAGGATTCGCGGCTTTTAACCGCCGTTTCATTCTGCCCGAACTGCGCGACGCCGTACGTACCGTCAGCGCGGATATTGTCTGCCTGCAGGAGGTGATGGGCGCGCATGAAGTGCATCCGCTACACGTGGAGAACTGGCCCGACACCAGCCACTACGAATTTCTCGCCGACACCATGTGGAGCGATTACGCTTACGGGCGTAACGCCGTCTACCCCGAAGGGCATCACGGCAATGCGATCCTCTCCCGCTATCCCATCGAACACTACGAAAATCACGATGTGTCGGTTGGCGAGAGTGAAAAGCGCGGGCTGCTCTACTGCCGGGTAGCCGTGCCGGATCTGGACATCCCGCTGCATGTGGCCTCGGTTCACCTCGGCCTGCGGGAAGCCCATCGCCAGGCGCAGCTGCAGATGATGGCCGACTGGGTCAACGCTCTGCCCGAGGGGGACCCGGTGGTGGTGGCCGGAGACTTTAATGACTGGCGTCAACGCGCCAGCCATCCGCTGAAAGCGGAAGCCGGTCTGGAGGAGGTATTTACCCTTGCTCACGGCAAGCCGGCCCGTACCTTCCCGGTCAGGTTCCCGCTGCTGCGTCTCGATCGTATCTATGTCAAAAATGCCCATGCCAGCAGCCCGACCGCGCTGGCATTGAGTAACTGGCGTCACCTTTCCGACCATGCGCCGTTAAGTGCGGAGATTCATCTATGAAATGTTCATGGCAAAGCGGCAACCGAATAAAGCTGCTGGAAAATGGCGATCACTATTATCCGGCGGTATTTGCCGCCATTGAGAAAGCCGAGAGCCGGGTGTTCCTTGAGACGTTCATCTGGTTCGATGACAACGTGGGCCGCAAGCTGCATGCCGTCCTGCTGCGCGCCGCCCAGCGTGGCGTACATATCGAAGTGCTGCTCGACGGCTACGGCTCCCCCGATCTCGACGACGATTTTGTCGGGGAGCTCACCGCGGCAGGGGTGGTGTTCCGTTACTACGATCCACGCCCTCCTCTGTTAGGCATGCGTACCAACGTGTTCCGCCGTATGCACCGTAAAATTGTGGTGGTGGATGAACAGGTGGCGTTTGTCGGCGGGATTAACTACTCCGCTGAACACATGTCGGACTACGGTCCGGAGGCAAAACAGGATTATGCCGTCCAGGTCGAAGGCCCGGTGGTGCAGGATATTTTGCAGTTTGTGGTGGAGAACCTGCCCGGCAAAGCCGCGGTGCGTCGCTGGTGGAAGCGGCGTCATCGCCCCGAAGAGAACGTCAAACCTGGAGAAGCGCAGGCGCTGTTTGTCTGGCGCGATAACGAAGAGCACCGGGACGACATTGAGCGGCACTATCTCAAGATGCTGACCAATGCCCGGCGGGAAGTGATTATCGCCAACGCCTACTTCTTCCCCGGCTATCGCCTGTTGCACGCCATGCGTAACGCGGCGCGACGCGGGGTCAAGGTCAGACTGATTGTGCAGGGCGAGCCGGATATGCCGATTGTCACGGTGGGCGCACGCCTGCTGTACAACTATCTGGTGAAAGGCGGGGTCGAGATTTACGAATATCGCCGCCGTCCCCTGCACGGCAAAGTGGCGCTGATGGACGATCACTGGGTGACCGTCGGCTCCAGCAACCTCGACCCTCTCAGCCTGTCGCTGAACCTGGAGGCCAACCTGATTATTCACGATCGCGAGTTTAACCAGACCTTGCGTGACAATCTCACCGCCATCATTGCCGAAGATTGTGTGCGAGTGGATGAGACGATGGTACCGAAACGCACCTGGTGGAATCTGGGTAAAAGCGTGGTGGTGTTCCACTTCCTGCGCCACTTCCCGGCGCTGGTGGGTTGGTTGCCGGCCCATACGCCGAAGCTGGCGCAGGTGCCGCCGCCGGTACAGCCCGAAATGGAGACCCAGGACCGGGTCGAAGCAGGTCATACGGGAGTGAAACCCTGATGAGCAAAAAACATTCGCGCTGGCGTCTGGCTAAAAAGATCCTCACCTGGGTATTTTTTATTGCCGTTGCAGTGCTGCTGGTGGTTTACGCGAAAAAGGTCGACTGGACTGAAGTCTGGAAGGTTATTCGTGACTATGACCGGGTGTCGCTGCTGAGTGCGATTGCGCTGGTGGTGGTGAGCTATCTGCTGTATGGCTGCTACGACCTGCTGGGACGGCGCTACTGCGGGCATAAGCTGGCCAAACGCCAGGTAATGCTGGTGTCGTTTATCTGCTATGCCTTTAACCTGACCCTGAGCACCTGGGTGGGCGGGATCGGGATGCGCTACCGGCTTTACTCCCGCCTGGGGCTGCCCAGCAGCACCATCACCCGCATCTTCTCCCTGAGCATCACCACTAACTGGCTGGGCTATATCCTGCTGGGCGGGGTGATCTTTACCGCCGGGGTGGTGCAACTGCCTGACCACTGGTACATCGACCAGACGACGCTGCGTATTCTTGGGGTGGTGTTGCTGCTGGTGATTGCGGTCTATTTGTGGGCCTGTGCGTTTGCGAAGCGGCGCCATGTGACCATCAAAAAGCAAAAGCTGGTGCTCCCCTCCTGGCGCTTTGCGTTAGCGCAGATGGGTATTTCAGCCGGTAACTGGATGGCAATGGGGGCGATTATCTGGCTGCTGTTGGGCGAAGATATTAACTACTTCTTCGTGCTGGGGGTGCTGCTGGTGAGCAGTATCGCCGGGGTGATTGTGCATATTCCTGCCGGGATCGGCGTGCTGGAAGCGGTGTTTATCGCCCTGCTGGCAGGGGAACATGTCTCTCACGGCGCCATTATCGCCGCCCTGCTGGCCTATCGCATGCTCTATTACTTCCTGCCGCTGGGGCTGGCAACAGTCTGTTATCTGGTGCTGGAGAGCCGGGCGAAGAAGCTGCGGGCCAAAAACGAGCAGCAGATGGCGAAGTGAAGGAGGAAAATGCCCGGCAAGCCACGCGCCGCCGGGCAAAACACTTACCGCCGGTTGCCGAAGATGCGCAGCAGCATCAGGAACAGGTTGATGAAGTCCAGATAGAGCGTCAGCGCCCCAAGAATCGAGTATTTGCGCAGGTTAGAGCTGTCGCGGACGTCGATCTGCTCCCCAATATTTTTCAGCTTCTGCGTGTCGTAGGCCGTCAGTCCGACAAACACAATCACCCCGATATAGGTCACCGCCCACATCAGCGCTTCGCTCTTCAACCAGAAGTTAACCAGCGAGGCCAGCACGATACCAATCAACGCCATAAACAGCATGTTGCCCATGCCGCTCAGGTCGCGTTTGGTGGTGTAGCCGTAGAGGCTCATCGCGCCAAACATCCCGCCTGCCACCACGAAGGTGCTGGCAATCGAGGAGTAGGTGTAGACGATGAAGATGCTGGAAAGCGTCAGGCCGGTCAGCGCCGAGTAGAGCATAAACAGCGTGGTGGCCATCCCGGCACTGAGCTTATGCACCAGCCCGGACAGGACAAACACCAGCGCCAGCTGGGCGATAATCAGACCAAAGAAGGTAATTTTGCTGGAGAAGACGAACATCATCACGGCAGGCGTGTTTGCTGAAAACCAGGCGACAAACGCGGTGAGCAGCAATCCGCAGGTCATCCAGCCATAGACCTGCGCCATATAAGTTTGCAGGCCGCTGCGGGTCTGCACGATAGAATCGGAACGGGGAAATCTGTCCATAACGCACTCCTTTTTAAGTGGACACACTGTTATAGCCTAACACATCCCCGCAATCCGGCTACCAGCGGCTGGCGGCGTCCTTGTCGCTGTCGCGTGATTCCACCCAGCGATCCCCTTCCGGTGTGGCTTCGCGCTTCCAGAACGGGGCGCGGGTTTTCAGATAATCCATAATAAACTCGCCCGCAGCAAAGGCGCTGCCACGATGGGCGCTGGTGACGCCCACGAAGACGATCTCTTCTCCGGGCCACATCTCACCGATACGGTGGATCACCGTTACCCGACCGAGCGGCCAGCGCTCCCGCGCCTGATCGACGATCTCCGCCAGCGCCTTTTCGGTCATCCCCGGATAGTGCTCCAGGGTCAGCGCCTTCACGCTGTCGCCCAGATTATGGTTACGTACTTTGCCGGTGAAGGTGACCACCGCCCCGTCTTCGTCACGCTCCGCCAGCCAGCTGTATTCGGTGCCGACGTTGAAACGCGCCGGATCGACAACGATTTTAGTTTCCGTCATCTCAGCCCCCGGTGACCGGTGGGAAGAAGGCGACTTCATCGCCCGACGTAACCGGATGGTTGAACTCAACCAGGGTCTGGTTCACCGCCGCCAGCAGTTTGTCCGCGTCCAGCGCCAGTGCCCAGCGGTCGCTCTGCGCCGCCAGATGCGCCCGCAGCGCCTCCACGGTGTCGAACTCACTCTCCAGCGTCAGGCTGTCGGTATTCACCAGCTCGCGCACCTGCGCAAAAAACAGTACCTTAATCATTCTCTTCCGCCCTGAAATCACCTGATTTACCGCCACTTTTCGCCAGCAGGCGAACCGGGCCGATGACCATATCTTTCTGTACCGCTTTGCACATGTCGTAGATGGTCAACGCCGCCACCGAAGCGGCGGTT
Source organism: Leclercia tamurae (assembly GCF_025566055.1). Taxonomy (GTDB): domain Bacteria; phylum Pseudomonadota; class Gammaproteobacteria; order Enterobacterales; family Enterobacteriaceae; genus Enterobacter; species Enterobacter tamurae. Next base: position 210,675 of record NZ_JAMHKS010000077.1, read on the forward strand.
AAGGCTTCCATCTCCACCCCGGTCTTGCCCGTCAGGCGGCACAGTGATTCGATGCGCACCCGGTTATGCTCCGGCTCGGCCCGCAGGTTAACCTCGACTTTGCTGAGCATCAGCGGATGGCACAGCGGGATCAGATCCCAGGTGCGTTTCGCCGCCTGGATCCCGGCGATCCGCGCGGTGGCGAAGACGTCGCCTTTGTGGTGGCTGCCGTCAATGATCATGGCCAGGGTTTCGGGGAGCATGGTGATGAACGCTTCCGCGCGGGCTTCACGCACGGTTTCGGCCTTGGCAGAGACATCCACCATATGGGCTTCGCCCGCGGCATTAATATGGGTCAATTGCGACATAGCTTACTTCTTCAGATGAGGATGGAAATTACACGGACGCGTACGGGCATCCAGCTGCGGGGCAATGACGTTTTCCCACGCGGTACGGCACGCTTTGGTGGAGCCCGGCATGGCAAAGATCACCGTGTTGTTGGCGATACCGGCAACGGCGCGCGACTGCAACGTGGAGGTGCCGATCTCTTCAAACGAGAGCATGCGGAACATCTCCCCGAAGCCTTCGATCTCGCGATCGAACAGCGGCAGCAGCGCTTCCGGAGCCTGATCGCCGGGGGTAAAGCCGGTCCCGCCGGTGATTAAGACCACCTGCACGTTGTCGCTGGCTACCCAGCGCGACACTTCCGCGCGAATGGCGTAGCGGTTCTCTTTGACGATGACCTTGTCGACAATCTGGTGCCCCGCCTCGTGGGCCGCATCGCGCAGCCAGTGGCCGGAGGTGTCATCCTCTTCGCCGCGACGTTCAGACACGGTAAGGATAGCAATACGCGTCGGGATAAATTCAGCGCTTACCTGACTCATCTTCTGATTCCTTTTGCGATTACCCGCCGATGTAGGACAGGTTCTGGGTGATCCCGGTGTTGCCCTGATGCAGGAAGTGGGTCTGTTTTTTGTGCATCAGCGCCTCAGAAATGCGCGCTTCCAGCGCCTGCTGCTGGACGTCATCGGCCAGCAGATCGCGCAGGTCAACGCCACCGTCGCCAAACAGGCACAGGTGCAGCTTGCCCACCGACGAGACGCGCAGGCGGTTACAGCTGGCACAGAAGTCTTTTTCATACGGCATGATAAGGCCGATCTCCCCTTCGTAGTCGGGGTGACAAAAGACCTGCGCCGGGCCGTCGCTGCGCTGGCGAAGCTGATGGATCCAGCCGCGTTTGAGCAGTTCATCACGCAGCACCATGCCGGAGATGTGATGGCGGGAGAAGAGATCGCTGCCCTCGCCGGTTTCCATCAGCTCGATAAAGCGCAGTTGAATGCGGCGGGGTTTGATCCAGGCCAGGAAGGTCTCCAGCTGATGATGATTCACATCGCGCATCAGCACGGTGTTGACCTTCACCTTGTCGAAGCCCGCCGCAAAGGCCGCATCGATGCCCTCCATCACCTGGTGGAATTTATCCTGCCCGGTGATGGCATGAAACTGGCGGGCATCCAGGCTGTCGACGCTGACGTTGATGGCCGTCAGCCCCGCGTCGCGCCATTCGGCGACATCGCGTGCCAGACGATAACCGTTAGTGGTCACCGCAATCTGACGAATGCTGTCGTTTTCGCGTACCGCGGCGATGATGTCGGTGAAGTCCCGGCGTAGCGAGGGTTCGCCGCCGGTCAGACGGACCTTCTCCGTGCCCATGGCGGCGAACGCACGCGTCACGCGGCGGACTTCGTCCACGGAGAGAAAGCCGTTATTAGTGATGCCACCGGGTTTGTAGCCATCCGGCAGGCAGTAGGTGCAACGGAAATTGCACACATCGGTAATAGACAAACGCAGGTAAAAAAACTTACGCGCGAATGCATCGGTAAGTTGTGAAGCCATGTACACCTTTCCTGATACGGGAGGCACAGTCATTTCTTTCTGTACCCTGGTGGCGAAACCGCCACGGCCAGAGCACCATATCTGTCGACACAGGCGCAAAGGCTAGAGTGTATGTTTTCGATTTCGAAAACGTGGTTATGCCGATAGTAGCTCGTTAAAAGCAGTTTCGCTATTATCGTCTTTCGTTATATAAACTTGTATATATCGTCATGATCATGCCATTTCGTCCCAGAATACGTCATTATCATATTATTGCATTGATATATGTCATTTAGCCCCGGGCGGAGCATCGTCATTTAGGGGTAGTTGAGTTACTGTTAAGGTGTTCGTCTTACTAAGGAATTTCTATGCGCAATCGCACTTTTGCGGATCTCGACCGCGTTGTCGCTCTCGGCGGAGGCCACGGACTGGGCCGGGTGATGTCCTCGCTGTCATCCCTCGGTTCACGGCTAACCGGGATCGTGACCACCACCGACAACGGCGGTTCTACCGGGCGAATTCGTCGTGCCGAAGGGGGGATCGCCTGGGGGGATATGCGCAACTGCTTAAACCAGCTCATCGCCGAACCCAGCGTCGCTTCGGCGATGTTTGAGTACCGTTTTGGCGGTAATGGCGAACTTTCGGGGCATAACCTCGGAAACCTGATGTTAAAGGCGCTGGATCACCTTAGCGTGCGGCCTCTGGAGGCGATCAATTTAATCCGTAACCTGCTCAAAGTGGATGCGTTTTTGATCCCGATGTCCGAACTTCCGGTCGATTTAATGGCTATCGACAGTAACGACCATGAAGTGTATGGCGAAGTGAATATCGACCAACTGGAGCTGCCGCCGAAAGAGCTGATGCTCTACCCCACGGTTCCGGCGACCCGTGAAGCGGTGGAGGCTATTGGTGAAGCGGATTTAATTCTGGTCGGCCCCGGCAGTTTTTACACCAGCCTGATGCCGCTGCTGCTGATTAACGAGCTGGCCCAGGCGCTGCGCCGGACACCGGCGCCCGTGGTCTATATCGGCAATCTGGGTCGCGAGCTCAGCCCTGCTGCCGCCGGGCTTTCGCTGTCCGCTAAGCTGGCGCTGATGGAGCAGTATGTGGGGAAAAAGATTATCGATGCGGTGGTGGTCGGGCCCGGGACTGATGTATCAGGCATGGAAGGCCGGGTGGTAGTGCAGGAGCCGCTCGAAGCGAGCGACATTAAGTACCGCCATGACCGGCATTTACTCCGCGTGGCGCTGGAGAAGGCGGTGCAGGCGCTGGGTTGAGGTTGTGCGGCCTTTATCGCCCGGTGGCGCTACGCTTACCGGGCCTACAGGCTGAGGAACCTTACGATGCCGCAATAAACAGATCCCTTAGCTGATGCAGCTGGTCGCGGATCTGCGCAGCTTCTTCGAACTCCAGGTTCTGCGCGTGCTGCATCATTTGCCCTTCCAGCTCGTGAATTTTCTGCTGCAGCGCTTTCGGCGTCAGAGCAACGGTATCGGCCTCCACCGGTGAGCGTGACTTGCCGCGGCCCTTCGCTTTGGTTTTGGCGATGTTCTGGCCGAGCGCGAGGATATCCACCACCTTCTTGTTCAGCCCCTGCGGCGTGATGCCGTGCTCTTCGTTGTACTGCTGCTGCTTCTCGCGACGGCGTTCGGTTTCACCGATCGCTTTCGCCATTGACGGGGTGATCTTGTCGCCGTAGAGAATCGCTTTGCCGTTAACGTTACGCGCCGCACGACCGATGGTCTGGATCAGCGAGCGCTCGGAGCGCAGGAAGCCCTCTTTGTCGGCGTCCAGAATCGCCACCAGCGACACTTCCGGCATATCCAGCCCCTCTCGCAGCAGGTTGATCCCCACCAGCACGTCGAACTCGCCAAGACGCAGGTCGCGGATGATCTCCATCCGCTCCACGGTGTCGATATCCGAGTGCAGATAGCGCACCTTCTCGCCGTGCTCCTCGAGGTATTCGGTAAGATCTTCCGCCATGCGTTTGGTCAAGGTGGTGACCAGCACGCGCTCGTTGATGGATGCCCGGGCGCGGATCTCCGACAGCAGATCGTCCACCTGGGTGCCAACCGGACGCACTTCGATAATCGGATCCAGCAGGCCGGTCGGACGCACCACCTGATCCACCACTTCGTCGCCCGATTTCTCCAGCTCGTAGTTGCCCGGCGTCGCGGACACGTAGATGGTCTGCGGCGCCAGCGCCTCAAACTCTTCAAACTTCATCGGACGGTTATCCAGCGCTGACGGCAGGCGGAAGCCATACTCCACCAGAGTCTCTTTACGCGCCCGGTCGCCGCGGTACATCCCGCCAATTTGCGGAATGGTGACGTGGGATTCGTCCACCACCAGCAGGCCATCCGCCGGCAGGTAGTCAAACAGGGTTGGCGGCGCCTCGCCCGGCCCACGGCCAGAGAGATAGCGCGAGTAGTTTTCGATCCCGGAGCAGTAGCCCAGCTCGTTCATCATCTCGAGATCGAACTGGGTACGCTGGCTGATGCGCTGCTCTTCCAGCAGCTTGTTATTCTCCAGCAGCGTTTTGCGGCGATCCGCCAGCTCAACCTTGATGTCTTCCATCGCCTGCACGATGCGCTCGCGCGGGGTGACGTAGTGGGTTTTCGGGTAGACGGTGAAGCGCGGAATAATCGACTCCACGTGGCCGGTCAGCGGGTCAAACAGCGACAGCCGCTCCACCTCTTCATCGAACAGCTCCACGCGCAGCGCGAAGTCGTCCGACTCCGCCGGGAAGATGTCGATAACCTCGCCGCGAACGCGGAAGGTACCGCGCTGGAACGCCTGATCGTTGCGGGTGTACTGCAGCTCCGCCAGACGGCGCAGGATGGCGCGCTGATCGATAATCATCCCCTGGGTGAGGTGCAGCATCATCTTCAGGTAGAGATCGGGGTCGCCGAGGCCGTAAATGGCAGACACCGAAGCCACCACCACCACGTCACGACGCTCAAGCAGGGCTTTGGTCGCGGAGAGACGCATCTGCTCGATATGCTCGTTCACCGAGGCATCTTTTTCGATAAAGGTATCGGAGCTCGGGACGTAGGCTTCCGGCTGATAGTAGTCATAGTACGAAACGAAGTACTCCACCGCGTTATCGGGGAAGAACTCTTTCATCTCGCCGTAGAGCTGCGCGGCCAGGGTTTTATTAGGCGCCAGCACCATCGTCGGCCGTTGCAGATCGGCGATCACGTTGGCGACGGTAAAGGTTTTACCCGAACCCGTCACCCCCAGCAGCGTCTGGTGTGCAAGCCCATCCTCCAGCCCCTCTTTCAGACGGCGAATCGCTTCAGGCTGATCGCCGGAAGGACGGAAAGCGGAATTCAGTTTGAACGGTTTACTCATGAACGGCGACCTGATGATGGTTAATACGGCAGGTGTGTAATTTTACTCCTCATGGCTATTTTTGCCAGTAATTTATACTGGATATAAACCCAGTAGCATCCGCGCCATTTTGTGCCACCACCAGCAGGAATCAAGCGAAGCTGCGTAAAATTTCGGCTGTAACGGGATAAAATTCCAACAGGGGTCGGTTATCCCCAGAATTTTTTGTTTTTTAACATTTGTCAAGGCGAGCCGCCGGACAGTAGCCCATCAAATTGACACTTTGATGACAATGATTGATTTTATTTAAAGCGTTGATCTGCATTAAAGTTTTCAAAAAGACGCGTTTCGCAGCAATTCAGGCGCAGGCCGCGTATTCTCTCGCTTACCCTGTGTTTTCTAACTCTAATGCACATGGTTATCCACAGGAATAGTGGATAACTGCCTCCAGCCCATACGGAACGTGACTCGGCCCGTTCCCGGTTTTTACCCACAGCGGGGCGGTAAAAAATTTTTATCACCCAATTATGGCGATCTTATGACAAAAAACAGCGAAAGAATTGGTGAGGCGCTGCTCACATTTTAACCAAAATAGCACCTGCACCAGCAACCTCATTCAGGGCCCCGACGCGGTGCAGGGTTCGGGCCTCGTCGTGCTGATTTTTGAGCCAATTCTTAAAAATGGAGCTTTAATCGCCGTTTCCCGGGCAGTGGCAAGAGTCTTGCAGAGTATCAAGGTCGCCGTTACCTGAAAAGGAGCACTATCATGTTAAGCCTGCGCGCCGTAAATCAGTATTACGGGCATCGCCACACCCTGTGGAACGTTGACCTCGATCTGCCTCCTGGCGTCTGCACTGGCGTCGTTGGGCTACCCGGGATGGGGAAAACCACCCTTGTGAGCTGTATTGCCGGCCTGCTGCCTATCGCCAGCGGTACCATGGTCTGGCACGAGGCTCCCGGTGCAGTACACCAGGCCGGGACGGAAATTAGCGTTGTGCCGCAGGACAGGCGGATCTTTTCGCAACTGACGGTCGAGGAGAATCTGCATATCGCGCAGATGGCGAAAGGCATCGCGGGCGGGTCGCTGAGCCGCGACGTTTTTGAGTTTTTTCCGGAGCTATACCCCCTGCGCCAGCTGCGGGCCTCCGGCCTGAACGACGACCAGCAGTATCAGCTGGCGCTGGCGAATGCGCTGGTGACCCGCCCTCGCCTGCTGATCCTCGACGAGCCCAGCCGCGGCACCGGGCAGCTGTTTAGCGTCAAGCTGGCGCAGCTACTGCTGAGGTTCAACCGGGAGCTGGGGCTATCGGTGCTGCTGGCCGAGCAGCACCTCTCCCTGATCCGCCGGGTAGCGGATCGCTTTTGCCTGCTTTACCGGGGGCGAAACGTGGCTCAGGGCCGGGTCAGCGAGCTGGATGACCCGCTGATTGCCCACTGGATGGGGCCGACGGCGTCAGCGCAGTAAGGTCGAGGTATTGCCCGACGGCTGAGGTGTCGGCCTGCTCGCCCAGCCAGGGGATCTCCCCCAGCAGCGGCGCGGAGAGCACGCGTCTGAGCGTCGCCATGTATTCGGCATGGCGTTTGCCGGGCACCACCACCCCGTTCGCCACCCAACCGGCAAAATGCAGCCCCGCCTGGCGGATCGCCTGCGCGGTCAGCATCGCGTGGTTGATACACCCCAACTTCACCCCCACCACCAGGATCACCGGCAGGCGCTCGGCCATCACCCACTCGGCGAAGGTCTGCTCCTGGGACAGCGGCGTGAACCAGCCGCCTGCCCCTTCCACCAGCACCCAGTCGGCCTGGGTCTCCAGCGCCCGCAATCCTGCCGAGAGGGTGGCAAACTCAATGGGCCGCTGCTCGTCGGCGCTGACGATATGCGGCGACGTGGGCTCGGCGAAGGTATAGGGGTTTACGGCCGGGTAGCTCAGGGCCAGGCTGCTGTTGCGCTGTAATGCCAGAGCATCACTGTTGCGCAGCCCCTGCGCAGTCATCTCGCTGCCGGAGGCCACCGGTTTGTAGCCAGCGGTGTTGCGGCCCAGCGCTCGTGCGGCCTGTAACAGGGCGGTGCTGGCGACGGTTTTACCGACTTCAGTGTCGGTACCGGTGACAAAATAACGTTCAGTCACGTGCGATAATTCCATGAAAAAGTTGATAAGAGAGCGGGAATTTTCCCGCCTGCTGAGGCCAGGCCTGCGCCAGCTGCTGCAGCTGGCCGCGGGTTAACGGCTTATCGGCCCGCCCGGCGTGCAGATGGGTGGCGCCGATCCCCTTCAGGGAGTGCATGGCGCTGAGCGCATCGTCAAACAGCAGGGTGACGGTCTGAACCGCACAGCGGTATTGCCAGCCGGAGAGGGCATCGTTCACCTGCTGCCCGGTCAGAAAGCGGTTGGCGTGCGACTGGGTGTCCACTGCCTGCCAGGCCTGATTCAGCTCCGGCAGCGAGCCGTTGAGCAGCGTGGTGAATGCCACCTTACCCCCCGGCTGCGTCACCCGGTAGAGCTCGGCCAGCGCCCGGGGCAGGCTGGCGCACCACTGCACCGCCAGATGGCTCCAGACCAGGCTGAACTGCGCATCGGCCAACGGAATGGCTTCGATATCGGCCTGCAGATAGCTTTCGGCGACCTGGTTGCGGCGCGCTTCCTCCAGCATCGGAGCACTGAGATCCATCGCCGTCACCACGCTCCCGGTCTGGCGCCATGCCAGGCTGTTGCTCCCCGGGCCGCAGCCAGCATCCAGCACGCTGGCAAAGGTGTTATCTGCTAGCAGGGCTCGCAGCCCGTCGGCACTTTGCCGCTGGAGTGCATCGTGGCGGGAATAACTCTGCGCCGCCCGGCCGAAGGCGGCGGCAATCGCCTGTTTATTCACCTGCGACATGCAGCGCCTCCAGTAACGCGGTGATATCCGCCGGTTGATGGGCCGCCGTCAGGGTCAGGCGCAGGCGCGCCGTGCCCGCCGGGACGGTGGGTGGACGAATGGCGGTTACCCAGATCCCCTGCTCTCTGAGCCTCTGCGCCAGGTGCAGGGCGCGCGCGTTTTCGCCGACAATCAGCGGCTGAATGGCGCTCTGCGAGGCGGTAATCTGTACCGGCAGATCGCGTACGCCCGCGCGGAACTGGCTGATAAGGGCGGCCAGCCGCTGCCGACGCGTGTCGCCCTCGTCGCTGCGAATAACGTTAAACGCCACCAGTAGCGCCACCGCCTGGGCAGGCGGCATGCTGGTGCTGTAGATCAGATGTCGGGCGAACTGCAGCAGGTAGTCAGCAACGGCGTCGCTGCACAGCACTGCCGCCCCGCTGACCCCGACACCTTTGCCAAAGGTCACCACCAGCAGCTCCGGCTTAACGCCCTGGCTGGCGGCGCTTCCGCGCCCCTCTGGCCCGGTGACGCCGATGCCGTGGGCATCGTCCACCAGCAGCCAGCTGCCCTGCCGCTGGGCCGCCGCATGAATCACACCCAGCGGGGCGCTGTCGCCGTCCATGCTGAAGATCCCCTCGGTCACTACCAGCTGTTGTCCGTCGCAGGGTTTATCCAGCAGCGAGTCCAACTGGGCGACATCGTTATGGGCAAAGCGCCTGAGTTGGGCCGGGCTATGGCTGGCGGCTTCCAGCAGCGAGGCGTGGCTTAAGCGGTCGGCGACAATGCGATCCTCTTTGCTGGTCAGGGCGGCAATCAGCGCCTGATTGGCGGCAAAGCCGGAGATAAACAGCAGCGCGCGCGGATAGCCGAGCCACCCGGCAAGGTGCTCCTCCAGGGCCTGATGCGCGTGGGTGTAGCCGCTGACGTGGCCGGAGCCGCCGCTGCCCACCCCGTACTGCTCCGCACCCTGCTGCCAGGCGCGGATAATCTCAGAGTGCTGGCTCAGACCGAGATAGTCATTGCTCGAAAAGTTGCAGTACCGCCGTTGCTCACGGATGAGAAAGCGCCCGGCGCCGTTCTCCACCGGGGTGCGCACACGCAGGGCTTCTGCCGCCCGGCGTGCGTCGAGGGCGGCATCAATGCGTTGTTGCCAGGTCATACCGTCGCCGCGTTATAGAACTGGTCGGTATCGGCGTTGAAAAGCTGCTGTTCGAGCTGGTGCTGCTGCTCGTTATCCCCGGTCAGCACCGCGGTCTGCTGCGGATTCAGCCCCAGCTTGCGGAACAGCTGCACGTCCTTGTCCTCTTCCGGGTTCGGGGTGGTGAGCAGCTTGCAGCCGTAGAAGATGGAGTTAGCCCCGGCCATAAAGCACATCGCCTGGGTCTGCTCGTTCATCTGCTCGCGGCCCGCCGAGAGGCGCACGAACGAGGTTGGCATCATCACCCGTGCCACCGCAATGGTGCGGATAAAATCAAAGGCGTCGACGTCGTCGTTGTCCGCCAGCGGAGTGCCCTTGACCTTCACCAGCATGTTGATCGGCACGCTCTCCGGCGGGGTCGGCAGGTTCGCCAGCTGCAGCAGCAGACCGGCGCGATCGGTCACCGTTTCGCCTAAGCCGACAATCCCGCCCGAGCAGACCTTAATCCCCGCATCGCGCACTTTGTCCAGCGTGTCCAGGCGCTCCTGATAGGTACGGGTGGTGATGATGTTGCCGTAGAACTCCGGGGAGGTGTCGAGGTTGTGGTTGTAGTAATCCAGCCCCGCCGAAGCCAGACGCTGGGCCTGATGGTCATCCAGCGTGCCGAGGGTCATACAGGCTTCGAGGCCCATCGCCTTCACGCCCTGCACCATCTGCTCGAGATACGGCATGTCGCGCTCGTGCGGGTTTTTCCACGCCGCGCCCATGCAGAAGCGGGTCGAACCAGCGTTTTTCGCCTGACGGGCCGACTCCAGCACCTGCTCCACCTCCATCAGGCGTTCGGACTCGAGACCGGTTTTGTAGCGCGCGCTTTGCGGGCAGTATTTGCAATCTTCCGGGCAGGCCCCGGTCTTGATCGACAGCAGGGTGCTGACCTGAACCTGCTGCGGGTCGAAGTGCTGACGGTGGATCTGCTGCGCGTCAAACAGCAGTTCAAGCAGGGGTTTTTCAAATAATGCAGTGACTTGCGACAATGTCCAGCGAGCCTGGTGAGCCATGGGGCGTCTCCAAAGGGGTTTAGTTCAGGATGGGTTCGGTTTATACTCGTAAACCTAAATGTTTTCAAAATGGTTTACAAGTCGATTATGACAACGGACGATCTCGCCTTCGATCGGCAACACATCTGGCATCCCTACACCTCCATGACCCAGCCCCTGCCGGTCTATCCGGTGGCGGAAGCGCACGGCTGCGAGCTGACCCTGGCCAGCGGCGAACAGCTGGTGGACGGCATGTCCTCCTGGTGGGCGGCCATTCACGGCTACAACCACCCCCGGCTCAACGCAGCGATGAAAGCCCAGATTGACCGCATGTCGCACGTGATGTTCGGCGGGATCACCCATCAACCGGCAGTGGATCTCAGTCGTCGGCTGGTGGCGATGACCCCCGAGGCGCTGGAGTGCGTCTTCCTGGCCGATTCCGGCTCGGTGGCGGTGGAAGTGGCGATGAAAATGGCCCTGCAGTACTGGCACGCGAAGGGCGAAAGCCGCCAGCGGTTTATCACCTTCCGCAACGGCTACCACGGCGATACCTTCGGGGCGATGTCGGTGTGCGATCCCGACAACTCGATGCACAGCCTGTGGAAAGGCTATCTGCCGGAAAACCTCTTCGCCCCGGCACCGCAGAGCCGCTTTGACGGCGCGTGGGATGAGATGGACATAGTCGGCTTTGCCCGCCTGATGGCCGCCCACCGTCATGAGATTGCGGCGGTGATCCTTGAGCCCATCGTGCAGGGCGCGGGCGGGATGCGCATGTACCATCCCGAGTGGCTGAGGCGTATTCGCAGGATGTGCGATCGCGAGGGCATCCTGCTGATTGCCGATGAGATTGCCACCGGCTTCGGGCGCACCGGCAAGCTGTTCGCCTGCGAGCATGCGGGCATCACCCCGGATATTCTCTGTCTCGGCAAAGCCCTGACCGGGGGCACCATGACGATGTCGGCTACCCTCACCACCCGCCAGGTGGCGGAGACCATCAGCAACGGCGAAGCGGGCTGCTTTATGCACGGCCCGACCTTTATGGGCAACCCGCTGGCCTGTGCGGTCGCCAGCGAGAGCCTGGCGTTGCTGGAGAGCGGCGAGTGGCAGGATCAGGTGGCCGCCATCGAAGCCCAGTTGCAGGAGGAGCTGGCCGCGGCGCGGGATTCAGAGTTTGTCGCCGATGTGCGGGTGCTGGGGGCTATCGGCGTCGTCGAGACAACCCATCCGGTGAACATGGCGGCGCTGCAACGTTTCTTCGTGGCGCGCGGCGTCTGGGTGCGGCCGTTCGGCAGGTTAATCTATCTGATGCCGCCGTATGTGATTCGGCCGGACCAGCTCAGCAAACTGACCCGGGCGGTGGTGGATGCGGTTCAGGCGCCTGCGCACTTTACGCGTTAGTTTATGGGTTACACTTCTGGCAGAGCTCATTACGGAGAAACAGGATGAAACTTATCAGTCAGGATCTGCGCGACGGCGATAAACTCCCGCTGCGTCATGTGTTTAACGGCATGGGTTACGAGGGGGATAACATCTCCCCGCATCTGGCGTGGGACGAGGTGCCGTCGGGCACCAAAAGCTTTGTCGTGACCTGCTACGATCCGGATGCCCCTACCGGCTCCGGCTGGTGGCACTGGGTGGTTGCCAATCTGCCTGCCGATACCCGGGTGCTGCCGCAGGGCTCCGGCTCCTCGCTGGTGGCGCTGCCGGATGGGGCGGTGCAGACCCGCACCGATTTTGGCAAAGCGGGATACGGCGGCGCGGCCCCGCCGAAAGGCGAAACCCATCGCTATATCTTCACGGTGCATGCGCTGAATGTGGAGAGCATCGAGGTGGATGAAGAGGCAAGCGGCGCGATGGTGGGCTTTAACGTCCATTTCCACACCCTGGGCAGCGCGTCGATTACGGCGATGTATTCGTAAAAAAACCGCCGGGTGGCGGTTTTGTAGGCCCGGTAAGCGCAGCGCCACCGGGCGTGTTTTTACAGGAAAGCCGGTAACAACCCGACCAGACTGCCTTTATTCAATAGGCTAATCGCCGCCTCGATATCCGGGGCAAAGAAGCGGTCGTCATCGTAATGCGCCACTTGCTCCCGCAGGATATGCCGCGCCTGCTCCAGCAGCGGGCTGGAGGTCAGGCCATCGCGCAGATCCGCTCCCTGACAGGCCGCCAGCCACTCCACCGCCAGCACCCCGCGGGTGTTGCCCGCCATCTCCCACAAACGGCGACCTGCCGCAGGGGCCATCGAGACATGATCTTCCTGATTCGCCGAGGTCGGCAGGCTGTCCACGCTGTGCGGGTGCGACAGAGCCTTGTTCTCACTCGCCAGCGCGGCGGCGGTGACCTGGGCAATCATAAACCCGGAGTTAACCCCGCCGTTGCGCACCAGGAACGGCGGCAGCTGCGACATGTGTTTATCCATCATCAGGGCGATACGGCGCTCCGACAGCGCGCCGATCTCGGCAATTGCCAGGGCCAGATTATCCGCCGCCATCGCCACCGGCTCGGCGTGGAAGTTGCCCCCGGATACCACCTCATTTTCGGCGGCAAACACCAGCGGGTTATCGGAAACGGCGTTGGATTCCACCAGCAGCACCTCCGCCACCTGCCGCATCTGGGTCAGACAGGCCCCCATCACCTGCGGCTGACAGCGCAGGGAGTACGGGTCCTGCACCTTGTCGCAGTTGTGATGCGACTCGGCAATGGCGCTGGTGTCGGTCAGGACGTGGCGGTACAGCGCCGCGGCATCGATCTGCCCGCGCTGGCCGCGCACCTCGTGGATACGGGCATCGAACGGACGGCGGGAGCCGAGCACCGCTTCGGTGGTCAGCGCCCCGCAGACTATCGCCGAGGCAAACAGATCTTCGGCTTCAAACAGGCCGCGCAGGGCAAAGGCGGTGGAGGCCTGAGTACCATTCAGCAGTGCCAGCCCCTCTTTCGCCGCCAGCGTCACCGGAGCCAGACCCGCTTTTTGCAGGGCGGTGGCCGCCGGTAACCATTCCCCACGGTAGCGGGCTTTGCCCTCCCCGAGCAGGGTCAGGGACATGTGCGCCAGCGGGGCCAGGTCTCCGGAAGCACCGACCGAGCCTTTGGCCGGGATCCACGGGTACACTCCGGCATTGACCATAGCAATCAAGGCCTGAATCACGCTCAGGCGGATGCCGGAGAAACCGCGCGCCAGGCTGTTAATCTTCAGCACCATCATCAGGCGCACAATGTCGTCGTCCAGCGGCTCGCCAACGCCCGCCGCGTGGGACAGCACCAGCGAACGTTGCAGATTTTCCAGGTCATGGGTGGCGATGCGCGTCTGCGCCAGCAGGCCAAAACCGGTGTTGATCCCGTAGGCGGTGCGACCTTCGGCCACTATTGCTTCAACGCAGGCGACGCTGTCGTTAATCGCCTTGTGGGCCGACTCGTCGAGCGTCAGCTGGAGCGGCTGTTGCCAGACCTGGCGCAACTGGGCCAGCGTCAGGGTACCGGGGGTCAGGGTTAAGGCGTTCATCAGTGCTTTCCTTGTGTCGCAGCGATCATCGGCAGGTTCAGGCCCTGCTCTTTCGCGCAGTCGATAGCAATGTCATACCCGGCATCCGCATGGCGCATTACGCCTGTCGCCGGATCGTTGTGCAGAACGCGGGCAATACGCGCCGCAGCTTCATCGGTGCCGTCGCAGACGATCACCATCCCGGCATGCTGGGAGAAGCCCATCCCGACGCCGCCGCCGTGGTGCAGCGAGACCCAGGTCGCGCCGCTCGCGGTGTTGAGCAGCGCGTTCAGCAACGGCCAGTCGGAGACCGCGTCTGAGCCATCCTGCATCGCTTCGGTTTCGCGGTTCGGACTGGCTACCGAGCCGGAGTCGAGATGGTCACGACCGATGACGATCGGCGCGGAGACTTCGCCCCTGCGGACCATTTCGTTAAAGGCCAGGCCCAGCTTCTGGCGCCACTCCAGCCCGACCCAGCAGATACGCGCCGGCAGCCCCTGGAAGCTAATACGCTCCCGGGCCATATCCAGCCAGTGATGCAGATGCTCATCATCGGCGACAATCTCTTTCACTTTGGCGTCAGTTTTGTAGATGTCTTCCGGATCACCGGAGAGCGCCACCCAGCGGAACGGGCCGATCCCACGGCAGAACAGCGGACGGATATAGGCGGGAACAAAGCCCGGGAAGTCAAAGGCGTTGGTGACGCCCATCTCTTTCGCCATCTGGCGGATGTTGTTGCCGTAATCAAAGGTCGGGACACCCTGCTGGCTGAAGGCCAGCATCGCGTTGACGTGCTCGGCCATCGAACGCTTCGCCGCCAGCACGGTGCCATCCGGATCCTGCTGCGCTTTCTGCTGGTACGCTTCCCAGCTCCAGCCTTTTGGCAGGTAGCCGTGGAGCGGATCGTGGGCACTGGTCTGGTCGGTGACCAGGTCCGGACGCACGCCGCGGGCCACCATTTCCGGCAGGATATCGGCTGCGTTACCGCAGAGGGCAATCGAGACCGCTTTGCCCTGCTGGGTGTATTTGTTAATGCGCGCCAGGGCGTCATCCAGGGAGTCGGCCTGTTCGTCGACGTAACGGGTGCGGAGACGGAAATCGATGCGGCTCTGCTGGCACTCAATGTTCAGGGAGCAAGCCCCCGCCAGGGTCGCCGCCAGCGGCTGTGCGCCGCCCATACCGCCCAAGCCCGCGGTCAGTACCCAACGCCCTTTCAGGGAGCCGTTATAGTGCTGACGACCGGCCTCGACAAAGGTCTCGTAAGTACCCTGGACGATGCCCTGGCTGCCGATGTAGATCCAGCTCCCGGCGGTCATCTGGCCATACATCGCCAGCCCCTTCGCATCCAGCTCGTTAAAGTGTTCCCAGGTGGCCCAGTGCGGCACCAGGTTGGAGTTGGCGATCAGCACCCGCGGGGCGTTCTCGTGAGTTTTGAATACGCCGACCGGTTTGCCGGACTGCACCAGCAGGGTTTCGTCGTTTTCCAGTTCGGTGAGGGATTTGACAATGGCGTCATAGCAGGCCCAGTTGCGCGCCGCGCGGCCAATCCCGCCATACACCACCAGCTCATTCGGGTTTTCCGCCACGTCGGGATCGAGGTTGTTCATCAACATGCGCAGCGGGGCTTCGGTGAGCCAGCTTTTGGCCGTTAACGTGGTGCCACGGGGGGCGCGGATCTCTTGCTGGCGATACTTTCCTGACGACATTGTGTGCTCCTCATTGGGGACAGAATATACAGTAAGATATACTTGTATAGACAAGTGCACACAAGGATGGTTTTAACAATTTCGATACATTTTTGTTATATTGCGTCAGCAATCACGCTTTTAGCTTATGACATGAAATGGCCCTGCAGCCGGTAGCGGTTACCCGGGAACAGCAGCCTGGCGTGGGACACAATGTGCGAGGCTGACCAGGTACGGCGGTGGATCAGCAGGCAAGGATCCTGCTCTTTTATGCGCAGCAACTCGCACTCCTGCGGGGTGGCGCGCACCGCCTCAACGATATGCTCCCCTTCCGTCAGCGGCGCGACCAGCGACAGATAAGCGTGGGGCGTGGTGGCGGTGTAGTCCTGAAGCAGGTAATCCGGCACCAGCGCGGCATTGACGCAGCGATCTTCGATCTGCACCGGGGTGTCGTTTTCATAGTGCAGCATAAGGGAGTGAAAGATGCGTGTTCCCTCTTTGACGTTCAACGCCGTCGCCTGTGCGGCGCTGGCCTGGGTCTCTTCGAGGAACTGCACCTCACAACGATGCTGATGGTTGCGGGAGGCAATCTCGTCGGCAATGCTGCGAATTTCAAACAGCGCCGACTGCCCTTTCGGCTCGGCCACAAAGGTGCCCACCCCCTGCAGACGCACCAGTAGTCCCTCGTCGGTCAGCTCCCGCAGCGCGCGGTTGATGGTCATCCGGCTAAAGCCGAACTGCGCCACCAGCTCTGCCTCGGACGGGATGCGATCGTGCGGACGCCAGACGCCGGTGGCGATCTGATGGCTGATCGCCTGTTTGACCTTTTCATAGAAAGGGGCTGGCGTGTTGGCCTGCTGCTGCGGGGCGCGAGAGAACATAGCAATTCCTTAAGCCGTGATAAAAAGTCGAGTATATACAGGCTTTACGCCCACCAGTGAGCTATTTGCCAGGCCAGTCGGGCGGCGAGCTTCGCTCCCTGGCCGTCGCGGTCAAAACCGGGGTTCAATTCCACCAGATCTGCCGCCTGCAGTTTGCCGCTGCGACAGATTCGCTCGATGACCGGGAGCAGATCCCGGGCTGGAACCCCCAGTGCGGCAGGTGCCGACACGGCGGGCATCTCCCCGGCAGGCATCACGTCGAGGTCGATGGTGAGATAGACCCGATCGGCATGACTGAGGGTGCTTTCCAGCACCGGCAGCGCCTGCTGCTGGAAGTCAAGATCTTCCACCAGAGTGACGTTAAGTCGGGCCGCTTCATCCCACAGCGCCCGGGTATTGGCCGCCCGGCTGACGCCGAGGCAGGCATAGTGAAACTCACGCTGCTGTTCGGCGCAGTACAGCGCCAGCTGGCGGAACGGCGTCCCGGAGGTCGCCTGGCTGGCATGTCGCAGATCGAGATGCGCATCGAGGTTGATAATCACCACCCGCTCGCCGGGAAAGGCATCCAGTACGCCGCGGCCGTGGGCCCAGGCGGTCTCATGCCCGCCGCCAAACACCAGGGTGCGCATGCCGGCCTGCTGGCAGGTGGTGACCGCCTCGCTCAGCGCCTGCTGGGCGGCCTCCAGCGCCTCCCCTTCGACGCAAATATTGCCCATGTCGGTCAGTCGCGCGTGGCTCTGATGGCTGGCCATATTTCCCAGCGCACGACGTAACACGTCCGGGGCCCCGGCGGCACCGGTCCGGCCCTGATTGCGTCGGACCCCTTCGTCACAGGCGAAGCCGATCAGGGCGATGCCTTCCCCGGACGGCGTTGGCGTATCGCTACGCTGCACGGTCTGGAACAGGCGCAGCGCGTTGCTGGCCTCGCTGCTGTCGTCGCGCCCCTGCCAGATGTCAGGTGAAACCGGCTGCCACAGGTTCATTGTACTATTCCTCTGAATACGCGCTGATAAAGCGGATTTCGACCCGGCTCATACACCATCTCCACCGGACTTTTGGCATCCCAGATCGCCAGATCCGCGACAAAACCGGCCTTTAGCTGGCCGTGCGTTGCGCCACGACCCAACGCCTGAGCGGCGTGCCGGGTCACCCCTGCCCACGCCTCTTCCGGGGTTAAACCAAACTGCACGCAGGCCATGTTCATCGCCAGATGCAGGCTGGCAAAGGGGCTGGTGCCGGGGTTGTAATCCGTGGCGACCGCCATCGGCACCCCCTGCTGACGCAACAGAGCAACCGGCGGACGCTGGCGCTCCTGTAAGAAATAGAACGCCCCGGGCAGGAGCACCGCCACGGTGCCGCTCTGTGCTATCGCGTTCACCCCGGCCTCATCAAGATACTCAATGTGATCGGCAGACCACCCGTGGTAGCGACTTACCAGCGCGGTGCCGCCGAGATTTGAGAGCTGCTCGACATGGCCTTTAATCGGGATCCCAAGGGTCTGAGCCGCCTGGAATACCCGCTCGCTCTGTTCAGGGGTGAACCCGACGTTCTCGCAGAAGACATCCACGGCCTCGAAAAGCCCTTTCTCCCATAGTGCAGGCAGGGTGTGCTGGCACACGTGGGCGATGTACGCATCCGGATCCTGACGATACTCTTTCGGCACGGCGTGGGCGGCCAGCAGCGTCGGGCTGATCTCAATGGGGTTGGTCTGAGCCAGACGCTGGGCCACGCGCAGCATCTTCTCTTCCGTTTCGTCGTTGAGGCCGTAACCGGATTTGATTTCGATAGTGGTGACCCCTTCGCGCATCAGCCGCTGTAAACGCTGTTGCGCCAGCTGCTCAAGCTGTTCAGGCGTGCTCTCCCGGGTGGCGGCCACCGTGGCGTTAATCCCGCCGCCCTGGGCGCTGATGGTCTGATAGGAGACGCCGTTCAGCCGCTGCTCCCACTCGGCGGCCCGGTCGCCACCAAACACCAGGTGGGTGTGGCAGTCGATCAGGCCCGGCGTGACCAGCCGCCCCTGTAAATTGATGGCAATGGGAAGATCCTGAGGGAGGTCGGCGTCAGGTACGATCGACAAAATGGTCTCACCGCGCACAATTAACGCCCGGTTCTCCAGCAGGCCATAAGGTGTGCCGTGGTCGGGATCCAGGGTCGCGAGGCGCAGGTTACGCCAGACTACGTCGTCGGGATGAAGTTGCAGCATCGGGCTTCCGCTTGTCATGAGTTGTATAGACATTTATTTTCATTCCCGTCGCCCTGTCAATCGCCTTTACCGAAATTGTTATTTATTTGTGACAACTTTCCCGCTAAGCGCGGGAATAAAAAGTAACTTTTTGCCTTTTCATCTTCCCGTTTCGCTCAACTTAGTATAAAAAAGCAGGCTATTTCGGTTATCCCCCTATTGATATGCTTAGCAGGAGCTTTCCCTTGAACATTTCCAGGATTTCTCGTCTGGCGCTGGCGCTCGCATTTGGCGTGACGTTGTCTGCGTGCAGCTCTACTCCGCCGGATCAACTGCCTTCAGAGCAGGCTGCCCCTGGCACGGCCTCCCGCCCGATCCTTTCTGCCGAAGAAGCGAAAAACTTCCAGCAGGCTCGCTACTTCACGGCCATGGATCCTAACGCGACGCCCTGGAGCCCTTACGCTATTCGACTGCCTGCGCAGCCAAACTTTGTGGTTGGCCCGGCGGGAACCCAGGGTGTTACGCATACCACCATTCAGGCGGCGGTTGACGCAGCCATTGCTAAGCACAGCAGCTCCCGTCAGTACATCGCCATTTTACCAGGCGAATACGAAGGCACCGTGTATGTGCCTGCCGCACCAGGTAGCGTGACCCTGTACGGTACGGGCGAAAAACCAATTGATGTGAAAATTGGTCTGGCAATCGACTCCGAAATCGATACCGCCACCTGGCGTCGTCTGGTTAACCCGGGCGGTAAATACATGCCGGGTAAACCGGCCTGGTACATGTTTGACCGTTGCCAGAGCAAGCACAGCGCCACCGTTGGCGTGATGTGTTCTGCGGTCTTCTGGTCGCAGAACAACGGCCTGCAGCTGCAGAACCTGACGATTGAAAACAATCTGGGTGACAGTGTTGATGCCGGTAACCACCAGGCGGTAGCCCTGCGCAGCGATGGCGATCAGGTGCAGATCGACAAGGTGAATATTCTGGGTCGTCAGAACACCTTCTTCGTCACCAACAGTGGCGTTGAGAACACCCTGAAAAACAACCGCATCACCCGTACCCTGGTCACCAACAGCTACATCGAAGGCGATGTGGATATTGTCTCCGGGCGCGGTGCCGTGGTGTTTGATAACACCGATTTCCGCGTGATGAACAGCCGTACCCAACAGGAAGGCTATGTCTTTGCGCCAGCCACCCTGTCGAACATGTTCTACGGCTTCCTGGCGGTGAACAGCCGCTTTACCGCAATGGGTGACGGTGTGGCACAGCTGGGCCGCTCGCTGGATGTGGATTCTGCCACTAACGGCCAGGTGGTGATCCGCGACAGCGTGATCAACGAAGGCTTCAACATGGCAAAACCATGGGGCAACGCGGCTGTCTCTCAGCGTCCGTACGCGGGTAATACCGGTGCGGTGGATGACAAAGGCAACGTGCAGCGTAACCTCAACGAGGCTAACTTCAACCGCATGTGGGAATACAACAATCGCGGTGTGGGCAGCAAAGTGATCGCAGAGCCGAAGCAGTAAGATTTTAGCAAAAAGGGGGAGTGAATCCCCCTTGATGCTGCGGCTGGGCACGTCAGGCACCGGTCTTAAGATACGCATCCAGCAGTTGCAATACTGCTACCATGAGTTGCAGGAACAGAATTACCCATCCCATACTGCTCATACGCCACTCCTTTGGTCAGGAGCACTTCCACTGACTTACCTTTCCGCTGCCTGTCACCAGTGGGCGTTGGTGTTACCGATGTGCTCCACAGTTAAGGCACTGACGGCACCACCCGCCAGCCAGGACTTAAAAGAAACCTGATTTGCGGAACTGCTCACATCGAACCAACGGCAACATTGTAATCTCTGATAACTGTATATAAAAACAGTTTCACGCAGATTAAGAATTTGTTCAGATAACGGGAAATATTATTATTTTTCAGTATGATAACAGTTAACTCAGCGGTTCAACCCATTCTGTTGCTGTAGGTTAATTTTACATAGCCTCAAGCCGGGATTACTATGTTGAGGTTGGTGTTTCCGATGTGCTCACCCGGCTACCACCGGGCATAAAAAAACCTCGCATGTGCGAGGTTTTTTTATTTCATCCATCTTAGTGCGCGTTAACCACCACCCACATTGGCCCCTGGCCGACGGCGTAACGTCCCTTCTCTTCCAGCAGCCCCTGCTCGCCCTGAATCTCATACAGCGCGATATGGTGCGATTTTTGCCCTGCCGCAATCAGGAACTTACCGCTGTGATCGACGTTAAAGCCGCGCGGCTGAGTCTCGGTCGGCTGGAAGCCTTCAATGGCCAGCACGCTACCATCTTCCGAGATGCTGAAGATGGTGATCAGGCTGGAAGTACGGTCGCAGGTATAGAGATGGCGTCCGTCAGGCGTAATGTGGATATCCGCCCCCCAGCGCGTGTCGGTGAAGTCTGCTGGCATCATGTCCAGGGTCTGCACACACTCGATATTGCCGTGCGGATCGCGCAGCGCCCAGACGTCCACCGAGCAGTTCAGCTCGTTCACCACGTAGGCAAATTGCTGGTTCGGGTGGAACGCCATATGACGTGGACCCGCGCCTTCAACGGTGGTCACTTCCGCTGGCGTTTGCGCCGCCAGCTTGCCGTCATCACCCAGCGTAAACAGGCAGATACGATCCTGTTTCAGCGCCGGTACCCACAGGGTGCGGTTATCCGGGGAGATGTTAGCCGAGTGGCACCCTTCCAGGCCTTCAACCACCTCAACGGTCTCCGTCGGAATGCCGTCATCCAGGCGGGTCACGCTGACGCAGCCGGCGTTGTAAGAGCCGCTAAAGATAAAACGCCCCTGCAGATCGGTTGAGATATGGGTCGGGCTACCCGGCAGGGCCGCTTCGGCCGTCCAGGTCAGGGCGCCATCGTCAGGAGAGATACGGTACGCGAGCACCCGGAATTCCGGGCGCACACCCACATACAGGAAACGTTTATCCGGGCTGATCGCCATCGGCTGAACCTGGCCGGGAACATCGACGACCTGAACCAGGGTGAGTGTACCTTCGGGATTCAGACGCCAGACATGGATCTGCTGGCTTTCAGGACTGGCGGTATAAACGGTTTGTTTCATGAATGCTCCTTTCCTCACTGCGCGTAAAAGTAATGTACCAGGATAGTCTTTTTTAACGGTGAATGCTGAATTTTAACCAGGAATTTTGCAGCGTTAGTTGCGCGGTGTACCATCTGCTCATTCTGCCCTTTCAACATTAACCCGGAAGATCAAATGACCTCGCGTGTGATTGCACTGGATTTAGACGGTACGCTGTTAACCCCGCAAAAAACCCTGCTCCCCTCTTCGCTTGAGGCACTGAAACGTGCCCAGGAAGTGGGATACCAGCTCCTCATCGTGACCGGTCGTCATCATGTTGCGATTCATCCTTTTTATCAGGCACTGGCGCTGGATACACCTGCAATTTGTTGTAATGGCACCTATTTGTATGATTATCAAGCAAAAAAGGTTCTGCAGGCCGATCCGCTGCCGGTTCCCCAGGCGCTGCAACTGATTGATCTGCTCGATGAACACGCCATTCACGGCCTGATGTATGTCGACGACGCGATGCTTTACGAACGCCCGACCGGCCACGTGATCCGCACCAGCAACTGGGCGCTGTCACTGCCGGAAGCGCAGCGTCCGGTGTTCACTCAGGTGCCGTCGCTGGCGCAGGCGGCCCGGGAGGTTAACGCCATCTGGAAATTCGCCCTCACCGATGAAGACACCACTAAGCTGAACGCCTTCGCTAAACACGTGGAGCAGACGCTGGGCCTGGAGTGCGAATGGTCCTGGCACGATCAGGTGGATATCGCCCGCAAAGGCAATAGCAAAGGCAAACGCCTGGCGCAGTATGTGGAATCCATCGGCGGGTCAATGAAGGATGTCATTGCCTTTGGCGATAATTACAATGACATCAGTATGCTGGAAGCGGCCGGGACCGGGGTGGCGATGGGGAATGCGGACGACGCCGTCAAAGCACGCGCCAGGATCGTGATTGGCGACAACACCACTGACAGCATCGCGCAATTCATCTATACCCATCTGGTGTGATCAGGTGGTGATCGACACGCTCTTGATCTGCGCGTAGAGCCAGAGGCCAGGTTTGATCCCCAGTTCATCCCTGGCCCACGGGCTGATGCGCGCCCACAGCGTGCGGCTGCCGATTTCCAGCTGGACCTCAACCTGACCATTATCGTCGTAACATTGGGCCACTTTGGCGCGCAGAATGTTACGGATGCTGCTCTGTAACGGCGGCTGCAGCACCAGCGAAACATCCGACGCCTGAATGCGAATGCGCAGGTTAGTGTGCAGCGGTTTATCCAGCTTATTAACCCAGACATGCTGATCGCCAATCGCCAGGGCGGTCATGGCGTAGTGAGGATGGTGCTCCAGCACGCTCACCTTCATAATGCTGCTCTGCTGCTCCGGCGGCAGCCAGGGATGCATCACGCTGCTGCCCCACACCTCTTCCAGATTACCGAACGCCTTCACGCTGCCGTTCTCCAGCACCAACACCTTATCGGCCAGATGCAGGATCTCATCCAGCGAGTGGCTGACATACAGCATCGGGATATTGATTTCGCGCGCCAGGCGCTGCAGATATGGCAGTAGCTCACGCTTGCGGGGAATGTCGAGCGACGCCAGCGGTTCGTCCAGCAGCAGCAATTCCGGGGCGGTGAGCAGCGCCCGGCCTATCGCCACGCGCTGTTTTTCTCCACCCGACAGCGATGACGGCAGCCGGTCAAGCAGGTGTTCAATGCCCAGCAGGGCCACTAGCTTATCGAACTGTCCGGCCATGCTTTTCGCCATGCCGTAACGCAGGTTGCCCAGTACTTTATAGTGGGGGAACAGCCGCGCATCCTGGAAGACATAGCCAATCCGGCGCTTTTCCGGGGTCAGGTAAATGCGCTTTTCGACGTCGTTCAGCACCCGGTCGTTGAGCACGATGCGGCCAGACTGGGGCCGGGTCAGGCCGCTGATGGCGTTGATCAGCGAGGTCTTCCCCGCCCCGGAGACGCCAAAAATGGCGGTGATCCCGCTGGCAGGGAGGGTTTCGTTGAGGGTCAGGCAGTGCTCGCCCAGGGTCTGGGTGAAATTGAGTTCCAGCATGGTCAGTTCCCCATCCGTTCACGACTTACACGGGCCAGCCACTCCGACACCAGCAGCGACACCATCGCCAGCACAATGGAGATAATACACAGACGCGCGGCGGCTCCTTCGCCACCGGGGGTCTGAATCAGGGTATACATCGCCGACGGGAGGGTGCGGGTTTCGCCGGGAATATTGGAGACAAAGGTGATGGTCGCGCCAAACTCCCCCAGCGAGCGGGCAAAGGCCAGCACGGTGCCGACAATAATGCCCGGCAGCGTCAGGGGAAGCGTGATGGTCAGAAACACCCGCCAGCGCCCGGCCCCCAGCGTGCGGGCGGCCTGCTCAAGCTTCATATCCACCCCCTCCAGCGCCAGGCGGATCGCCCGCACCATCAGCGGGAATGACATCACCGCGGCGGCGATTACCGCGCCGCGCCAGCTGAAGGCAAAGCTCAGGCCAAACCATTCGTACAGACGCTCGCCGATAAACCCGCGGCGCCCCATGGCGATGAGCAGCAAATAGCCGACTACCACTGGCGGCAGCACCAGCGGCAGATGCAAAACGCTGTCCAGGAGCGCTTTACCGGGGAACTTACAGCGGACCAGCAACCAGGCGAAGAAGATCCCAAAGGGCAAACTAAATGCAACCGCGAGGGAAGAGACTTTCAGGCTCAGCAGCACGGCCTGCCATTCAGGATCGGTCAATATCATTCGTGAGTCGTAAATCCGTAACGTTTAAAGATTGCCGACGCCTGCGGCCCCTTCAGATACTCGTAGAAGGCGCTGACGGTCGCGTTTTTATGTCCATCGACGATGGCAACAGGATATTCCACTTTCTTGTGCGAGTCTTCCGGGAAGGTCCCGACCACTTTCACCCCTTTTCCGGCAACGGCATCGGAACCGTAAACGATCCCCAGCGGCGCTTCGTTGCGCTCCACCAGCGCCAGGGCGCCGCGCACATCTTCTGCCGGGGCCAGTTTTGGCGACAGGGTCTCCCATGCGCCCAATTTTTGCAGTGCCTCTTTGGCGTAAATGCCCGCCGGCACGTGTTCCGGATCGCCCACCGCCAGACGCCCCTCTTTCAGCAGGCTGGTCCAGTTGGTCTCTTTATTGATGGTGAACTCACCCTGGGCGCTGGTTTTTGGCACCACCACCACCAGGCTATTGCCGAGCAGGGTTGCACGACTGGCGGTATCTATCGCTTTTTTCCCGACAGCGTAATCCATCCACTTCTGATCGGCAGAGATAAACAGGTCCGCAGGCGCGCCCGCTTCAATCTGACGCGCCAGGGTAGAGGAAGAGGCAAACGACGATACCACCTCAACGTTTTTCTCTTTTTTATACGCCGCTGCAATATCCTGCATCGCGTTCGTCAGGGAGGCCGCCGCGAAGACGGTAACTTTGCTCTCATCCGCCAGGGCATGCCCGGTCAGAGTGAGGGTCAGCGTTGCCCCTGCGAAAAAGCGTAACCATGTACGTGCCATCTTTAGCTCCTTTGAGTTTCGTTATATACACAGGAATATAACGATAACCCCAGGGTTTGCCCAGCGTTAAATCGTGCCGATCGGTGAGTAGATCAAATTGATGCCGAAAATAATATCGGCGCGGAGGGGGGAAACTTGAGAGCAAAACGCCCGGCGGAACCGGGCGTTTTTACAGGAAATTAATTCTGCTTTTTCGGCTGTTTTCTGTGGCCGACATTGGAAAAGATGTTGAACACCTCACCCAGACCGTAAATAGCACCGAGGATGATAGCCATCACCACTGGCACCATGATTACGGCGAATACCAGACTTTTCAGCAACTCTAACATGGCTTTCTCCAGACAATGTGAATGCTTTATTCTAACCGGAAAAGCGAGAAATACATCCCCTTTTGTGCGGTACAGTTTGCGCATAAAACGAATTCCTTCACAATACCCCTTTTGCCAGGACATTGTTATGCAGGCCGAAATTCTCCTCACCCTACGTCTTCAGCAAAAACTGTTTGCCGATCCCCGCCGCATCGCCCTGCTCAAACAGATCGCGCAGACTGGCTCCATCAGCCAGGGAGCAAAGAACGCCGGCATTAGCTATAAAAGCGCCTGGGATGCTATCAACGAGATGAATACCCTGAGCGAACACACCCTGGTCGATCGCGCCACCGGCGGCAAAGGCGGCGGCGGTGCGATCCTGACGCGCTACGGACAGCGGCTGATCCAGCTCTATGACCTGCTGGCGCAGATCCAACAGAAAGCCTTCGATGTCTTAAGCCATGACGACGCTCTGCCACTGGACAGCCTGCTCGGTGCCATCTCGCGTTTCTCTTTACAGACCAGCGCCCGCAACCAGTGGTTTGGCACCGTTACCGCCCGCGACGACGATCATGTGCAACAGCATGTGGAGGTCTTGCTTGCCGACGGCTCCACCCGCCTGAAAGCGGCGATTACTGCCCGGAGCGGCAAGCGGCTGGGGCTGGATGAGGGTAAAGAGGTGCTGGTGCTGCTGAAAGCGCCCTGGGTCAGCATCACTCAGGACAATGAAACGGCGAAGCAGGCGGATAACCAGCTGCCGGGGATCATCAACCATATCGATCGTGGCGACGAGCAGTGTGAAGTGCTGATGACCCTGCCCGACGGCCAGACGCTCTGCGCCACCCTGCCCCTGACCCAGAGCCAGGGTTTAGAAGAAGGTGCTGAGGCGACGGCATATTTTAATGCTGACCGGGTGATTATCGCCACGTTGTGCTAAGCGCATTGACATTCGCGCCGACAGTGGGTATCCCTGAGACTTATTGCTGCAAAAAATGGGATAAGTCATGTCATCATTGCAAATTTCGCAAGGCACGTTTCGTCTTAGCGATACCCGAACGCTCACGCTCGCGGATTTTACGCTCAATGCTGGTGAAAGCTGGGCGTTCGTTGGCAGTAACGGCAGCGGCAAGTCTGCCCTCGCCCGGGCGCTGGCCGGGGAGCTGACGCTGCTGAAGGGCGAACGCCAGAGCACCTTTACCCGCCTCACTCGCCTCTCCTTCGAACAGCTGCAAAAGCTGGTCAGCGACGAGTGGCAACGCAATAACACCGACCTGCTCAGCCCCGGCGAAGAGGATACCGGCCGTACGGCGGCTGAGATCATTCAGGACGAGGTCAAAGACGAGGTCCGCTGCCGCCAGCTGGCGGAACAGTTCGGCATCACTCACCTGCTCGACCGACGCTTTAAATACCTCTCCACCGGTGAAACCCGCAAAACGCTGCTGTGCCAGGCCCTGATGGCCGAGCCCGAACTGCTGATCCTTGATGAGCCTTTCGACGGCCTCGATGTGAAATCCCGCGAGCAGCTGGCGGATCTGCTGGCCTCCCTCAATCAGCAGGGTTACACCCTGGTGCTGGTCCTGAACCGCTTTGACGAGATCCCTGATTTTGTGCAGCACGCCGGGGTGCTGGCAGATTGCACCCTGACGGCGGTGGGTGAAAAAGCGCACCTGCTGAACCAGGCCCTGATTGCCCAGCTGGCGCACAGCGAAAAACTGAACGGCGTCACCCTGCCCGAACCGGATGCCCCCTCCGCGCGCCATGCCCTGCCGCAGGATCAACCGCGGATTGTGCTCAATAACGGCGTGGTGTCGTATAACGATCGCCCAATCCTCGACCAGCTCAGCTGGACGGTGAATCCCGGCGAGCACTGGCAGATTGTCGGCCCTAATGGCGCCGGGAAATCGACCCTGCTGAGCCTGATTACCGGCGATCATCCTCAGGGGTACAGCAACGATTTAACCCTGTTTGGCCGCCGTCGCGGCAGCGGCGAAACCATCTGGGATATCAAAAAGCATATCGGCTATGTCAGCAGCAGCCTGCACCTCGACTACCGGGTCAGCACCACGGTGCGCAACGTCATTCTGTCGGGTTATTTTGACTCCATTGGCATTTATCAGGCGGTTTCCGATAAGCAGCACAAGCTGGCGCAGCAGTGGCTGGATATTCTCGGCATGGATAACCGGGTCGCGGATGCTCCCTTCAGCAGTCTGTCGTGGGGCCAGCAGCGGCTGGCGCTGATTGCGCGCGCGCTGGTGAAACACCCGACCCTGCTGATCCTTGATGAACCTTTGCAGGGGCTCGACCCGCTCAACCGCCAGCTGATTCGCCGCTTTGTGGATGTCCTGATTAGCGAAGGGGAAACGCAGCTGCTGTTTGTCTCACACCATGCGGAAGATGCCCCCGCCTGTATCACCCATCGGCTGGAGTTTGTCGCTGACGGCGACAGTTACCACTACCAGACGGGCCCGGTCTGACACCCTGGCGGGGTCATGCCCCGCCTTTTTCAGATAACCTGCAACATCCCACCCCAGGCACTTTGATTTACAATCCTTTTTTAGCCGGAACGTTGCTGCGCTTAATGCAGTGTAAGCGATTCCACTATTTTATCCCATGTCACACTTTCCTGCTGTCTGATATGCTAGGATTATCTCATACCATAAGCCTAATGGAGCGAAATATGCGAGTTCTGGTAACAGGTGGTAGCGGTTACATAGGAAGTCATACCTGTGTGCAACTGCTGCAAAATGGCCACGACGTCATCATCCTTGATAACCTGTGCAACAGTAAACGCAGCGTGCTGCCGGTTATGGAACGTCTGGCCGGTAAACAGCCTGCCTTTGTCGAAGGCGATATTCGTAACGAAGCGCTGATGACCGAGATCCTCCACGATCACGCCATTGATACCGTGATCCACTTTGCCGGGCTGAAAGCCGTCGGCGAGTCGGTGTCGAAACCGCTGGAGTATTACGATAACAACGTCAACGGTACGCTGCGTCTGGTCTCTGCCATGCGCGCGGCGGGCGTGAAAAACTTCATCTTCAGCTCCTCGGCCACCGTCTATGGCGACCAGCCGCAAATCCCTTATGCCGAAAGCTTCCCGACCGGGACGCCGCAAAGTCCGTACGGCAAAAGCAAGCTGATGGTGGAACAGATCCTCACCGACCTTCAAAAAGCCCAGCCGGAGTGGAGCATCGCCCTGCTGCGTTATTTCAACCCGGTGGGTGCGCATCCGTCAGGGGATATGGGGGAAGATCCGCAGGGTATTCCGAATAACCTGATGCCGTATATCGCTCAGGTGGCGGTGGGCCGTCGTGATTCACTGGCGGTATTCGGCAACGACTACCCGACCCCGGACGGCACCGGCGTGCGCGACTACATCCATGTGATGGATCTCGCCGACGGTCACGTCGCGGCCATGCAGCAGCTGGCGGATAAACCGGGCGTCCATATTTATAATCTCGGCGCGGGCGTCGGCAGCAGCGTGCTGGATGTGGTTAACGCCTTCAGCGCCGCCTGTGGCAAACCGGTGAGCTACCACTTTGCCCCGCGTCGCGACGGCGATCTGCCTGCCTACTGGGCGGATGCCAGCAAGGCCGAGAAAGAGCTTAACTGGCGTGTTTCGCGCACGCTTGATGAAATGGCACAGGATACCTGGCGCTGGCAGTCTCGCCACCCGCAGGGTTACCCGGACTAAGGATCTGTCATGACCCCATTTAACCCCGTCGATCACCCACATCGTCGCTTTAATCCGTTAACCGGGCAGTGGATACTGGTCTCTCCACATCGCGCCAAACGCCCCTGGCAGGGTGCCCAGGAGACGCCAGCGAAACAAACGCTGCCCCAGCACGATCCGGACTGTTTCCTCTGTCCGGGGAATACCCGCGTCACCGGGGATGTTAACCCTGATTACAACGGCACCTTCGTTTTCACTAACGACTTTGCCGCCCTGATGACCGACACGCCGGACGCCCCGCAGAGTGAGGATCCGCTGATGCGCTGCGAAAGCGCACGCGGCACCAGCCGGGTGATCTGCTTCTCGCCGGATCACAGCAAAACCCTGCCGGAACTGAGCGTTGAGGCCCTGACCGAGGTGGTGAAAACCTGGCAGGAACAGACCGCCGAGCTGGGGCAGAGCTATCCGTGGGTGCAGGTCTTCGAGAATAAAGGCGCGGCGATGGGTTGCTCCAACCCCCATCCGCACGGCCAGGTGTGGGCCAACAGCTTCATGCCTAACGAAGTGGAGCGGGAAGATCGCCTGCAAAAAGCCTATTTCGCTGAGCAGCAGTCGCCGATGCTGCTGGACTACGTTCAGCGCGAACTGGCCGACGGTAGCCGCACCGTGGTGGAAACCGAGCACTGGTTAGCCGTGGTGCCATACTGGGCGGCGTGGCCATTTGAAACCCTGCTGCTGCCGAAAGCTCATGTTCTGCGGATCACCGATCTGAGCGAGGCCCAGCGCAGCGATCTGGCCCTGGCGCTGAAAAAGCTGACCAGCCGTTATGACAATCTGTTCCAGTGCTCCTTCCCCTATTCCATGGGCTGGCACGGCGCGCCGTTTAATGGCGAAGAGAATCAACACTGGCAGCTGCACGCCCACTTTTATCCGCCGCTGCTGCGCTCCGCAACCGTACGTAAATTTATGGTCGGATACGAAATGCTGGCAGAGACCCAGCGTGACCTGACGGCTGAACAGGCCGCAGAGCGTCTGCGTGCAGTGAGTGATGTCCATTTTCGCGAATCCGGAGAATAACAATGACTCTGAAAGATAAAACCCACGCCCTGTTTGCTGAAAAGTTCGGTTACCCCGCCACGCACGCGATTCAGGCGCCTGGCCGCGTTAACCTGATCGGCGAGCACACCGACTACAACGACGGTTTCGTGTTGCCCTGCGCCATTGATTACCAGACGGTGATCAGCTGCGCGAAACGCGACGACCGCAAGGTACGCGTGCTGGCAGCGGATTATGACAACCAGATCGACGAATTCTCGCTGGATGCGCCGATTGTTGAGCATGACAGCCAGCAGTGGTCGAACTACGTTCGCGGCGTGGTAAAACACCTGCAGAAGCGCAACAAAAATTTTGGCGGCGCGGATCTGGTGATCAGCGGCAACGTGCCGCAGGGGGCGGGCTTAAGCTCATCCGCCTCACTGGAAGTGGCGGTCGGCACCGTCTTCCAGCAGCTGTATCATCTGCCGCTGGATGGGGCACAAATCGCCCTTAACGGCCAGGAAGCAGAGAACCAGTTCGTCGGCTGCAACTGCGGCATCATGGATCAGCTGATCTCGGCGCTGGGTAAAAAAGGCCACGCGTTATTGATCGACTGCCGCTCGCTGGGCACCAAAGCAGTCAGCCTGCCGAAAGGCGCGGCGGTGATCATCATCAACAGTAATTTCAAACGCACCCTGGTCGGCAGCGAGTACAACACCCGCCGCGAGCAGTGTGAAACCGGCGCGCGCTTCTTCCAGCAGCCTGCGCTGCGTGATGTCTCGCTTACTGAGTTCAATAAAGTGGCTCACCAGCTGGATGCGGTGGTGGCGAAACGCGTTCGTCACGTTCTGACCGAAAATGCCCGTACCGTGGAAGCGGCGGCGGCGCTGGAGAAAGGCGATCTGCGTCGTATGGGTGAGCTGATGGCCGAGTCCCATGCCTCCATGCGCGATGATTTCGAAATCACCGTGCCGCAGATCGACACCCTGGTGGAGATTGTGAAAGCGGCGATTGGTGAACAGGGCGGCGTTCGCATGACCGGAGGGGGTTTCGGTGGCTGCGTGGTGGCGCTGGTGCCGGAAGAGTTGGTTCCGGTAGTGCAGCAGGCTGTTGAACAGCAGTATGAAGCCAAAACCGGCATCAAAGAGACCTTCTACGTCTGCAACGCCTCACAAGGAGCTGGCCAGTGCTAAACGAAACACCTGCTCTCGCCCCTGACGGCCTGCCGTACCGCCTGTTAACCCTGCGCAATAGCGCCGGGATGGTGGTAACGCTGATGGACTGGGGCGCCACGTTACTGTCAGCCCGCGTCCCGATGCGTGATGGCAGCGTGCGCGAGACCCTGCTCGGCTGCGCATCCCCTGAGCAATACATTGAACAAACCGCGTTCCTTGGCGCCTCGGTGGGCCGTTACGCCAACCGTATCGCTAAAAGCCGCTTTGAGCTGGACGGCACGCGCTATACGCTGCTGCCGAGCCAGGGTGAAAACCAGCTTCACGGCGGTCCGGACGGCTTCGATAAGCGTCGCTGGCGCATTATCAAGCAGAACGATGGCGAAGCGCTGCTGACCCTTCACTCCCCGGATGGCGATCAGGGCTACCCGGGTAACTGTGAGACGAGCGTCCATTATCGCTTAACGGATGATAACCGGATCGCCATTGAATACCGCGCCACGGTGGACAAGCCCTGCCCGGTCAACCTGACCAACCATGCTTACTTCAACCTCGACGGCGACTGTAGCGACGTGCGCAATCATAAGCTGCAACTGCTGGCCCAGACGTATCTGCCGGTTGATGAGATGGGGATCCCGCAGGAAGGGTTAAACGCGGTTGACGGCACCAGCTTTGATTTCCGCACCACCAAAGCTATTGCCGAGGATTTCCTCGCGGATGACCATCAGCGCAAGGTGAAAGGTTACGATCATGCCTTCCTGCTCGATGCTGAGGGTGATCTCAGCCAGCCTGCGGCGCACCTGTGGTCTGCCGATGAAAAGCTGCAGATGACGGTCTACACCACCGCCCCTGCCCTGCAGTTCTATTCCGGTAACTTCCTCGACGGTACCCCGGCGCGGGAAGACGGTGAGTACCGTGCCTGGCAAGGCCTGGCGCTGGAAAGCGAGTTCTTACCGGACAGCCCGAACCACGCGGAATGGCCGCAGCCCGACTGCATTTTGCGCCCGGGCGAAGAGTACATCAGCGTCACGGAATATCAATTTATTGCGCAATAAAAACCGGCCCTCCTGATGGAGGGCTTTTTTTTGCCCACCTTGCTGAAAATAGCGCCAGTTACGGACAAAATCACAACCCCTCATTCACAAGCATCTTACACTGCGACACTATTTTCGCTATGGTTAGGGTTAAGCGTTGCCCGCGGCTCAGTCGCGGCAATATAATGAGAATTGTTATCATTCGAATAATGCTTGTTCTGGAGGAGTAAAATATGGCTGTAACTAAGCTGGTTCTGGTACGTCATGGCGAAAGCCAGTGGAACAACGAAAATCGTTTTACCGGTTGGTATGATGTTGACCTGTCCGAGAAAGGCGTTGGCGAAGCGAAAGCGGCTGGTAAGCTGCTGAAAGACGAAGGCTTCAGCTTCGACTTTGCTTATACCTCCGTGCTGAAACGTGCCATCCACACCCTGTGGAACGTGCTGGACGAACTGGATCAGGCCTGGCTGCCGGTTGAGAAATCCTGGAAACTGAACGAGCGTCACTACGGTGCGCTGCAGGGTCTGAACAAAGCAGAAACCGCAGAAAAATACGGTGACGAGCAGGTTAAACAGTGGCGTCGCGGCTTCGCGGTAACCCCACCAGAGCTGACCAAAGATGACGAGCGCTACCCGGGCCACGACCCGCGTTACGCAAAACTGACCGATGCTGAACTGCCACAGACTGAAAGCCTGGCGCTGACCATCGATCGCGTTGTGCCTTACTGGAACGAAACCATTCTGCCACGCCTGAAAAGCGGCGAGCGCGTGATCATCGCGGCTCACGGTAACTCCCTGCGTGCGCTGGTGAAATACCTGGACAACATGGGCGAAGAAGAGATCCTCGAGCTGAACATCCCAACCGGCGTACCGCTGGTGTATGAGTTCGACGAAAACTTCAAACCAATCAAGCACTACTATCTGGGTAACGCTGACGAGATCGCGGCTAAAGCTGCGGCCGTTGCGAACCAGGGTAAAGCCAAGTAATAAAAAAGCCCGGTCACGATGACCGGGCCTCAGGTTCTGAATGCCGGATGCTTATCCGGCATTTTTTTAGCCGCGACGGGCTTTCACCGCGGTCGCCAGCTGACGCAACACTGTTTCAGTATCATCCCAGCCGATGCAGGCATCGGTAACGCTCTTACCGTAAACCAGCGGCTCGCTGCCTTCCAGATTCTGATTGCCTTCCACCAGGTGGCTTTCAATCATCACCCCGATAATCGCCTTTTCACCGCCCGCAATCTGCTGGCAGACATCGGTGCTAACGTCCATCTGCTTTTTGAACTGCTTGCTGGAGTTGGCATGGCTGAAGTCGATCATCACCTGTGCAGCCAGACCTGCTTTATCGAGGCCCGCCTTCACTTCTGCGACGTGCGCCGCGCTGTAGTTAGGCTCTTTACCGCCGCGCAGAATGATATGGCAGTCGCCGTTACCGCTGGTATTTACAATAGCGGAGTGACCCCATTTGGTGACGGAGAGGAAGCAGTGCGGCGCCCCGGCAGCATTGATGGCGTCGATCGCCACTTTGATGGTGCCATCGGTGCCGTTTTTGAAGCCCACCGGGCAAGAGAGACCAGATGCCAGCTCGCGGTGAACCTGAGATTCGGTAGTACGTGCGCCAATTGCGCCCCAGCTCATCAGGTCTGCCAGATATTGCGGGGTGATCATGTCGAGGAACTCACCCGCCGCAGGCAGGCCGCTGTCGTTAATATCCAGCAGCAGCTTACGGGCGATGCGCAGGCCGTCGTTGATCTGGAAGCTGCCATCCATATGCGGATCGTTGATCAGCCCTTTCCAGCCCACGGTGGTACGCGGTTTTTCAAAGTAGACGCGCATGACAATTTCCAGCTCATCTTTCAGCGTCTCGCGCAGCGTCAGCAGACGCGCGGCATACTCTTTCGCCGCCGCAGGATCGTGAATGGAGCATGGACCGATCACCACCAGCAGACGATCGTCATTACCTTTCAGGATCTTATGGATCGCTTTACGGGCATGAGAAACGGTGTTGGCAGCATTTTCGGTGGCAGGAAACTTTTCAAGGAGCGCTACAGGGGGTAATAACTCATTGATCTCTTTAATACGTAAATCGTCATTCTGATAATTCATGTTCTTTCCAGCGTTGCCATATTTTTATAAACGAATGCAATCCCTTCAATCTATCTTGTCAGTCAGGAAGTGTAAACTGGCTTTTACACTACGCACAGATAAATCCTGGAATTCGCTTAAAAAACCCCACAAAGTAGCGAAAAGCGAGATACACCCTAAACTTTTTAACTGTATGCACTGCATTTATTACGTTTATTGAGATTCCATACTGACCTAAGTATGGATCATGGCATCTTTAACCACTGAGCAGTATATCGATTTCGCATATGCACTGTGGAAAGAAGTTATCCAGAACATAACGACCAGAACAGGAGCAGCATGATGAAAATGACTAAACTCGCCACTCTTTTCCTGACAGCTTCACTCACCATGGCAAGCGGTGCAGCGCTGGCGGCAGATACAGGCTCCAGCACCAATAACGGCCAGGCGAATGCCGCGGCGGATGCGGGAGCAGTAGCGCCTGATGCGCATCAGAATATTGCTCCAAATAATACCGGTAACAGCCAGATTAATACGGGTTCTGGTACCACAGGTACAACCAGCGGCGGCAGCGGCACCATGTTAAATCCTGATGGTACTAACGCCACCACTAGCGGTACCACTACCGGTAGCGGCAATAGCTCTACAACGGGTGGCTCTAATTCCATCATGGGTAATGACGACCCAAGCAAGATGGGTAACGACGGCATGACCAAAGACGATCAGCACAAGAACTCGATGTGTAAAGACGGTAAATGCCCGGATCAGTCCGGTAAAGTCGATTCTGAACGAACTCCGCAAGAGCAAAAAACTGACGGCACGACCCAGTAATCAACAGTAATCAACAGTAATCAACAGTAATGCGGTTATGATGAAGGAGAGCTACGGCTCTCCTTTATTTTTTGTGCAAGATGTTAAAAACGCTACACTTACAATAATAATGGACCGGGATAGTATTCATGGCGCACACCCACTCACACACCCCTTCTTCGCAGGATGGAAATGCTAAACGCTTAATGCTGGCGTTCGGCGTCACCGCTACCTTTATGATCATTGAGGTGATCGGCGGGCTGATTTCCGGCTCGCTGGCGCTGTTGGCCGATGCCGGGCATATGTTAACGGACGCGGCTGCACTGCTGTTTGCCCTGCTGGCAGTAGTATTCGCCCGTCGCCCGCCAAGCCATGGCCGCACCTTTGGCTGGCTGCGCCTCACGACGCTTGCTGCATTCGTTAACGCTATCGCGCTGGTATTGATCACCATTTTAATTGTCTGGGAAGCCTTCCAGCGGTTCCGATACCCTCAGCCTGTTGCGGGCGTTACCATGATGGTAGTGGCGGTTGCCGGGCTTATCGCCAATATCCTGGCGTTCTGGATTTTGCATCGCGGCAGTGAGGAGAAAAATCTCAACGTGCGGGCGGCGGCGCTACACGTGCTGGGGGATCTGCTGGGTTCGGTGGGAGCCATCGTTGCGGCGCTGGTGATCCTCTGGACGGGCTGGACGCCGATAGACCCGATTCTGTCGATTGTTGTCTCGTGTCTGGTATTACGCAGCGCCTGGCGGTTATTGCAGGAGAGTGTGAATGAGCTGCTGGAGGGTGCGCCGGCCTCGCTGGATATTCCGGCGTTAAAGCGCAACTTAACCCGCTCTATTCCTGAAGTGCGCGACGTGCATCATATTCACGTCTGGATGGTGGGCGAAAAGCCGCTGATGACCCTGCATGTCCAGGTCATTCCTCCCCACGATCACGATGCGCTCCTGGGACGTATCCAGCATTTTCTCGAGCACCATTACGCCATCGCGCATAGCACTATCCAGATGGAGTACACCCCCTGTAACGGACCGAACTGCCACCTCAACGAGATCCAGTCCGGCCACGCCCATCATCACCATTAACGTGCCAGCGCGTGGGAACCTCGTTCACGCGCGCTGTTAATCCACATCCTGCTGCCGTTCAGGGCAATAAAGGTGAGGATCATATACTCCAGCGACATGGCATAGACACCCTGCAGAGCAAAGATCACCACGCTTATCACATTGATGATCACCCACAGCAGCCAGTTTTCGACATATTTGCGGGTCATCAGGATCATGGCGGCAATCGAGAGCACCATCATGCACGAATCCCAGAACGGGAAGGCATCAGGCTGCAGCTCCGGCATGGTGACGTTCAGGCCCAGGCTGCTCATCACCGACACCGCCACGCGGGTAAGGAAGGCGAACACCGGATCGATATAGACTGTCATCAGGCCGATAGCCACTACGCAGGCGGCCAGCCAGCCGAGGGCTTTAGGCAACGGCAGCCAGCGGATCTGCAGTTCCGCCTCCTGCTGGCTGTTCTGCCGCGACCAGGCGTACCAGCCATAGATATTGGCCACGAAGAAGAACAGCTGCAGCAGCAGGCTGGCATACAGCTGGATCTGAAAGAAGATGATGGCGAACAGCGTGACGTTCACCAGGCCAAACGCGTAGTTGACGATCTTCTCCAGACTGGCAAGCCAGATACAGAGCAGACCCGCTATCGTCCCGACGGCTTCAATCCATGACAAGTCATAGCCGCCAGCGCCAATCGGTATGTGTACCAGAATGTTTTGCGTGCTAAAAAAATCCATCTTTTTCCCTCAGCGTTACGTTACGTTGCTTAAGGACGTAGTGTAGCCGCAAAATCCAGCATCCGGTTAAGCGGAATTAACGCCCCTTCCCGCAGCGCCGCATCCACATGGATTTCATGCGCCGCGCCGCCCGATTCCAGCCCGTCTGCAATGGCTTTCAGCCCGTTCATCGCCATCCACGGACAGTGCGCACAGCTGCGGCAGGTCGCCCCCTCGCCCGCTGTCGGCGCTTCCAGCAGCTCTTTCTCCGGCACCGCCTGCTGCATTTTGTAGAAGATGCCGCGATCGGTGGCAACGATAAGCTGGCGATGCGGCAGCGTTTTCGCGGCAGCAATCAGCTGGCTGGTTGAACCCACGGCATCCGCCATGTTGACGATCGCCTGTGGCGACTCCGGATGGACCAGCACGGCGGCATCCGGGTAGAGACCCTTCATACGCTCCAGCGCCTGGGTTTTAAACTCGTCATGGACGATACAGGCGCCCTGCCAGCACAGAATATCTGCCCCGGTCTGTTTCTGGACATAGTTACCCAGATGCTTGTCCGGCGCCCAGATAATTTTCTCCCCGAGGCTGTCGAGATGCTCAATCAGTTCGACCGCGATGCTGGAGGTCACTACCCAGTCGGCACGCGCTTTAACCGCCGCCGAGGTGTTGGCGTAGACCACCACCGTTCTGTCGGGATGGGCGTCACAGAAGGCGGTGAATTCGTCGATCGGGCAGCCTAAATCGAGGGAGCACTCTGCATTCAGGGTCGGCATCAGAATGGTTTTTTCCGGGCTGAGGATTTTTGCCGTCTCACCCATAAAACGCACCCCGGCCACCAGCAGCGTTGAAGCGGGATGTTTTGCACCGAAGCGCGCCATCTCCAGCGAGTCCGAGATGCAGCCGCCTGTCTCTTCTGCCAGCTGCTGAATTTCCGGATCGGTGTAGTAGTGCGCCACCATCACCGCGTCGCGCTCTTTGAGCAAGCGCTTGATCTTTTCGCGGTAGAACTGCTTTTCGTCCAGACTCAGCGGGACCGGCTTAGGCGGGAAAGGATAGATGGCGGCTTCAGGATCAAACATCACACTCATTTTGGCTTCTCGTTTTACTGGCTTAACACCATCGCCTTTATTTTGCGCAACATAGCAAAATGAATGGCTATTGTGTTTTGTATACTAAACAAGATAGCGAATCTGGAGAGAAATGTCATCGGGCTGGATAGCAAAAAGGCGCCTTTAGGGCGCCTTTTTACATTGGTGGGTCGTGCAGGATTCGAACCTGCGACCAATTGATTAAAAGTCAACTGCTCTACCAACTGAGCTAACGACCCCTTGCGGGATGTACTGCTTAATTCTTTTCAGGCTGGTGGGTCGTGCAGGATTCGAACCTGCGACCAATTGATTAAAAGTCAACTGCTCTACCAACTGAGCTAACGACCCGAGTGGTGGGTGATGACGGGCTCGAACCGCCGACCCCCTCCGTGTAAAGGAGATGCTCTACCAACTGAGCTAATCACCCACTCTGTACTGCCGGAACTGCTATTAGTGGTGGGTCGTGCAGGATTCGAACCTGCGACCAATTGATTAAAAGTCAACTGCTCTACCAACTGAGCTAACGACCCACTATTTTGGCTGCTTTTGGGCTGTTTGATATCCCTTGGCAACGGCGGCATATATTACTGATTTAAGAATTCTGCGCAACTAATATTTTGATGAATATCACTTAACTGCTTAGGAAGTATGCGGCAAGACCAGAAAAAACGCGATTTCTGGTCATCCGGCAATCATCCCATCGCAGCAAGACGTTTTTGCGCTTGTTTTGCACCTTCGGTGCCCGGGAACTTAGTGACCACCTGCTGGAAGACGGCCTTCGCTTTCGCGGTATCGCCTTTGTCCTGCATGATCACCCCGACCTTGTACATCGCGTCAGGCGCTTTCGGTGATTTCGGGTAATTTTTTACCACGGAGGCAAAATAGAATGCCGCGTCGTCTTTTTTACCCTTGTTGTAATTCAACTGTCCCAGCCAATAGTTCGCATTGGGCTGATAGGTTGAATCAGGGTATTTCTTCACGAAGTTCTGAAACGCCGCCATTGCCTCGTCCTGGCGCGAGTTATCCTGCACCAGGGCGATTGCCGCATTGTAGTCAGTATTCGCGTCACCGCTCTGTACAGGCGCGCCTGCTGAGGCTGACGCGTCAGCCTGAGGCGTTGCCGCTGCACCAGCTGCGCCGCTTTGATCGCCTGTTGCTGGTTGCGCTGCTGCGCCGCCATTATTCAGGCTATCCATCTGCAGCAGGATCTGCTTCTGACGCTCCACAACCTGATTGAGCTGATACTGGCTTTCCTGAATCTGTCCGCGCAGTGAGTCAATATCGGTTTGGTTGTCAGAGAGCTGCTGCTGAAGTTGGGTTAAAAGCTGACTGTGAGCATTAGAAATACGCTCGAGTTGGGTGACCCGGTCTTCTACCGAGCCTGAGCCGACACTACTGATTGGTGCCTGAGCAAAAGCGGCCCAGGGGGCCGCTATACCAACCAGTAACGACAGACTCAACAGATGATGTCTGAAGTTACTGCTCATGCAATTCTCTTAGTAAACCAGTACGGCACGACGGTTTTTGGAGTAAGCCGCTTCGTCGTGACCCAGTACTGCAGGTTTTTCTTTACCGTAAGAAACGATGGAGATCTGGTCAGCAGAAACGCCTTTACCCTGCAGGTACATTTTAACGGCGTTAGCACGACGCTCACCCAGAGAGATGTTGTACTCAGGAGTACCACGTTCGTCCGCGTGACCTTCTACGGTGACTTTGTAAGACGGGTTGCTACGCAGGAAGTTAGCGTGCGCATCCAGCATCGCAGCGAAGTCAGAACGAATGTCGAACTTGTCCAGATCGAAGTAAACAATGTTGTTCTGCTGCAGCTGTTGCATCTGAAGACGCGCTTGCTCTTCAGAAGACATATTGCCATTGGCGTTTGCGTCCATACCGGTGCCAGCACCCATCATGCCTTCACCGCTCTGGTCGTTGCTTGCGTTCTTGTTAGAAGAACACGCTGCGATTGCCATAACAGGCAGAGCGATCATCAGCCCTTTCAGCACTTTGTTCAGTTGCATTTCTATGATTCCTTTATTATTCAATTAATTATTATTACAGGTACGGCGACCAGGCAGGTGATTTTACCTGTCCATCAGTTGCCGGAATACGCGCTTTGAAACGCCCATCTGTAGAAACCAGATTCAGCACCGATCCCATCCCCTGAGAAGAGCTGTAGATAACCATAGTGCCGTTAGGTGCCAGACTTGGCGTTTCATCCAGGAAGGTTGACGATAAAACTTGTACGCCACCACCACCCAGATCTTGTTTGGCAATGTGCTGCTGACCACCGGCCGTGCTGACCATTACCATAAACTTGCCGTCAGCACTCACGTCAGCATCCTGGTTCTGCGAACCTTCCCAGGTAATACGCTGCGGTGCACCGCCGTTAACATTAACTTTATAAACCTGTGGGCGACCCGCCTGGTCAGAGGTAAAGGCCAGGTTCTGGCTGTCCGGGAACCAGGTTGGTTCGGTGTTGTTGCTGCGAC
The DNA here is from genome assembly GCF_025566055.1 of Leclercia tamurae. Lineage (GTDB taxonomy): Bacteria > Pseudomonadota > Gammaproteobacteria > Enterobacterales > Enterobacteriaceae > Enterobacter > Enterobacter tamurae. The sequence goes on from NZ_JAMHKS010000077.1 coordinate 251,193, forward strand.
CGTCGGTGACCTGACGGATCTGACCGGAACCGATGTCCATCACGTACAGGTTCAGGCTACCGGTTTTAGACAGCGCAAACGCCAGTTTAGAACCGTCCGGCGAGAATGCCGGTGCCCCGTTGTGACGTGGGAAAGAAGCAACCTGACGCACCGCGCCGTTGGACAGAGTCTGGATAACCAGCGCTGAACGACCGCTTTCGAAGGTTACGTAGGCCAGCTTAGAACCGTCCGGGGACCAGGCCGGTGACATCAGCGGCTGTGGTGAACGGTGAACGGTGAACTGGTTGTAACCGTCGTAGTCAGAGACGCGCAGCTCGTACGGGAACTGGCCGCCGTTGGTCTGCACGACATAAGCGATACGGGTACGGAACGCGCCTTTGATGCTGGTCAGCTTCTCAAACACTTCGTCACTTGCCGTGTGACCCGCATAACGCAGCCACTGCTTGTTCACTTTATAAGTGTTCTGCGCCAGCACGGTGCCCGGTGCGCCACCGGTGTCAACCAGCTGGTAAGCCACGGTATAACCGCCGTCCGGGTTAGGCGTAACCTGACCCATGACCACCGCATCGATACCCAGCGCAGACCATGCCGCCGGTTGTAACTCAGCCGCTGTGCCCGGCTGCTGTGGCAGACGAGAACGATCTAACGGGTTGAATTTACCGCTGTTGCGAAGGTCAGCGGCAACAATGCCACCCACATCTTCCGGCGCAGCACCTGGCCCTTTCCACTGGAATGGAACCACACCAATCGGACGTGCCGAGTCCACCCCCTGGGTGATCTCGATACGCACTTCTGCGTGCAGCACCGCTGCCCACAGCACTAAGAAACTCATTGCAACACGTAATGCCTGCTTCATCATATCTCCCATACCCGGGTAACCTTACCCGCGATAATTTAGCAGAATGTTAACAAACCCAAATAAACAAAACTACCAATCCACAGCCTCAAACGTAGACTGTTTTGCTAACTTTAGCGGGAAAATCGCTACAGTTTGAAGTCCAGTTTGGCATCTTTTACTTTTTCATAAACAGCCTGGCTAGGCGGTTTAGGAATTCTGGCAGTTTTTGCCGCTGTCAGGGCAGCCTGACATAAGGCAGGATCACCGCCTTCCTCAGTAACATCCAGCAGCAGACCGTCTGGTGCCAGCTTGATATGCAGCACACAGGACTTACCGGCATACAGATCAGCGCCATATAAGCGGCTCTGAATGGCATTACGGATTTGCGAAGCATACGCACTAATATCAGCGCCTGACGCGCCACCATTAGTACCACTTGTTCCGCTATCTTTTGCTGGCTGACCGTTACCTTTTGCACCACCCGATTTCGGCGCATTCTTACCTGAGCTCAGATCGCCGAACAGGTCATCAACGTCCGAAGCAGCAGCTTTTTCCGCGGCGGCTTTTTTCGCTGCTGCGGCTTTCGCGGCGGCAGCTTTGTCAGCAGCTGCTTTATCGGCAGCAGCTTTCTTATCTGCAGCGGCTTTTTTATCGGCGGCTGCTTTTTCTGCCGCAGCGGCTTTCTTCTCAGCGGCCGCTTTCTCGGCAGCAGCCGCTTTTTCAGCGGCGGCTTTTTCTGCTGCAGCAGCCTTTTTAGCCGCGTCGGCAGCCGCTTTCTTCTCGGCTTCCTGGGCTGCTTGTTTGGCTGCTTCCGCTTCCGCTTTTTTCTGCGCGTCGGCAGCGGCTTTCTTCGCAGCTTCGGCTTCTACTTTCTTCTTCGCATCGGCAGCAGCTTTGGCGGCTTCTGCTTCAGCCTGTTTTTGCGCATCAGCAGCGGCTTTTTTCGCGGCTAATGCAGCGGCATCTGCGGCTTGTTTTGCCGCCTCAGCAGCCTGTTTTGCCTGAGCATCGGCCTGCGCTTTAGCATCCGCTGCGGCTTTGGCTGCTGCCTCTTCCGCCTGCTTCTGTTTTTCCTGCGCTTGCTTCGCTGCGGCTTCCGCCTGTTTCTGCTGCTCCGCCTGCTCTTTCGCCGCTTCCTGCGCCTGCAAACGTTCTTTCTCAAGCTGCTTCAGACGTTCCTGCTCGGCGGCCTGCTTTTCACGCAGCTCTTCCGCCTGCTGTTGCGCCTGCTTTTCGCGTTGCTCTTCAGCACGTTTTGCACTCGCCTGCTGCTGTTGCTGGCGGTTATAGTTTTGCACTACCGCGCCGGGATCGACCATCACGGCATCGATGGATGAACCTCCCCCACCGCCAGCAGCGGTATCGAGATGCTCATCGAACGAACTCCAGATCAGTGCTGCAAAAAGAATGACATGCAGCACCGCCGAGATAATGATCGCCCGCTTAAGCTTATCGTTTTGTTCGGTTGCCTTTGACACTATGGGTTCCCAAAAACTCTGTTGTGTACGCAGATGATCAAATAGGCTGCGTCATCAAGCCGACTGACTTAACGCCCGCGCTATGCAACAGGTTCAGCGCCTTTATAATTTCATCGTAAGGCACGTCTTTCGCACCACCGATTAAGAAGACCGTTTTCGGATTGGACTGCAGACGTCGTTGCGCTTCGGCAATGACCTGCTCCGGCGGGAGTTGATCGAGACGATCCTTTTCAACCACCACGCTGTACTGCCCTACTCCGGATACTTCAATGATGACCGGTGGATCGTCATTGCTGCTTACAGCCTGAGATTCTGTCGCATCCGGCAGATCAACCTCAACGCTCTGGGTGATGATGGGTGCTGTGGCCATAAAGATCAGCAGCAGCACCAGCAGCACGTCCAGCAGCGGTACAATGTTGATTTCGGACTTCAGTTCGCGACGACCCCGTCCACGCTGTCTGGCCATGGTTTACCCCTTGTTACTCTCGGTACTGGTAAACGCCTGGCGGTGCAGAATCGCGGTGAACTCTTCCATGAAGTTGTCGTAGTTCAGTTCCAGTTTGTTCACGCGCTGATTCAGGCGGTTATACGCCATTACCGCAGGAATAGCAGCGAACAGGCCGATAGCGGTCGCGATCAGTGCTTCTGCGATACCCGGTGCAACCATCTGCAGCGTCGCCTGTTTTACCGCACCCAGGGCGATAAAGGCGTGCATGATCCCCCAGACCGTACCAAACAGACCGATATACGGGCTGATGGAACCGACGGTGCCGAGGAACGGAATGTGCGTTTCCAGCGTTTCCAGTTCACGGTTCATTGAAATACGCATCGCACGGGATGCCCCTTCAACGACCGCTTCCGGCGCATGGTTGTTAGCGCGGTGCAAACGGGCAAACTCTTTGAAGCCGCTATAGAAAATTTGCTCGGAGCCGGAGAGGTTTTCACGACGCCCCTGGCTTTCCTGATACAAACGGGAAAGTTCGATACCGGACCAGAACTTATCTTCAAAGGCTTCCGCTTCACGGGTTGCCGCATTGAGGATACGGGTTCTCTGGATGATGATGGCCCAGGAGGCGATAGAAAAACCAATTAAAATGAACATGATAAGTTTAACCAGAAGGCTAGCCTTCAGGAACAAATCAAGGATATTCATGTCAGTCACTGCTTAAACTCCGCGACAATAGACTTAGGAAGCGCACGAGGCTTCATGATGATTGGATCAACACAGACGATCAGGACTTCAGCTTCGTTCAGTACCGTGTTTTCTGCATTGACGATCCGCTGCGTGAAAACCATTGAGGTCCCGCGCATTGATGTTATTTCCGTTTGGACTTCGAGCATATCGTCGAGTCTGGCGGGCGCAAAATACTCCAGCGTCATCTTGCGTACCACGAAGGCAACTCGCTCCGCCAACAGAACCTGCTGGCTAAAGTGATGATGGCGCAGCATTTCAGTGCGTGCTCGTTCATAAAAGGCAACGTAGCTGGCGTGGTACACCACACCACCGGCATCCGTGTCTTCGTAGTAGACACGCACCGGCCATCGAAATAGCGTTGTATTCACTTTACATCCCGGTAATACAAAAAGGGTCAGATCTTCTAAACTTCGCTACTATACGCGCGGGAATGGTGGTTTGGAATGGGGGAAAGTAAACAGAGAGTAAATTTTTATGGGCCAGGGTAAGCCCATAATATTAACGGATAGTTCTTATTCAGCTGAAAAAGAAAATCAGGCCCACCAGCAGGATCACATCCGCCAGCAGCGGGCAGAAGATGCCCTGCCAGAGTAAGGCTTTCGGGCGAAAGCCGACGCCGTGGATCACCCCGGCACACACTGCCCACATGATGAGAAAACCGTGCCAGATTTCCAGCTCGCTGGTCTTCGCCGCAAAGCGCGACGGGTCCCAGAAGATGCAACCCGCCAGCAGTAACGCCATCACTAAGGAAAGCGCCCTGAGCGGGCGCTTGTCCATGATCCCGTAGAGATACGCGATCATCAGTGTTTTTCTTCACCAGCTTTGGACGCTTCAACGTGCTCAAGCGCCAGGGCGGTGATCACACCAAATGCACAGGCAAGAAGCGTTCCTAAAATCCATGCGAAATACCACATATTCAGCTCCTTCCTTAATACATAGAGTGAGAATTACTTTCGATATGTTCTTTCGTGATACGACCGTACATTTTCCAGTAACACCAGGTGGTGTAGGCCAGAATGAGCGGTACGAACACGGCAGCCACAAACGTCATCAGGTTCAGCGTCATCTGACTTGAGGTGGCATCCCACATCGTCAGGCTAGCATTCATCATGGTGCTGGATGGCATCACGAATGGGAACATCGCGATACCGGCCGTCAGGATGATGCACGCCAGCGTCAGTGAGGAGAAGACGAAGGCCCATGCGCCTTTTTCCATGCGGGAAGTCAGCAGGGTCAGCAGCGGCAGCACCACGCCCAGTGCCGGGATAGCCCACAGAACCGGCGTATTATTGAAGTTCACCAGCCAGGCGCCTGCCTGACGTGCTACTTCTTTGGTCAGCGGGTTAGACGGCGCGGTATGGTTAATCGCCGATGTCACTACGTAACCGTCGATACCGAACATCACCCAGACACCCGCCAGTGCGAAGCCAACCAGCGTCACCAGGGCCGCAATCTGCGAGACGGCGCGGGAGCGCAGGTGCAGTTCGCCCACGGTACGCATCTGCAGATAGGTGGCACCCTGCGTCAGGATCATCGCCACGCTGACCACGCCCGCCAGCAGACCGAACGGGTTCAGCAGCTGGAAGAAGTTGCCGGTGTAGTACAGGCGCATGTATTCATCGAGGTGGAACGGCACGCCCTGCAGCAGGTTGCCGAACGCCACGCCGATCACCAGCGGCGGCACGAAGCTACCGATGAAGATGCCCCAGTCCCACATGTTGCGCCAGCGGTTGTCTTCGATCTTCGAACGGTAGTCAAAACCGACCGGGCGGAAGAACAACGACGCCAGCACCAGGATCATCGCCACATAGAAGCCGGAGAACGCAGCCGCGTAGACCATCGGCCAGGCCGCGAACAGCGCCCCGCCTGCGGTGATCAGCCACACCTGGTTACCGTCCCAGTGTGGGGCGATGGAGTTAATCATAATTCGACGCTCGGTATCATTACGACCGAGGAAGCGGGTGAGCATGCCCACCCCCATGTCGAAACCGTCAGTGACCGCAAAACCAATCAGTAAGATCCCGACCAGCAGCCACCAGATAAAACGCAATACTTCATAATCGATCATTTGACGACTCCTGTCTTAGCGTGCCGGCTGAGAAGCCACGGTGGACTGCTCGTAGTGGTAGCGACCGGTTTTCAGGCTGCTTGGGCCAAGGCGCGCAAATTTGAACATCAGGAACAGTTCAGCCACCAGGAACAGGGTGTACAGGCCACAAATCAGCAGCATGGAGAAAATCAGATCCCCGGCGGTCAGGGAGGAGTTGGCCACCGCGGTTGGCAGCACCTCACCGATAGCCCACGGCTGACGACCGTATTCCGCAACAAACCAGCCGGATTCGATGGCAATCCACGGCAGTGGCATGCCATACAGCGCAGCACGCAGCAGCCATTTACGCTGACCGATACGGTTACGAATGACCGACCAGAAGGAGGCGCCAATGATCAGCAGCATGATGATGCCGCAGCCAACCATGATACGGAACGCGAAGTACAGCGGCGCAACGCGTGGAATCGAGTCTTTGGTCGCCATCTGGATTTGCTCTTCCGTCGCGTCAGAGACGTTCGGGGTATAGCGTTTCAGCAGCAGGCCGTAACCGAGGTCTTTTTTCACGTCGTTAAATTGATCGCGAACGGACTGATCGGCAGAACCGGCACGCAGCTGTTCCAGCAGGGAGTAAGCTTTCATCCCGTTACGGATACGCTCTTCATGCTGCACCAGCAGATCTTTCAGACCGATAACCGGCGTATCCACAGAGCGGGTGGCAATGATGCCCAACGCATAAGGGATCTGAATAGCAAAGTGGTTTTCCTGCGCGTCCTGGTCGGGAATACCAAACAGGGTGAAGGCTGCCGGAGCCGGTTGGGTTTCCCACTCTGCTTCGATCGCCGCCAGTTTGGTTTTCTGCACGTCGCCCATCTCGTAACCGGATTCATCACCCAGCACGATAACAGAGAGGATGGCCGCCATACCGAAGCTCGCCGCGATGGCGAAGGAGCGCTTAGCAAAGGCGAAGTCACGACCACGCAGCATGTAGTAGGCACTGATCCCCATGATGAACATCGCGCCACAGACATAGCCGGATGCCACAGTGTGAACAAATTTCACCTGAGCGACCGGGTTCAGCACCAGCTCGGAGAAGCTGACCATCTCCATACGCATGGTTTCGAAGTTAAAATCTGACGCGATAGGGTTCTGCATCCAGCCGTTGGCTACCAGGATCCACAGTGCGGACAGGTTAGAGCCTAAGGCGACCAGCCAGGTCACAGCCATATGCTGCACTTTACCCAGACGATCCCAGCCAAAGAAGAACAGACCTACAAAGGTGGATTCGAGGAAGAAGGCCATCAGACCTTCAATGGCCAGCGGCGCACCGAAGATATCCCCGACATAGTGGGAATAGTAAGACCAGTTAGTCCCGAACTGGAACTCCATGGTCAGACCAGTGGCCACGCCCAGCGCAAAGTTGATACCAAACAACTTGCCCCAGAACTTGGTCATATCTTTATAAATCTGTTTGCCGGAAAGGACGTAGACCGTTTCCATAATGGCCAGCAGGAACGCCATACCGAGCGTCAGTGGCACAAAAAGGAAGTGGTACATCGCGGTCAAGGCAAACTGTAAGCGCGACAGTTCGACTACATCTAACATCATGACTCCTTGCTCATCGCATGAAGACTCCGGGAGTGGATCCTGCCAGAAAAGATCCACACACATGCCCCAATACAAAAAATTATCCGCATCCTTTCTTCGTTACTTAATCTTCCCAGGAGGAAAAAGCCATGATGAAAAGTTACAGATACGTTAATTAAAACCCGAAATTGATCCCGCAAATATATTACGCCGCAAAACCCTTACAATAAACAGGTTTTTATTGAAAGCGCTTTACGTTTTACGACAGCGATCAATATATAGCGACTTTACCACTTTTCAACCAAATTGATCGGGAGCAATTTAACGCTTTTTGACGCCCTTTTCCAGGTATTAAATATTGATATAAATCAATATTGCGCCAGCGTGTTAAGGGTGTATCCACGTAGTAAACACAATGGATGTAATGTTAATTTTATGTTTAAATATACTATTAATAGTTATCGATGAAAGGAGAAAATATAATTAAAGGTGATTTAATTGGTCGTGGACGGATACTCAATTTTTTAATAACGCCGAACTATTAATGCCAGCCATTTCACACTATTTTTTTACCAGTTATTTTTATTACAAAAATTTTACTTTTAATAATCCGTAAATTAACACAGTAATGTTACCGGTTTGTTTCTCACCGCCAAAAAAAGGCCATCTTACGATGGCCAACCATGTCGAAACGGACATTTATTATGTCAAAGCTCCCCGCACGGGGAGCAGAGAGGATTTACTTAATGATGGATTTCAGGGCTTCACCGATGTCAGCCAGGCTGCGAACGGTTTTCACGCCTGCTGCTTCCAGCGCCGCGAATTTCTCATCCGCAGTACCTTTGCCGCCCGCGATGATGGCGCCCGCATGGCCCATACGCTTGCCTTTCGGCGCAGTCACACCCGCGATGTAGCCCACAACCGGCTTGGTCACGTGGTCTTTGATGTACGCAGCCGCTTCTTCTTCCGCGCTGCCGCCGATTTCACCGATCATCACAATCGCTTCTGTCTGCGGGTCTTCCTGGAACAGCTTCAGGATGTCGATGAAGTTAGAGCCCGGGATCGGGTCGCCGCCGATGCCCACGCAGGTGGACTGGCCGAAACCGTAGTCGGTGGTCTGCTTAACCGCTTCATAGGTCAGAGTACCGGAACGGGAGACGATGCCCACTTTGCCTGGCTTGTGAATGTGGCCCGGCATGATGCCGATTTTGCATTCGCCTGGGGTGATCACGCCCGGGCAGTTTGGCCCGATCATGCGCACGCCCGCTTCGTCCAGCTTCACTTTCACGGTCAGCATATCCAGGGTCGGGATACCTTCGGTGATAGTGATGATCAGTTTGATGCCTGCGTCGATGGCTTCCAGAATGGAGTCTTTGCAGAACGGAGCCGGAACGTAGATCACGGTGGCGGTGGCGCCCGTCGCTTCTACGGCTTCACGTACGGTGTTGAACACCGGCAGGCCCAGGTGAGTGGTGCCGCCTTTACCTGGCGTTACGCCGCCAACCATCTGCGTACCGTAAGCAATCGCCTGCTCAGAGTGGAATGAACCCTGGCTACCGGTGAAGCCCTGGCAGATGACCTTGGTATCTTTATTAATTAAAACGGACATTATTTCCCCTCCACTGCGGCAACTACCTGCTGAGCGGCATCCGTCAGACTTTTCGCTGCAATAATATTCAGGCCGCTGTCAGCCAGTTTTTTCGCGCCGAGTTCAGCGTTGTTCCCTTCCAGACGCACAACCACCGGGACGTTTACGCCCACTTCTTCTACCGCACCGATAATACCGTCAGCGATCAGGTCGCAACGTACGATGCCGCCAAAGATGTTCACCAGAACCGCTTTCACGTTGTCGTCAGAGAGGATAATTTTGAAGGCTTCGGTCACGCGCTCTTTGGTCGCGCCGCCGCCCACGTCGAGGAAGTTTGCCGGCTCGCCGCCGTGCAGTTTAACGATGTCCATGGTGCCCATTGCCAGGCCCGCACCGTTAACCATGCAGCCGATGTTGCCATCGAGTGCCACGTAGTTCAGTTCCCACTGTGCAGCCTGAGCTTCACGTGGATCTTCCTGAGACTGGTCGCGCATCTGGCGCAGATCGGCCTGGCGGAACAGTGCGTTGCCGTCAGCGCCCAGTTTGCCGTCGAGGCAGATCAGGTCGCCCTGCTTAGTGATCACCAGCGGGTTGATTTCGATCAGCGCCAGGTCGCGCTCCAGGAAGATGTTGGCCAGGCCCATGAAGATCTTGGTGAATTGCTGCACCAGTTTACCTTCCAGACCCAGTTTGAAGGCCAGCTCGCGTCCCTGGTAAGGCATTGGGCCTGCCAGCGGATCGATAGCCACTTTGTGGATCAGGTGCGGGGTCTCTTCCGCCACTTTCTCGATTTCCACGCCACCTTCGGTAGAAGCCATAAACACCACGCGACGGGAGCTACGGTCTACCACGGCACCGAGGTACAGTTCTTTGGCAATATCGGTCGCCGCTTCAACCAGGATCTGGTTAACCGGCTGGCCGCTCGCGTCTGTCTGGTAGGTCACCAGACGTTTGCCCAGCCAGTGCTCAGCAAATGCGCGGATCTCTTCTTTACTGTTAACGACTTTCACACCGCCCGCTTTACCGCGGCCGCCAGCGTGAACCTGACATTTCACTACCCAAGGACCGGCGCCGATTTTAGATGCGGCTTCTTCTGCTTCGCGAGGGGTATTGCAGGCATAACCCACCGGAGCCGGTAAGCCATACCGGGCAAACAGCTGTTTTGCCTGATATTCATGTAAGTTCATGTGTTCTATCCATCCTTCAGGGTAATCGTTAGGTCATGCTTTTATAAGCCCGGCTGGCGACACGCCGCCGGGCAATGGTGCTAAAAACTAGACGTCCAGCAGCAGGCGAGTTGGATCTTCCAGCAGCTCTTTAATCGCTACCAGGTAGCCCACAGACTCGCGGCCATCGATCAGACGGTGGTCGTAGGAGAGCGCCAGGTACATCATCGGCAGGATCTCTACTTTACCGTCAACCGCCATAGGACGATCTTTGATGGCATGCATGCCCAGAATCGCGCTCTGTGGTGGGTTGATGATTGGAGTAGACATCAGCGAGCCGAATACGCCGCCGTTGGTAATGGTGAAGTTACCCCCGGTCAGGTCTTCTACGGTCAGCTTGCCGTCACGGCCTTTCACTGCCAGTTCTTTGATCTTCTTCTCGATGTCAGCCATGCCCAGGGTGTCTACATCACGCAGAACCGGGGTTACCAGGCCGCGTGGCGTAGAAACGGCCATGCTCACGTCGAAGTAGTTGTGGTACACCACATCTTCGCCATCGATAGACGCGTTCACTTCCGGGTAGCGTTTCAGGGCTTCAACAACCGCTTTCACGTAGAAGGACATAAAGCCCAGACGGATACCGTGACGTTTTTCAAACGCGTCACCGTACTGCTTACGCAGGTCCATGATTGGCTTCATGTTGACTTCGTTGAAGGTGGTCAGCATCGCGGTGGAGTTTTTCGCTTCCAGCAGACGCTCGGCCACGCGCTTACGCAGGCGGGTCATCGGGACGCGTTTTTCACTGCGTGCGCCAAGCTGAGGCTGTGCAGCCGGAGCCGGTGCAGCAGCCGGGGCTTTCGCTTCCGTTGCGGCTGGTGCTTTCGCCAGGTGTTTTTCCACATCTTCGCGGGTCAGACGACCGCCGACACCGGTGCCTTTAATGGCCGCCGCGTCGAGGTTGTGTTCAGCCAGCAGGCGACGGATCGCCGGGCTGAGCGCGTCGTTAGTCTGCTCTTCCAGAGAAGCCTGCTGGCGCTGTGCCGGCGTAGAGGCTTTCTCTTCAGATTTGGCGCTGGACTCTTTGCCCGCGCTGTTGCCTTCACGCAGGCGACCCAGCAGCTGACGAGAGGTTACGGTCGTGCCTTCATCTTCCAGCACTGCATCCAGAATGCCGTCCGCCGAGGCCGGTACTTCCAGTACCACTTTGTCAGTTTCGATTTCTACCAGCACTTCATCGCGTTTTACCGCATCACCCGGTTTTTTGTGCCAGGTTGCAACGGTCGCATCAGCGACGGATTCAGGCAGGTCGGGAACAAGAATATCTACGCTACTCATTATTTATCCTTTAATTAATCGACGTTCAGCGCGTCATTAACCAGATCTTGCTGCTGCTTCTGGTGAACGGACATATACCCTACTGCCGGAGAGGCAGAGGCCGGGCGACCTGCGTAACGCAGAGCAGACCCAAATGGAATCACTTCACGGAAATGATGCTGGCTGCAGTACCATGCGCCCTGGTTGAGCGGCTCTTCCTGGCACCAGACAAAATCATGTACGTGAGCATAAGGTTTTAATGCGTCCTGCATCGCCTGATGCGGGAACGGATAAAGCTGTTCGATACGCACGATGGCGACATCTTTCTGATCGTTCTTACGGCGCTGTTCCAGCAGGTCGTAGTAAACCTTACCAGAACACATCACCACGCGTTTTACTGCCTGCGGATCCAGCTCGTCAATCTCGCCAATCGCCGGCATGAAGGTGCCGTTTGCCAGTTCATCAAGCGTAGACACAGCCAGCGGATGACGCAGCAGCGATTTCGGTGACATCACCACCAGCGGACGACGCATCCCGCGCAGCGCCTGACGACGCAGCATGTGGTAAACCTGTGCCGGGGTAGACGGAACACAAACCTGCATGTTCTGTTCAGCACAAAGCTGCAGATAACGCTCCAGACGCGCGGAGGAATGCTCCGGGCCCTGCCCTTCGTAACCGTGCGGCAGCAGCATCACCAGGCCACACATACGGCCCCACTTCTGCTCGCCAGAAGAGATGAACTGGTCGATAACCACCTGCGCACCGTTGGCGAAGTCGCCGAACTGCGCTTCCCAGATGGTCAGGGTGCGTGGTTCTGCAGTGGCGTAACCGTATTCAAACGCCAGCACCGCTTCTTCCGACAGCACGGAGTCCCAGACCTTGAACTGGCCCTGACCGTTATGCACATGCTGCAGCGGAGTGTAGGTGGAACCGTTGGTCTGGTTGTGGATCACCGCATGACGGTGGAAGAAGGTGCCACGGCCCGCATCTTCACCGGACAGACGAACCGGAATACCTTCGTCGACCAGGGTCGCGTAGGCCAGGTTTTCTGCGCCGCCCCAGTCGAACAGCTTCTCACCTGCCGCCATGGACTGACGGTCAGAGTAGATTTTCTGTACGCGGGACTGCATCTCGATCGCTTCTGGTACGGTGCTGATGCGTTTAGCCAGCTCCTGCAGACGCTTCATCTCGACCTTGTTCGGGTAGCTCTCATCCCACTCGTGGTTGAGGTACGGCGACCAGGTAAAGGAGTGCATGTTCATCGGGCGCAGCTCTTTCACCACGCACTCGCCGGCATCCAGCGCATCGCGGTAGAGATTCACCAGCTCGGTGGCATCTTCCAGGGTCACAACCTTCTCCGCTTCCAGCTTGTCAGCGTAGATTTTGCGCGGGGTCGGATGCTTTTTGATTTTCTGGTACATCAGCGGCTGGGTTGCACTTGGCTCGTCCGCTTCGTTATGGCCATGACGGCGATAGCAGAACAGGTCGATCAGTACGTCACGCTTGAAGGTATTACGGAAGTCCAGCGCCAGACGGGTAACGAAAGCGACCGCTTCCGGGTCATCCGCGTTGACGTGGAAAATTGGCGCCTGAACCATCTTACCGATATCGGTACAGTATGGCGTAGAACGCGCGTCCAGCGGGTTAGAGGTCGTGAAGCCCACCTGGTTGTTGATCACGATGCGAACGGTACCGCCCACTTCGTAACCGCGTGCTTTGGACATGTTCAGGGTTTCCTGAACCACGCCCTGACCGGTGATCGCTGCATCGCCGTGAATGGTGATTGGCAACACTTTGTTGCTGCTCGGCTCGTCCAGTCGATCCAGACGGGCACGCACGGAACCGATCACCACCGGGCTGACGATCTCCAGGTGCGACGGGTTGAACGCCAGCGCCATGTGCACCAGGCCGCCTTTGGTTTCGATATCTGATGAGAAGCCCATATGGTACTTCACGTCACCGGTACCGAGGTGTTCTTTATGTTTGCCCGCGAACTCGTCGAACAGATCCTGCGGCTTTTTACCCAGCACGTTGATCAGTACGTTCAGACGACCACGGTGCGCCATGCCCAGTACCACTTCGCGAGTACCGCTGTTGCCCGCATGGCGGATCAGCTCTTTCAGCATTGGCACCAGCGCATCGCCGCCTTCCAGCGAGAAGCGTTTTGCGCCCGGGAATTTCGCGCCCAGATAGCGCTCCAGCCCTTCTGCTGCGGTCAGTTCGCCAAGGAAGCGCTTCTTCTCGTCAGCATTGAAGGTGGATTTACCGGCAACCGATTCAATACGCTGCTGGATCCAGCGCTTCTCTTCGGTTGAGGTGATGTGCATGTATTCCGCACCGATGGAGCCGCAGTAAGTTTGCTTCAGCGCCTCCAGCAGCTCGCCCAGCTTCATCGTGTCTTTGCCGATAGCGAAAGAACCCACGTTAAAGGTTTCCTGGAAATCAGCTTCGGTCAGATCGTGATAAGCCGGATCGAGGTCCGCCACGCGCTCCTGCTGCCACAGACCCAGCGGATCCAGATTTGCATGCTGGTGGCCACGGAAACGGTAGGCGTTAATCAGCTGCAGGACTTTAACCTGTTTGGCATTGGTGTCAGGGTCGGAGATGGCGGAAGAGTAACGTGAGGCATCCTTCGCCAGACGACGGAAATAATCACGTGTTTTGGAATGAAATTGATCCGGTTTGACTCCTGTTCCAGGTAACTGCTGGAACATCGAACGCCAGTTAGCGTCCACTGAGTCAGGGTCGGTTAAGAAGTCTTCATAGAGCTGTTCAATCCAGCTTTGGTTTGCACCAGAGAGGAATGAAGAGTCCAGCCAGGCTTTCATTGCGCCGTTCTGCATCGTGATCCCTTAAGCATTTTTATGCTTACTTTCGCCGTAGAAACTACCACGTACACCACGTGTACGTGCCGGGGTTCACCTGCGAGCTCTTTTCATTTGGCCCGCGAAGGAACCTTTAGAAACTGTCTAAACTTCAGGGCAGTTTTTAAAGGTTTCTGCATTTTGCCCGCTGGCGCTACGCTTACCGAGCCTACTGTGACGTAGGCCGGATAAGCGCAGCGCCATCCGGCGTTGTTACTTACGCACTGCGCTGCAACAACATCGACTTAATGTGGCCGATAGCGCGCGTCGGGTTCAGCCCCTTAGGACATACACTGACGCAGTTCATGATGCTGTGGCAGCGGAATACGCTGAAAGCATCACTCAGCCCTTCCAGGCGGTTGTCGGTTTCGGTATCGCGGCTGTCAATCAGGAAGCGGTACGCTGCCAGCAGGCCAGCCGGGCCGATAAACTTGTCCGGGTTCCACCAGAACGACGGGCAAGAGGTCGAACAACATGCACAGAGAATACACTCATACAGGCCATCGAGTTTTTCACGCTGCTCTGGCGACTGTAAATGCTCGCGAGCGGGTGGATTTTGCCCATTATTCAATAAGTAAGGCTTAATCTTCTCATATTGTGCATAGAATTGCCCCATGTCCACCACCAAATCGCGAACGACCGGCAGACCTGGCAGAGGACGGATTACAATCTTCTGTCCCGGACGGTTGAGCGCCGAAATCGGGGTGATACAGGCCAGACCGTTTTTGCCGTTCATGTTCAGACCGTCGGAGCCACACACCCCTTCACGGCAGGAACGACGGAATGACAGTGTCGGATCTTTTTCTTTCAGCTGCATTAAGGCATCAAGCAGCATCATGTCCCGGCCTTCTTCCGCTTCCAGGGTGTAATCCTGCATATGCGGAGCGTCATCGACATCCGGGTTATAACGATAAACTGAGAATTCGAGTTTCATTGTCCTGTCTCCGCATTAATAGGTACGAATCTTCGGCGGGAACGCCGGACGCAGTTTCGGTTCCATATTGACGCTACGACGTGTCATGGATTCCGACTCTGGCAGGTACAGGGAATGGCACAGCCAGTTTTCGTCGTCACGATCCGGGAAGTCGAAGCGGCTATGCGCGCCACGGCTTTCGGTACGGAAGTTTGCAGAGACCGCGGTCGCGTAAGCGGTTTCCATCAGGTTATCCAGCTCCAGACACTCAACGCGCTGGGTGTTGAACTCGCTGGAAGTGTCATCCAGACGGGCATTTTTCAGACGCTCGCGGATCGCTTTCAGCTGCTCAAGCCCTTTGGCCATCGCGTCACCTTCGCGGAATACCGAGAAGTTGTGCTGCATGCACTCCTGCAGCGCCTTACGGATTTCCACCGGATCTTCACCGTTACGGTTGCCGTTCCAACGATTCAGACGTTCCAGAGAGGCGTCGATGTTGGCATCGGTGGCATCACGCAGCGGGCCCTGCTCGGCGATGGACTCCTGCAGATGCAGACCCACCGCACGACCAAACACCACCAGGTCGAGAAGCGAGTTGCCGCCCAGACGGTTGGCACCGTGTACGGATACGCAGGCGATTTCGCCGACCGCGAACAGGCCCGGGATCACCACGTCTTCGCCCTGCTCGTTCACGGTCAGCGCCTGACCGGTCACTCTGGTCGGAATACCGCCCATCATGTAGTGGCAGGTTGGGATAACCGGGATCGGCTCTTTCACCGGGTCGACGTGAGCAAAGGTACGGGACAGCTCCAGGATGCCCGGCAGACGGGATTCCAGAACCTCTTTACCCAGATGGTCAAGCTTCAGCTTAGCGTGCGGGCCCCACGGACCGTCGCAGCCGCGACCTTCACGGATTTCGATCATGATGGAACGCGCCACCACGTCACGACCCGCCAGGTCTTTCGCATTAGGGGCATAACGCTCCATAAAGCGTTCGCCGTGTTTGTTCAGCAGATAGCCGCCTTCACCGCGGCAGCCTTCGGTTACCAGCACGCCCGCACCGGCGATACCGGTTGGGTGGAACTGCCACATCTCCATATCCTGCACCGGCACGCCAGCACGGATCGCCATACCGACGCCGTCACCGGTGTTGATGTGGGCGTTAGTAGTGGACTGGTAAATACGGCCTGCGCCGCCGGTCGCCAGCACGGTAGCGCGGGCTTTGAAGTAGACCACTTCACCGGTTTCGATGCACAGGGCGGTGCAACCTACTACGGCGCCATCTTCGTTTTTCACCAGATCCAGCGCATACCACTCGGAGAAGATAGTGGTTTTGTTCTTCAGGTTTTGCTGATACAGGGTATGCAGCAAGGCGTGACCGGTACGGTCGGCTGCTGCTGCAGTACGTGCCGCCTGCTCGCCGCCGAAATCTTTCGACTGGCCGCCAAACGGGCGTTGATAGATGGTACCATCCTCCAGGCGGGAGAATGGCAGACCCATATGGTCCAGCTCCAGAATCGCTTCCGGGCCGGTTTTACACATATATTCAATGGCGTCCTGGTCACCGATGTAATCGGAGCCTTTCACCGTGTCGTACATATGCCATTCCCAGTTATCTTCATGGGTATTACCGAGCGCCACGGTGATGCCACCCTGCGCTGATACGGTATGGGAACGGGTCGGGAAGACTTTAGAGAGCAGCGCACAGGTCTGGCCGCTCTGGGAAATTTGCAGCGCCGCGCGCATACCTGCGCCACCGGCTCCAATCACTACAGCATCAAATTCTCTGACTGGCAGTTTCATTACACACCCCACACCACAACGAATCCATAAATAACGTAAACCGCAAGAGCAACCACAATAGCCAGTTGCAGAACGAGACGAATCGCCACGGGTTTAACGTAATCGGTCAGTACCTGCCACATGCCGATCCATGCGTGGATCAGGATGGAGGCCAGCGCCAGCAGGGTGAAGACTTTGGTGAAGGCCGAGCCGAAGAAACCGGTCCAGATTTCCCACGTCAGGTCGCCGCTGGTGGCAAAGAAACCGATCATGTAGATGATGTAGAGGGTGAGAACGATAGCGGTAGCACGGACCAGAATGAAGTCATGTACGCCGTTGCGTCCAAATGCGGAGGCGTTGCTTACCATACGAGGACTCCTGCGAGAAGTGAAAGCACGACAGTGATAACAAATGAGATGTTAGCGGTGCGTTTGCCGGTTTCGAAGGTCTCTTCAAGATAACCCACATCCATCAACATATGGCGGATGCCGCCGACGACGTGATAGGCCAGCGCGGTCAGGATGCCCCACATGATAAATTTCACGAAGAAACCGTTCATGATGGCGGAGGCCTGCTGGAATCCTTCCGGAGACGAGAGGCTGGTACCCAATAACCATAACAAGATACCCACCGCGACAAACGTGATCACGCCGGATACACGATGAAGGATGGACGCTATTGCCGTTACAGGGAATCGGATCGTTTTCAGATCCAGATTGACAGGTCTTTGTTTTTTCACATTTCTTATCATGAATAACGCCCACATGCTGTTCTTATAGTTTCCTTCCTCCGGACTGCGATGCGGGTCAGACAGCGTGCCTTTTATATAACTGTGCGTCATGCAAAACATTGCTTCCAGATGCTCAAATGACACGTTACAACGCTGGTTGGCTCGGGATTGCAGGGTTTTCCGGAGACCTGGCGGCAGTATAGGCCGTTCACAAAATCATTACAATTAACCTACATACAGTTTGTCTGGTTTTATGCGGAACAGTGATCAGGGTCACGATAACAACATCTTTTTAATTTTTAATCATCTGATTTGACAAATCTTAAACATTATTGTTACAAACATCACCAGAAAAGGCATATAATGCGCAAAAGTTATGAGGTCTCTCTTTCACCTGAGAATAAGTTATGTAACAGTGTGATGGTATTGACCGAAGTTATCAGGACAGTTATTAGTGATATACAGGTTTGAATAATTCGGACTGCACAAACACTGATTTGCTGTTATTTCTCTGATTTCTCATTCGCTTACCTGCTAGCGCCATTGCTCTGTACCCTGGTTTCTCCTCGTGAGCTGAGCGGCGAGCCAAATAACAAACTGGTAACAATGATAAATCAGTTGAATGCAAATCCGGTTAAGGGCAGTCTTAAGCAATAAGGCGCTAAGGAGACCGTAAATGGCTGATACTAAGGCAAAAATCACCCTAAATGGTGATACTGCTATCGAACTGGATGTGCTAAAAGGCACGCTCGGTCAGGATGTTATTGATATCCGTAGTCTTGGTTCTAAAGGTATGTTTACCTTTGACCCTGGTTTTACTTCCACCGCATCTTGCGAGTCTAAAATCACCTATATCGACGGTGACGAAGGCATCCTGTTGCACCGCGGTTTCCCCATCGATCAGTTAGCCACCGAATCCAACTATCTGGAAGTGTGCTACATCCTGCTGAACGGCGAAAAGCCGACCCAGGAACAGTACGATGAGTTCAAAACCACCGTTACCCGCCACACCATGATTCATGAGCAGATCACCCGTCTGTTCCATGCGTTCCGTCGTGATTCACATCCGATGGCGGTCATGTGCGGGATCACCGGTGCGCTGGCTGCGTTCTACCATGACTCCCTGGACGTGAATAACCAGCGTCATCGCGATATCGCCGCATTCCGTCTGCTGTCCAAAATGCCTACCATGGCCGCGATGTGTTACAAATACTCCATCGGACAGCCGTTTGTTTACCCACGTAACGACCTCTCCTACGCCGGTAACTTCCTGCGTATGATGTTTGCTACGCCGTGCGAAGAGTACGAAGTGAACCCGGTTCTGGAACGCGCCATGGATCGTATTCTGATCCTGCACGCTGACCACGAGCAGAACGCCTCTACCTCTACCGTGCGTACCGCGGGCTCCTCCGGCGCTAACCCGTTTGCCTGTATCGCTGCAGGTATTGCCTCCCTGTGGGGACCGGCACACGGCGGCGCGAATGAAGCTGCACTGAAGATGCTGGAAGAGATCAGCTCCGTTGAGCACATTCCTGAGTTCGTGCGTCGCGCGAAAGACAAGAATGACTCCTTCCGTCTGATGGGCTTCGGTCACCGCGTTTACAAAAACTACGATCCGCGCGCAACCGTGATGCGTGAAACCTGCCATGAAGTGCTGAAAGAGCTGGGCACCAAAGATGACCTGCTGCAGGTGGCGATGGAGCTGGAACACATCGCGCTGAACGACCCGTACTTCATCGAGAAGAAACTCTACCCGAACGTCGACTTCTACTCCGGTATCATCCTGAAAGCGATGGGCATTCCGTCTTCCATGTTTACCGTGATCTTCGCGATGGCGCGTACCGTGGGCTGGATTGCACACTGGAACGAAATGCACACCGAAGGGATGAAAATTGCGCGTCCACGTCAGCTGTACACCGGCTACGATCAGCGTAATTTCGAAACCGATATCACCAAACGCTAATAGCAATGCCCGGCGGCGCTACGCTTGCCGGGCCTACAAAACGACGTAGGCCGGGTAAGGCGAAGCCGCCACCCGGCTTTTTTACATCTGGCACCCAGGACACCAGTAAAACGGTCGCGACGACAATGTCGTTTTCTCAATTACCCCACCGCACCGCTCGCACTTTTTCCCCGCCCGATGAAACACCTTAAAACGGAACAGTGCCCCGTGATGCTTCTTCTCATTCGCCACCCCACGGGTGTTGTACGACAGGCGCGGGATAGCCAGCAGCGCGTGCGCCAGCGCATCGAGCTGCTCTTCGGTCAGCTGTGACGCTTTATGCTGCGGCGCCAGCCCCACCTCCCACAGGATCTCGACCCGCAGATAGTTGCCTAAACCGGCGAGAAATGCCTGATCCAGCAGCAGTCCGGAAAACTGCCGGTTGCGGAATTTTGCTGACAATAACCGCGCTTTCACATCCTCTGCCGTCAGGCGTAAATCCAGCACATCCGGTCCCACCCGCTGCAGGAAAGGATGGAGGGTGAGCTGCTCCGCCGTCAGCATCTCAATATCCGAGGCGCTGTAAAGCAGAATGGTTTTCTCTGCGGTCTGTAACTTAACGCGCAGCACCCGCGTAGTCTCTGGCTCATGGCCGGTATCCACCACCCGCCAGACGCCGTACAACTGGTTATGGCTGTAGAGCGTTAGCTGGTTGGAGAAGTGGGTGAGCAGCGCTTTGCCGCGCGTCTCCAGATGCGTGACCCTCTCCCCGATAAGCCGGGATTCAAAGAGTTTTAACTGAGGAAAAGCAAACCACACGTCGGTGAGTGGTTTGCCTTTTATCGCCGCCTCCAGGCTATCCGCCGCACGGCGGATCTCCGGGCCTTCTGGCATCATGACTCCTTATTTAGTGCGTTGCACCGCCGATCACTTTGATGTCGTGCGCCTGGCGCAACGCCACCGTAATGGCAATCTCCAGCGCCTGCTTCACGGTGTGCGCGGCCATGCTCGGGGCACCGGGATGCGCCGCCGCCTGCTCAGGCAGATAGGGGATATGGATAAAGCCGCCTTTCACCTCCGGCCAGTCTGCCAGCTTGTGCAGTACGCCATACATCACATGGTTGCAGACGAATGTGCCAGCCGTCTGCGAAACCGAAGCAGGAATACCGGCTTCGCGCAGCGCCGCCACCATCGCTTTGATCGGCAGCGTGCTGAACCAGGCGGCCGGGCCACCCGGCACGATGGCGACGTCCACCGGCTGTTGCCCGCGGTTATCCGGGATGCGGGCGTCATCGACGTTGATCGCCACCCGTTCGACGGTAACATCCACGCGGCCACCGGCCTGGCCTATCGCCAGCACCACGGTGGGCTGCAGCGCATCAATGGCCGCATTCAACACCTCTAACGACTCGCCGAACACGCAGGGCAGCTGTCGGGCCACCACGCGGCAGTCGTCAATAATCATCCCATCAAGCAGCTTCACCACTTCCCAGGAGGGGTTAACGGTTTCGCCGCCAAAGGGCTCAAAACCCGTGATTAATACGGTTTGCATCATTTCTCCTTACAGGAACATCAGGAAGTAGAGCAGGAACACGTTGGCAATCAGCAGCAGTACCCCGGTAGGCACCTGCGCCTTGATAACCGCGTTTTTATCGGGCAGCTCCAGCAGCGCGGCGGGCACGATGTTGAAGTTGGCTGCCATCGGCGTCATCAGGGTACCGCAGTAGCCAGAGAACATGCCAATCGCCGCCATGACGGCCGGGTTGCCGCCGTGCTGCAGGACCAGGATCGGAATGCCGATGCCCGCCGTCACAATCGGGAACGCGGCAAAGGCGTTGCCCATCACCATGGTCAGCAGCGCCATGCCGATGGCATAGACCGCCACCGCGATAAAGCGGCTGTCGACCGCCAGATACGTCTGGGTGAGGTAAGAAATGCCCTCACCGACCCCGGCCGCGGTAAACAGCAGGCCAAGGGTGGCGAGGATCTGCGGCAGAATAAAGGCCCAGCCAATGGAGTCGAGCAGACGGCGCGCCTCCTGCAGGGGCTGATGCACTTTTTCATGGGTCATTTTGACCGCCATCGCCAGACCAACCAGCGAGCCGACCGTCATCGAGAACAGGGTCACCAGCGTCGAGTGGTTGCCCGGCCCGAACAGCGTCTCCTGCAGGCCCGGAATGTGGTTAAACATCAGCACGCCCACCACCGTCACCACCGGGATAGCCAGCGCCGGTAAGAAGAGGCGATTGCCCAGACGCTTTGCGCTGCTCTCGCGCTCTTCAGGCGTGCGCTGGTGATAGCTCCCCAGGCGCACGCCGCCAAAACCGGCGATCAGCGCCAGCCCGACCACTGCCACACCGACGGCAATATGTACCGTGCGCTTGTCGCCCACCAGCTCGTAGGTCCAGTTGCCGAGCAGGAATAGCAGGCCGTAAATGCCCCAGAACAGGCCGGTGGTGATCCTCTTAGGGTTGGCTTTATCGCGAAACGACATCAGCGCCACGATCAGCAGGATCAGGCCTGCCAGCCAGTAAAGATAGCTTTGCTGGAAATTCATTTCACCACTCCCTGCACTTTAGCCAACTCACGCTCCAGATGCTTATCCAGGCGGTACAGGCGGGTGGCGTGGATCGCAAAGGCGCAGAGCGCCGTTGGGATCCCCCACAGGGCAATATGCAGCGGTTCGGTCTGGATCCCGCCGGATTCGAGCATAAAGTTATGCATAAAGATGATGGCGCCAAAGGCGACAAAGATATCTTCGCCAAAGAACAGCCCGACGTTATCGGTGGCCGCCGACATCGCCCGCAGGCGATAGCGCACCGCCCCCGGCAGTTCGCCATATTGCTTCTCTGCCGCCCCTTCCGCCATCGGTGCCAGCAGCGGGCGCACCATCTGCGGATGCCCGCCGAGGCTGGTCAGCCCCATCGCCGCCGTCGCTTCGCGGACAAACAGATAGACGATCAGCAGACGACCGGCGGTAGCGCTGTGGATCTTCGCGATCCACGCCTGGGCCCGCTCTTTCAGGCCGTGACGCTCCAGCAGGCCGATAACCGCCAGTGGGATCAGCAGGATATACGGCAGGTTGCGGGTGTTGAGGAACCCTTCACCCAGTTTTTCCAGTATGGTGGCAACCGGCATCTGTGCCGCGAGGCCAGTGACGATCCCGGCGACAATGACCACCAGCACCGGGTTAAAGCGTAATAGAAACCCGACCACAATCACCGCGATACCGATGAGTGGCCAGAGGGATAGCGTCTCTGCCATGTTCTGTTTCCTGTTGTGGTGTTTGCAAGTGTGCGTTATGCACTGATTTTTATATTATTTGCTTCAAATTCCGTGCGCAGGCGACGGGCAAAGGCCAGCGCGTGTTCTCCGTCACCGTGAATGCACACCGTCTGGGCGTGCACGGTGGCCCATTCGCCGGTAATGCTTTTCACCCGTCCGCGCTGGATCATCTCCAGGGTTTGCGCCAGAGCCTGATCTTCATCGGCGATCAGCGCCCCAACCTGGGTCCGCGGCACCAGACTGCCGTCAGCCTGATATCCGCGATCGGCAAAGACCTCTTCCCGGGTAATCAGGCCATAGCGCGTCCCCGCGCGGATCAGCTCGCTGCCCGCCAGCCCCACCAGAATCAAATCCGGGTCGATGGTAGAGATGGCCCGGGCGATGGCATCGGCCAGATCGCGATCTTTTGCCGCCTGGTTATAGAGCATGCCGTGCGGTTTCACGTGACGCAGCTGCCCTCCTTCGGCGCGCACGATCGCCGCCAGGGCGCCAATCTGGTACAGCACTTGCGCATAGACCGTCTCCGGCGGCAGGGTCATGGCCGTGCGGCCAAAATTCTCCCGATCCGGGAAGCTCGGGTGCGCCCCGATGGAGACCCCATTTTTCAGCGCCTCACGCACGCAGGCCAGCATGGTCTGGGCATCGCCAGCGTGAAAACCACAGGCGATATTGGCTGACGACACCAGCTGTAACAGCGCGGCATCGCTGCCGCAGCCTTCGCCTAAATCGGCATTTAAATCAACCGCGATCATGCAACCTCCACGCCAGTTGTTCGATGTATTGCTTCTGGATCCGACGCGCGTCGAGCGCCTCTTCCAGCGTACAGGGGACAAAATGGATCGGCTGTCCGAGCGGGGCCTGCGCCAGGTGGTACATATCGGCCTCGATGATGCAGGCGATCCGCGGATAGCCCCCGGTAGTCTGGGCATCGTTCATCAGCACGATCGGCTGCCCGTTGTGCGGCACCTGGATTACGCCCGGCAGCAGGCCGTGCGACAGCATTTCACGCTCGGTATTGCGCATCAACTTCTGCCCCTGCAGGCGATAGCCCATGCGGTTACTTTGCGGACTGAGCTGCCACGGCAGACGCCAGAGCGCATCCTGCGAGGCCTTATCAAACTCGTGATACTCCGGGCCCGGCAAAGCGCGCACGCGGTTACCCCATAACAGCTGCTTTACGCCCTGGGCTTCGAGGAACTCGCGCCCGCCAGGCCGAATCGCCAGCCGATCGCCATCTTTCAGCAGGCGTCCTTCGTGACCACCAAGCCCCACCTTCAGATCGGTGCTGAGGGAGTTCATCACCGATGGCACGTCGATGCCGCCCGCAATCGCCAGATAGCTACGCATCCCGCGCAGGGGGCGATTCAGGGTGAGCTGTTGCCCGGCCTTCACCGGCAGACGCCAGCCGGTCCAGACCGCCGCGCCGTCAAGCCGGGCGTCGCAGCCTGCCCCGGTCAGGGCGAACCAGCCGTCCTGTTCAAATTCAAAGGTGCACTGCCCGAGGGTGATCTCCAGCGCGGCATCGTCCGGTTCGTTGCCCACCAGGATATTGCCAATCTGCAGGGCCGGTTTATCCAGCGCGCCGCAGTAGCTGATCCCCGACTGGCGAAAACCGATGCGTCCACCGTCCTGCACCGAGGTATAGAGCCCTGCGCGAATAACTTTTAGCATACCCCCTCCTTCTGCGGGATAAACCGCACGGTATCGCCCGGTCGCAGCAGCACCGGCTCATCACGATCGGGATCGAACAGCGGCAACGGTGTGTGCCCAATCAGCTGCCAGCCGCCAGGGGTGGCTAACGGATAAATGCCGGTTTGCGCCCCGCCAATCCCCACCGAGCCCGCCGGAACCTGCAGCCGGGGTTCATCCCGGCGCGGCGTCGCGAGCTGCTCAGGCAACCCGCCCAGATAAGGAAAGCCCGGCTGAAAACCTAAAAACCAGACCACATAATCAATGGACGAGTGAAGCTCCACGACCTGTTTCTCGCTCAATCCGGCGTGCCGTGCGACTTCGCCCAGATCGGGACCCGCGGCGGTGCCGTACACCACCGGGATTTCAATAAAGCGCGATTCAGGCTCGAGCGCCTCGCTCTCCTCCCACCAGCGCTGCAGACGCTCAATCGCATCCAGCGCCACCGAGTGGGGATTGCGCAACACCACGGTGATGTTATTCATGCCCGGAATGGCTTCCACCACTTCGGGAATTTCACCCAGTCGCTGGGTCAGGCGCCAGATCCGCTTTTGCGTCGCCAGGGTGACCGGCGGCTCGAGCTCCAGTACGACGGCGGTTTCGCCTAACAGATAACAACGTGCTCGCTGCACTTATATACCTCTCATCAGGCTGGATTAGGGATATCCACAAAGGTGACATCCAGGTCAGTGGTTTCCGTCAGCCATTCGCTGAGGGCGCGAATGCCGCCGCGTTCCGTGGCATGGTGTCCTGCCGCATAAAAATGCAGCCCCTGCTCCCGGGCAGAGTGAATGGTTTGCTCCGACACTTCGCCGGTAATAAAAGCATCGACACCAAAGCGCGCCGCACTGTCAATAAAGCCCTGCCCACCGCCGGTACACCAGGCGACGCGCTGTACGGTATCTGGCCCGGTATCGCCGCTCCACAGTGGACGACGTCCCAGCCGGGCTTCAATCCAGGACGCCAGCTCCAGACCCGGGACCGGCATGGAGAGTTCGCCCCAGGGTACCAGAGGCTCAATTTCACCCATGATGGTAATGCCAAGCAGCGCCGCCAGCTGGGCGTTGTTCCCCAGCTCCGGATGCGCGTCCAGCGGCAGATGCCAGCCGTAAAGATTGATGTCGTTTTCCAGCAGCGTTTTCAGGCGATTACGTTTCATGCCGCGGATCACCGGAGACTCCCCTTTCCAGAAATAGCCGTGGTGGACAATCACCGCGTCGGCTTGCTGGCGCACCGCCTCGTCGATCAGCGCCTGGCTTGCGGTCACGCCGGTGACAATCTTCTGCACCTGCTCACGCCCTTCCACCTGCAGGCCGTTCGGCGCATAGTCGCTGAAGCTTGCGCTGTTCAGCTTGTCGTTAATCAGTCTTTCCAGTTCACTGTTTTTCATTGTTGCTCCCTTACGCTTTCCGGGCGGCTTCATACGCTGCCAGCGTGGCGACGCGTGCCTGTTTATGATCGACAACCGGGCGCGGATAATCGAGGGTGATCCCCTGCTTGTCCGCCCAGGTCCAGGGGTCATGGAGGGCCTTGTCCGGCACGGTGGCCAGCTCAGGCATCCAGCGGCGGATAAACACGCCGTCGGTATCGAACTTCTGCCCCTGGGTTGTCGGGTTAAAAATACGAAAATAGGGGGCCGCGTCAGTTCCGGTTGACGCCGCCCACTGCCAGCCGCCGTTGTTGGCCGCCAGGTCGCCATCGATCAGCTGCGACATAAAGTAACGCTCCCCGGCTCGCCAGTCGATCAGCAGGTCTTTCACCAGGAAGCTGGCGGTAATCATCCGCAGGCGGTTGTGCATCCAGCCGGTTTCATTCAGCTGGCGCATGGCGGCATCGACGATCGGATAGCCGGTCTGTCCATCTTGCCAGGCCTGCAGTTGGGCATCTTCAGCCTGCCACTTCACATTATCAGTCCAGCGGATGAATGGTCGATATTTACATAAATCAGGGTGATACGTCATCAGGTGACGATAAAACTCCCGCCAGATAAGTTCGTTTAGCCACACTGTGCCCGGCCCGCCCTCCAGCGCCAGGGGTTGCTCAGCCAGCAATCTGTGCAGGCACTGACGAGGGGATAGTACTCCCAGCGCCAGACAGGCGGAGAGACGGCTGGTGCCTTCAATCGCCGGGAAATCGCGCTGGGTTTCATATTCGCCCGCGTCGTGCTGGCAGAACTGGCGCAGCCGGGCAATCGCCTCTTTCTCGCTCGCCGGAAACAGCGCTGCATCGAACGGCTGCTGCGGATAGTCAAAATCCAGCGCCACCGGCGTCACCTTCTCGCCTTCGCGCCCGGCAGGTGCCGCCGCACACTCGGGTAGCCCCTCTTTCAGCCGCCGCAGCCAGGCGTTTTTAAACGGCGTAAACACTTTGTACATCTCGTGATTGCCGGTCATAACGCTGCCGGGGGGCAGGATAACGCTGTCATCAAATCCCTGACAGGTCACAACCTCCAGCATACGTTCCAGCTGGCGATCGCGCTGCTGCTCGTTCAGTTCGTACTGGTAGTTATAAAAGAGTTGGGTAACGTCATGCTCGTCGCAAAGCTGAACCACTTTCTCAGCCTGCGCCGCAAAATCATCGACCTGGGCATATAGCAGCGGAATACCTTTGTCGGCGAGCTGCTGCTGCAGGCCGTTGAGATGGGCGTGAAGAAACGCGGCCTGGCGCGGTGCCATCGCGTGCTGTTGCCACTGTTGCGGCGTGGCGATGAAAAGGGCCAGCACACGGGCATTTTTGTCGCGGCAGGCGGCGGCAAGCGCCAGGTTGTCGTGGATGCGCAGATCGGCGCGAAACCAGACCAGATGGGTGGCCATAACACTCCAGGATTATCGTCTGTAACATCTACAAGTCACCGAGGATACTTTGCTTTAACAAGTGTAGCCATACTGGCATAAAAAAGGCCGCCCTGATGGCGGCCTTAACGCTACTTGTCCTGCGTGAATGAAGTAAGGGTAACGAACACGGCTGGATCGTCACTTCTTACCACGAATACGCTGGCGACAATGAACGCGATACACAGATAGCGTTTCATTATGCGGTCCCTGCAAACTAACCGCTCCACCGTTCACCACCGGTGATAATCCGGCAGACACAAGCTCTGGATGAGCCTGAATTACGGTTGTGACTACACCTTTCCCGGGACCGGTGCCCATGTGCGAGATGGCGGAAAGGGACGACACATCATAGTCAACATCTCGTGTCATCGGCAGACGGCAACAGGCCTTTCAGAATTCATTTAGATGCGGCACATTTCGCCTGAAGGTGGTTCAGGCTAAGATAGCGTTCTCTGGATGAGCTTGAGTAACACCTCCCTACGGACCGCGAATCCCGAGGGATAAAAAAAACCGCCATATTGCTATGGCGGTTTTTTTATTGCTGCTGGTGCTGTGTGTAGTCTTTCTTAATACTTAATAAAAATCACAAGTGGCTTTTTCGGCCTGATCCATCCACACCGGTTTGTCGCTGGTTTTGGCCCAGACGCGATGCAAATAGCTATAAAAACGAGCACGTTCTTTCCAGAAAAGCATCACTGGTAACGCCAGAACACCCGCCATAACAGCGAAAGTGCGGCGAATAAAAACGATATGTGCCGGATATGCTTTGTAAAATTCCATCATTTTCTCCCCTCTTTCTGGCCGGAAACCCTCTCCGGAAAAGTAAAACTGTTTATCTGATGAAAATAATAACGCTTTGGCTGTAATTTTACTACTCATCCGACCACTTTTTCTTATCCATTTAGTGAATATTTACACATCACGCCGTAATTTAGTTACAGAAAAGTTAAATTTATACTAATCATTAGTTAAATTATGGTTTTATCCCTCTTTATACTTTTTTTACACCTCCCCCTCTGATTTTTGCGAAATCTTTGCGACCGAAATTTTACCCTTTGCATCATTACTAATGTCACCCGGAGGTGAATTGTGAGTGCAGGTGTAATTGCGGGCATCGTGCTGGTATTCCTGTTACTGGGGTATCTGATTTATGCCCTGTTGAACGCGGAGGCATTCTGATGGCCGCACAAGGATTTCTGCTTATCGCCGGCTTTCTGCTGGTGCTATTCATACTTGCCCGGCCGCTGGGGATGTGGCTGGCGCGGATGATTAACGGCCTGCCGCTGCCTGGGGTGCAAGCCCTTGATGCAGGACTGCTGCGCATGCTCGGGATCGGCACCGCAGAAATGGGCTGGCGTCACTATCTGATGGCGATCCTGCTGCTGAATGGTGTGGGTCTGATCGTGCTGTTCGTCATGCTGATGCTACAGGGATATCTGCCGCTCAATCCGCAGCAGCTCCCGGGCCTCTCCTGGCACCTGGCGCTGAACACCGCCGTCAGCTTTGTCAGCAATACCAACTGGCAGTCCTATGCCGGGGAGACCACCCTGAGCTATTTCAGCCAGATGGCCGGGCTGACGGTGCAAAACTTCCTCTCGGCGGCCAGCGGCATTGCGGTGATCTTCGCCCTGACCCGCGCCTTCGCCCGCCAGAATGTCACCACCCTGGGCAACGCCTGGGTCGACCTGACCCGCATTACCCTGTGGGTGTTGCTGCCGCTGTCGCTGGTCATCGCGCTGCTGTTTATCCAGCAGGGCGTGCTGCAAAACCTGCTGCCGTATCAGCCCTTCACCTCGCTGGAGGGGGCCAAACAGCTGCTGCCGATGGGGCCGGTGGCCTCTCAGGAGGCGATCAAAATGCTCGGCACTAACGGGGGCGGTTTCTTTAACGCTAACTCTGCCCATCCATTTGAGAACCCGACCGCCCTGACTAACGCCGTGCAAATGCTGGCGATCTTTCTGATCCCCACTGCGCTGTGCTTTGCTTTTGGCGAGGCGGTCAGCGATCGCCGCCAGGGGCACGCGATCCTCTGGACCATGTCCATCATCTTTGCGATCTGCGCCGCGCTGGTGATGTGGGCGGAGTGGCAGGGCAACAGCCACTTCATGCTGCTGGGGGCCGACAGCAACAGCAATATGGAGGGCAAAGAGAGCCGCTTTGGCATTCTCGCCAGCAGCCTGTACGCCGTGGTCACCACCGCCGCTTCCTGCGGGGCGGTAAACGCCATGCACGACTCCTTCACCGCGCTGGGCGGGATGATCCCGCTGTGGCTGATGCAGATTGGCGAAGTGGTGTTTGGCGGCGTTGGATCGGGCCTGTACGGGATGCTGCTGTTCGTGCTGCTGGCGGTATTTATCGCCGGGCTGATGATTGGCCGCACCCCGGAATATCTGGGCAAGAAAATCGACGTGCGGGAGATGAAGCTCACCGCGCTGGCGATCCTCGTCACCCCGGCGCTGGTTCTGCTTGGTACCGCGCTGGCACTGATGACCGAGGCCGGACGCAGCGGCATCTTCAACCCCGGGATCCACGGGTTCAGTGAGGTGTTGTACGCGGTTTCGTCGGCGTCCAACAACAACGGCAGCGCCTTTGCGGGGCTGAGCGCCAACTCGCCGTTCTGGAACTGCCTGCTGGCGTTCTGCATGTTAATCGGACGCTTTGGGGTAATTATCCCGGTGATGGCGATTGCCGGATCGCTGGTGAATAAGACCCGCCAGCCCGCCTCTGGCGGCACGCTACCCACCCACGGTGCGCTGTTTGTCGGTCTGCTGATTGGCACCGTCCTGCTGGTGGGCGCCCTTACCTTTATTCCCGCCCTCGCCTTAGGCCCGGTCGCGGAACATCTCTCTTTACGCTGATTTTGCGGAGTAATGGTCATGAGTCGTAAGCAACTGGCCCTGCTCGAACCCTCGCTGGTTCGTCAGGCGCTGATGGATGCGGTTAAAAAAATCGACCCGCGCGTGCAGTGGCGCAATCCGGTGATGTTTATTGTCTGGCTGGGCAGCCTGCTGACCACCCTGCTGGCCCTTGCCATGGCAGGTGGGCTGCTTTCAGGGAGCGCCTCGTTTACCGCGGCGATCGGTCTCTGGCTGTGGTTCACCGTGCTGTTTGCCAACGTCGCCGAAGCGCTGGCGGAAGGACGCAGCAAAGCCCAGGCCAACAGCCTCAAAGGGGTGCAGAAAACGGCGTTCGCCCGCAAGCTGCGCGAAGCGAAATACGGGGCTGAGACTGACAGGGTGCCGGCGGACACGCTGCGCAAGGGCGACATCGTGCTGGTGGAGGCCGGAGACATTATCCCCTGCGACGGGGAAGTCATCGAAGGGGGCGCTTCGGTAGATGAGAGCGCCATCACCGGCGAATCCGCGCCGGTGATCCGTGAGTCCGGAGGTGATTTTGCCTCGGTGACCGGCGGGACGCGTATTCTTTCCGACTGGCTGGTGATCCAGTGCAGCGTTAATCCCGGGGAGACCTTCCTCGACCGGATGATCGCCATGGTGGAAGGCGCCCAGCGGCGTAAAACCCCGAACGAAATCGCCCTCACCATCCTGCTGGTGGCGCTGACTATCGTCTTCCTGCTGGCGACCGCCACCCTGTGGCCCTTCTCGTCCTATGGCGGCACAGCAGTGAGCGTCACCGTCCTGATTGCCCTGCTGGTCTGCCTGATCCCGACCACCATTGGCGGCCTGCTTTCGGCCATCGGCGTGGCGGGCATGAGCCGGATGCTGGCGGCCAACGTCATCGCCACCAGCGGTCGGGCGGTGGAGGCGGCGGGCGACGTTGACGTACTGCTGCTGGATAAAACCGGCACCATCACCCTCGGCAACCGTCAGGCGTCCGAATTCCTGCCCGCCCCGGGGGTGGATGAAAAAACGCTGGCCGATGCTGCCCAACTGGCCTCGCTGGCGGATGAAACCCCGGAAGGCCGCAGCATCGTGATCCTCGCTAAGCAGCGCTTTAACCTGCGCCAGCGCGACGTGCAGAGCCTGCATGCCACCTTTGTGCCCTTTACGGCGCAGACGCGGATGAGCGGAATTAACCTTCAGGAGCGGATGATCCGTAAGGGCTCGGTGGATGCCATTCGCCGGCATATCGCCGCCAACAACGGCCACTTCCCGCCGCAGGTCGATACCCTGGTGGAGAACGTCGCCCGTCAGGGGGCCACCCCGCTGGTGGTAGCCGAAGGGGCTACCGTGCTGGGGGTGATCGCCCTGAAGGATATCGTTAAAGGCGGCATCAAGGAGCGTTTTGCCCAGCTGCGTAAAATGGGCATCAAAACGGTGATGATCACCGGGGATAACCGTCTGACCGCCGCCGCCATTGCCGCCGAAGCAGGGGTGGATGATTTTCTCTCCGAGGCGACGCCGGAGGCCAAACTGGCGCTGATCCGCCAGTATCAGGCCGAAGGACGGCTGGTGGCGATGACCGGGGATGGCACCAACGACGCCCCGGCCCTCGCCCAGGCGGACGTGGCGGTGGCGATGAACTCCGGCACCCAGGCGGCAAAAGAGGCGGGGAATATGGTCGACCTCGACTCTAACCCGACCAAGCTGATTGAGGTGGTGCATATCGGCAAACAGATGCTGATGACCCGGGGCTCGCTGACCACCTTCAGTATCGCCAACGACGTGGCGAAATATTTCGCCATCATTCCGGCGGCGTTTGCAGCAACTTATCCGCAGCTGAATGCCCTCAACGTGATGCACCTGCACTCCCCCGCCTCGGCCATCCTGAGCGCGGTGATCTTTAACGCCCTGATCATTGTCTTTCTGATCCCGCTGGCGCTGAAGGGGGTGAGCTACAAGCCGCTTACCGCCGCCGCCATGCTGCGCCGCAATCTGTGGATTTACGGTCTGGGTGGGCTGGTGGTGCCCTTTATCGGCATTAAGGCCATCGACCTGGTACTTACCCTGTTCGGGCTGGTTTAAGAGGAAAATCAAATGGCTATGTTACGTCCCGCTATACTGTTGTTTATTCTGCTGGCCCTGACCATCGGGGGTGTCTATCCGCTGGTGACTACCGCCCTGGGGCAGTGGTGGTTTGCCGACCAGGCTAATGGATCCCTTATCCGCCAGCAGGGGGAGATCCGCGGTTCCCGCCTGATTGGACAAGACTTTACCGGAGCAGGTTACTTTCACGGACGTCCTTCCGCCACGGCAGAAAGCCCGTATAATCCGCTGGCCTCGGGCGGCAGCAACCTGGCGGGCAGCAACCCTGAGCTGGATAACGCCGTTCGCGCACGGGTTGCGGCATTACGCGTCGCCAACCCGCAGGCCAGCCAGGCGGTGCCGGTTGAGCTGGTGACCGCCTCGGCCAGCGGGCTGGACTACAGCCTGACGCCGCAGGCCGTCGCCTGGCAGATCCCGCGCGTGGCGCAGGCGCGTCAGATAGCGCCCGGGCAGCTCAGCCAGCTAGTGGCGGAACATACCCAAAAACCGCTGTTCAGCGCGATGGGCGGGGCGGTGGTCAACATTGTTGAATTAAATCTGGCGCTGGACGCACTAAGGAAACCCTAAATGATCGACGAGCCTCAGCGCCCGGACCCGGACAAATTACTGGAGCAGGCTGCCGCCCCCCATCGCGGCAAGCTGAAAATCTTCTTCGGCGCCTGCGCGGGCGTCGGCAAGACCTTCGCCATGCTCAGTGAAGCGCAGCGTCTGCGCGCCCAGGGGCTCGATATTTTGATCGGCGTGGCGGAAACCCACGGTCGTCAAGAGACCGCCACCCTGCTGGCCGGACTGGCGACCCAGCCGCCCCGGCGCATTCATCATCGCGGGCGCCTGGTAACCGAATTCGATCTCGATGCCGCCCTCGCCCGCCGTCCGGCGCTGATCCTGATGGACGAGCTGGCACACAGCAACGCCCCCGGCTCGCGCCACCCCAAACGCTGGCAGGACGTCGAAGAGCTGCTGGAGGCGGGTATCGACGTCTTTACCACCGTTAACGTCCAGCATCTGGAAAGTCTTAACGACGTGGTCAGCGGCGTCACCGGGGTTCAGGTCCGGGAGACCGTCCCGGACCCGTTCTTCGATGCCGCAGACGAAGTGGTGCTGGTGGATCTGCCCCCGGACGATCTGCGCCAGCGCCTGCATGA
This sequence comes from Leclercia tamurae, assembly GCF_025566055.1. Taxonomy (GTDB): domain Bacteria; phylum Pseudomonadota; class Gammaproteobacteria; order Enterobacterales; family Enterobacteriaceae; genus Enterobacter; species Enterobacter tamurae. The sequence continues at coordinate 284,536 of NZ_JAMHKS010000077.1, forward strand.
AGGTAAGGTCTACATCGCCGGGCAGGCGGAGCGGGCCATCGAACACTTCTTCCGTAAAGGCAATTTGATCGCCCTGCGAGAGCTGGCCCTGCGCCGCACCGCCGACCGGGTGGACGATCAGATGCGGGCCTGGCGCGATCGTCAGGGTGAGGAAAAAGTGTGGCATACCCGCGACGCCATTTTGCTCTGCATCGGCCACGGGAGCGGCAACGAGAAGCTGGTGCGTACCGCCGCGCGTCTGGCGGCGAAGTTCGGCAGCGTCTGGCACGCGGTTTACGTGGAGACGCCGCAGCTGCATCGGCTGCCGGAGAACCAGCGTCGCGCCATACTCAGCGCCCTGCGTCTGGCCCAGGAGCTGGGGGCTGAAACCGCAACCCTGGCGGAACAGGCAGAAGACAAAGCCATCCTGCGTTACGCCCGGGAGCACAACCTCGGCAAGATTGTTATCGGCAGACGGTCCCATCGCCGCTGGTTCAACCGGGACACCTTTGCCGACAGGCTGGCGCAGCGCGCGCCGGACCTCGACCTGCTGATCGTCGCCCTCGACGACAAGCCCGCGACCCTGCCCGCCAGAACCCCGGATAACCGGACGTTCAGTGATAAATGGCGGATCCAGCTGCGCGGCTGTCTGGTGGCGGTGCTGCTCTGCGCCCTGATCACCGTTATCGCCAGCCAGTGGCTACTGGAATTTGACGCCGCCAATCTGGTGATGATCTACCTGCTTGGGGTGGTGGTGGTGGCGCTGTTTTACGGCCGCTGGCCCTCGGTGCTGGCGACGGTGATCAACGTGGTCAGCTTCGATCTCTTTTTCATCGCCCCGCGCGGTACTCTGGCGGTGTCGGACGTGCAGTACGTCCTCACCTTCGCCGTGATGCTGGCGGTGGGTTTGCTGATCGGCAACCTGACGGCAGGGGTGCGCTATCAGGCGCGGATCGCCCGCTACCGCGAGCAGCGCACCCGCCATCTGTATGAGATGTCGAAGGCGCTGGCGGTGGGCCGCACGCCGCAGGATATCGTTCAGACCAGCCAGCAGTTTATTCACTCCACCTTTCACGCCCGCAGCCTGATCCTGCTGCCGGATCAGGAGGGCCAGCTGCGCCCGCTGACGCCGGCCTCGGGCATGACGCCCTGGGATGAGGCCATTGCCCGCTGGAGCTTTGACAAGGGCCAGCCCGCCGGGGCGGGAACCGACACCCTGCCCGGCGTGCCCTATCTTATCCTGCCGCTGCAGCATCAGGGGGTGGTCATCGTCGAGCCGTCCAACCTGCGTCAGCTGATGATCCCCGAGCAGCAGCGCCTGCTGGAGACCTTTACCCTGCTGGTTGCCAGTGCTCTGGAGCGGCTGGCGTTGACCGCCAGTGAAGAGCAGGCGCGGTTAGCCAGCGAGCGGGAGAGTATTCGCAACTCGCTGCTGGCGGCCCTCTCCCACGATCTGCGCACCCCGCTGACGGTGCTGTTCGGTCAGTCGGAGATCCTTACCCTCGACCTGGCGGCCGAGGGCTCCCGCCACGCCCCGCAGGCCAGCGAGATCCGCCAGCACGTCCTGAATACCACCCGGCTGGTGAACAACCTGCTGGATATGGCGCGGATCCAGTCCGGCGGCTTTAACCTGAAAAAAGAGTGGCTGACCCTGGAAGAGGTGATCGGCAGCGCCTTAAAAACGCTGGAGCCGGGTCTGGGTGGGCGGCATATCGCGCTTGATATGGCCGATCCGCTGGCGTTGATCCACGTGGATGGCCCACTGTTCGAGCGGGTGCTGATTAACCTGCTGGAGAACGCCGGCAAATACGCGGGGAGCAGAGCGCAAATCGGCATTCATGCCAGCGTCACGCCCGAACAGCTGCAGCTGGAGGTGTGGGATACCGGTCCCGGCATTCCGCCGGGTCAGGAACAGGCTATCTTTGATAAGTTCGCCCGTGGGAATAAGGAGTCCGCCATTCCCGGCGTCGGGCTGGGGCTGGCCATCTGCCAGGCGATTGTTGAGGTCCACGGGGGCAGCATCACGGCCCATAACCGTCCCGAAGGGGGAGCCGGTTTTTGTGTTACACTGCCGCGCGATACGCCACCCGAACTGAATGAATTCCCAGAGGATTTGTGATTAACGTCCTGATTGTTGAAGATGAACTCGCTATCAGCCGTTTTCTGCGCGCCGCGCTGGAAGGTGAAGGGCTGCGCGTCCACGAGGCCGGCACGCTGCAGCGGGGTTTGATTGAAGCCGCTACCCGCAAGCCAGATCTGGTGATCCTCGATCTGGGTCTGCCGGACGGCGACGGCCTCGACTTTATCCGGGAAGTGCGTCTGTGGAGCAAGATGCCGATCATCGTGCTCTCGGCGCGTCTGGAAGAGACCGACAAAATTGCCGCGCTCGATGCCGGGGCCGACGACTATCTCAGCAAGCCGTTTGGCATTGGCGAACTGCAGGCGCGTCTGCGCGTTGCCCTGCGCCGCCACGCAACAACCTCCCCTGCCGACCCGGTGTATAGCTTCTCTGATATTCGCGTCGATCTGGCCTCACGGCGCATTCAGCGGGATGAGACGGAAATCCACCTGACCCCTATCGAGTTCCGCCTGCTGGCGGTCCTGCTCAACAATCACGGCAAGGTGCTCACCCAGCGCCAGCTGTTAAGCCAGGTCTGGGGACCGAATGCGGTGGAGCACAGTCACTACCTGCGGATTTATATGGGACACCTTCGGCAAAAACTTGAGGCGGACCCCGCGCGGCCACGCCACCTGTTAACCGAAACCGGGATTGGCTATCGGTTTATGCTTTGAGCACAAAAAAGCCCGGTGGCGCTAGCGCTTACCGGGCCTACGAATACAGCAAAACGGCAACCAGGTTGCCGTTTTTGATGATTACGCGTTCTTCAACACTTCACTGACAATCTCAACCGCTTCTTTCTCGATCAGCTGACGGTGTTCGTCGCCGAGGAAGCTTTCACAGTAGATTTTGTACGCATCTTCGGTGCCGGATGGACGCGCCGCGAACCAGCCGTTCTCGGTCATCACCTTCAGGCCGCCGATGGACGCACCGTTACCTGGTGCTGCCGTCAGACGCGCGGTGATCGGGTCACCTGCCAGGGTGCTGGCGCTGACCATCTCTGGTGACAGCTTAGACAGCGCCGCTTTCTGTGCCGACGTGGCAGAAGCCTGCAGACGGTTGTAGCTCGGGGCACCAAAACGGGCTGCCAGCTCGTTGTAATGCTCCTGCGGGTTCTTACCGGTGACGGCAGTGATTTCCGCCGCCAGCAGGCACATGATGATGCCGTCTTTGTCGGTAGACCACGGGGTGCCGTTGAAACGCAGGAAGGACGCACCCGCGCTCTCTTCGCCGCCAAAGCCGAAGCTGCCGTCGAACAGTCCGTCAACAAACCACTTGAAGCCTACCGGCACTTCCACCAGCTTGCGGCCCAGGTCGTTAACCACACGGTCGATCATCGCGGAGGAGACCAGGGTTTTACCCACGGCAACCTCTGCGCCCCACTGTGGACGATGCTGGAACAGGTAGTTGATGGCTACCGCCAGGTAGTGGTTCGGGTTCATCAGGCCGGCAGGAGTGACGATGCCGTGACGGTCGTAATCCGGGTCGTTGGCAAAGGCGAGGTCAAACTTGTCGCGCAGCGCCAGCAGGCCCGCCATCGCGCACTCGGAGGAGCAGTCCATGCGGATCGCGCCATCTTTATCGAGGTGCATAAAGCGGAAGGTCTGATCGACGTGATCGTTCACGATGGTCAGATCCAGCTTGTAGTGTTCGGCAATACGTTTCCAGTATTCGATACCGGAACCGCCGAGCGGGTCGACACCCAGCTTCAGACCGGCTTTCTGGATCGCCGCCATATCGACGATATCCGCCAGCCCTTCAACGAACGGCTGCACCAGATCCTGCTCTTTCACGTGGCCGGAGGCCATCGCCTCGTCCAGGGAAATGCGCTTCACGCCGTTCAGGCCGTCGGCCAGCAGGGCATTGGCACGATCTTCCACCACTTTGGTGACGTTGGTGTCAGCCGGGCCGCCGTTCGGTGGGTTGTATTTGATGCCGCCATCTTCCGGCGGGTTGTGGGATGGGGTGATCACAATCCCATCCGCCTGCGCGCCGCCTTTCTGGTTATGCACCAGAATGGCGTTAGAGACCGCAGGGGTCGGCGTATAGCCGTTGTTTTCCTGAATCACGACGTCCACGCCGTTGGCCGCCAGCACTTCCAGCACGGAAATAAACGCAGGCTCTGACAGGGCGTGGGTATCTTTACCCACGTAGCACGGACCGGTGATGCCATTTTTGGCACGCTCTTCCGCGATGGCCTGAGCAATGGCCAGAATATGCGGCTCGTTAAAGCTGTGGCGTACCGCACTGCCGCGGTGCCCGGATGTACCAAACTTCACTGCGTGTTCTGCGTTACCCACTTCCGGCTTCAGCACGTAGTACTGGGCGGTAAGCTGGGCGACGTTAATCAAATCGCTCTGTTGTGCAGGTTGACCCGCACGATTGTGATTTGCCATTGCCTGGTCCTTCTGATGCAAGGGTTAAATAGTGCCGCAAACCTTATCAGTCAATTCCGCCGGGAACTGCATGGACTGCATGATGTGTTCGATCATGCTGCGCTTGCGTCCGGTGTTGGTATTGGTGATCACCCAGTACGGCGTACCAGGCAGGTGCTTGGGCTTAGTTTGATTGCCATTCTGTAACAGCGTTTGCTCGTCAGCCGCGAAATAGACGCGGGTACGACCGTGGAGAGACTCCGTCGCGTCGGCAAATGCGTTGTTATCCAGTGAATAGAGTGTAGTCAGCACCAGCATAAAGCGGTTAACGGCTTTCTTCTGCTCAGCGTATTCGTCAGAAAGCAGCAGCTCGCGCATCGCACGCACTTTGTCTTTTACCGGTGACAGCGGCTTTTCCTGCGCGACAACAGCGGGCTGGCGCGTTTCTTTGATGGCCGGAGCGGCAGACTGCGAGGCGGCGGCAATTTTCAGCATGCGCCGTAAAATGTCGGACGCGCTCTCACCGATGTGCCGCGTCTGGCTGGCGATATACTGATAAAGCTCGTCATCAACTTCGATTGTTTTCATCTTAATCCAGTGCGATATCTTATCTGAATACAAGTCGTTGGGAGTATAAGGTCAAAACCCAACAGCGGATAGCGTCAAGCCAGAATGGCGGCAAAAGTCAGAATTAACTGTTTCCTTGCAGCCGGGCGGCAGAATGGTCAACATGATACCCTAACCTGACATACGTAAAAAAAGAACTTTGCCATGAAATTGAATACCCGAGCGCAATCTGCACAATCGCCGCACAATAATTCTCCCATCGTCCTGGTGCATGGCCTGTTTGGCAGCCTGGATAACCTCGGCGTGCTGGCACGGGATCTGGTCACCGACCACGCGCTGCTGCAGGTGGATATGCGCAACCACGGTCTGTCGCCGCGCTCGGCAGAGATGACCTACGCCGACATGGCCCAGGATCTGCTGGATACGCTGGATGAGCACAATATTGAAAAGGCGATTCTGATTGGTCACTCGATGGGCGGCAAAGCGGTCATGGCGCTGACGGCATTAGCCCCAGAGCGGATTGCCGGGCTGGTGGTGATCGACGTCGCCCCAGTAGATTACGACGTGCGTCGCCACGATGAGATCTTCGCCGCCATCAACGCCGTCACCGACGCCGGCGTCAGCACCCGCCAGCAGGCCGCGGCGCTGATGCGTGAACATCTGGATGAAGAGGGCGTGGTGCAGTTCCTGCTGAAATCCTTCGTCGACGGCGCGTGGCGCTTCAACGTGCCGGTTCTTTGGGATCGGTATGGCCAGATCGTCGGCTGGCAGCCGGTCCCGGCGTGGCAGCACTCTACCCTGTTCATCACTGGCGGCAATTCCCCGTATGTCACCGAAGCGTACCGCGATGCGCTGCTGACGCAATTCCCCCAGGCCAAAGCGCATGTCATTGCCGGGGCCGGACACTGGGTTCATGCTGAAAAACCGGACGCGGTGCTGCGCGCTATCCGCCGTTACCTCGCTGACATCAATAATTGATTAAAAAGAGAGCGACTGGTCGCCGCCAGGCCTCCAGTCGTTGGCGTGCCGTTTTCGGTGATGTATGATGGCGCGCTTATCGCCCGGGCATTAGCAGGGTGTCTTCTTTCCCCCGAAGTCTCAGAATCATGGCCAAAGAACACACGGACCGCACGACAATAGATCTGTTCGCGAATGAGCGTCGCCCGGGACGACCGAAAACCAATCCGCTATCGCGTGATGAACAGCTGCGCATTAATAAGCGCAATCAGCTTAAACGCGATAAAAGTCGTGGGCTTAAACGCGTCGAGCTGAAACTGAATGCTGAAGCCGTCGATGCGCTGAATGAGCTGGCGAATGCCCGTGATATCAGCCGCAGTGAGCTTATCGAAGAGATGCTGATCGCGCAGCTCGAGAAATGGCACGGCAAAGCGTAAGTCAGAAAACTCCCCTTCTTGTTGCTTTCATGTAGCACAGAGTGCAGTCCTGCGTGATAGCAGTTTCCGCAGGCTTCTCTGTTCTGCTATGATTGCCCTTATCCGTGGCTAAATTGCGCCACCATACCATTAAGTATCAAGAGGTTATTTTACTCATGGCAATCATCGGCATTTTTTTCGGCAGCGACACGGGTAACACCGAAAACATCGCAAAAAACATTCAAAAACAGTTAGGTAAAGACGTTGCCGATGTGCATGACATTGCGAAAAGCAGCAAAGAAGATATCGAAGGTTACGATATTCTGCTGCTGGGCATCCCGACCTGGTATTACGGTGAAGCGCAGTGTGACTGGGACGACTTCTTCCCGTCTCTGGAAGAGATCGACTTTAACGGCAAACTGGTGGCCCTGTTCGGCTGTGGCGATCAGGAAGACTACGCGGAGTACTTCTGCGATGCCCTCGGCACCATTCGCGACATCATTGAGCCACGCGGCGCGGTGATTGTGGGCCACTGGCCAACCGCCGGTTACCATTTCGAAGCCTCTAAAGGCCTGGCCGATGATAACAACTTTGTAGGTCTGGCTATCGACGAAGACCGTCAGCCGGAACTGACCGCTGAGCGCGTGGACAAATGGGTTAAACAAATCCGCGAAGAACTGCACCTCGACGACATCCTCAACGCCTGATGATGTCGCGGCGCAACGTTAAAGTTGCGCCGCATTGATAGGTAATTCCAATCAAAATAATTGCTACAAATTTTTAACTTTTGCTGCCATACCTGTACAATGATCCAGGAGTAAACGGGAAACCTTGTAACAACTTTGTTGGCGGTACCTCGTTTTTAAAAGCATACTTTACTTGAGACTTGCAGTTTTCATTACGTCATGGCAGTTCTATAATGAGACGCATTATCCCAGGTGCATTTTCTGTCACTTCTTCGTTAGAAGTGAATCGTTTAGCAACAGGACAGATTCCGCATGACTGACAACAACACCGCATTAAAGAAGGCCGGACTGAAAGTCACGCTTCCACGGTTAAAAATCCTGGAAGTGCTTCAGGGTCCGGATAACCATCATGTCAGTGCGGAAGACTTATACAAGCGTCTGATCGACATGGGCGAAGAGATTGGTCTGGCTACCGTTTACCGTGTACTGAACCAGTTCGACGATGCAGGCATCGTCACGCGTCATAATTTCGAAGGCGGTAAATCCGTGTTTGAACTGACGCAGCAGCATCACCACGATCACCTGATTTGTCTCGACTGCGGCAAAGTGATCGAATTCAGCGATGATTCTATCGAATTACGCCAGCGTGAAATTGCTGCACGTCACGGCATTCGTCTGACCAACCACAGTCTGTACCTGTACGGCCACTGTGCCGAGGGCGACTGCCGCGAAAACGATCACGCGCACGATACGAAGTAATCTTTGCATCGACACTGAGCCAACCTGACGGTTGGCTTTTTTTTGCCTTTTTACAGGCAAAAAAAGAGCCCGGTGGCGCTACGCTTACGCAGGCCTACGGGCTCAGATCCGGCAGTTTGCACCACCGGGCGTGGCCAAAGGCGGGGAATTCCCCGCCCGGACTGTCATCAGAAGATGGTGAACGGGGCGATAACCATAAACTTCACGTCACGCTCATCCTGGAAGATGTTGCCGTAGCCGCCGCCGTAGCTTGGGATATCGGAGTGGTTGTCATACTGCGTGAAGTGCAGTTTGAACATGGTCCCTTTTGCGCGGCCATCCTGAAGGGTGTAGATCGCATCCAGGCTGTAGGCCGATTCCTTGATCTTGTTGGAGGCGATATCTTCACGCTGACCGGCACTGTTGATTAACCAGTCGGCCGGTTTCGCATCCCAGGCGTAGACATAAGACGCGCCAACGCTCCAGCCCGCCAGATTCCAGTTGCTCAGATCGTACATGGCGCCGAAGAAGACCGCTTTTTCGCCGTTGGCGTTAAAGTCGGAGCGGTTATCCCACCACACGTCCAGACGACCGTTGGAGGACGCATAGGTTGGGGTCATACGCTGCAGGAAGTAACCCTGCTGCCCTTCCGCCTTGACGTAAGTCCCTTCCAGACGTAAGTCGACCTGGCCGACTTTGTAACCCAGGGTCAACGCCTGCAGCCAGGCCGTACCGTCGTAGATATCGTTTACGGTGCCGCTGTCGGCTTTATCACGCGTGCCGTAGAACTGATAGGTGGTAGAGAGCGGACCGCCCACGACATCCAGCTTGTAGCTGGCTTTGGCGAAGTACTGATCGATGAAACCTTCAGCCTGACCAAAGGCGGCTTCCAGAATCAGGTTATTTTTAAAATCGTACTTCGCGCCAAAGGAGTGGAGATAGTCGACGCGGGTTTTTCGATCATTCTGATAGAACTTGTCCATCTCGATGTGCCACGGCGCTTTGTACTCGTTGGTCCACATATACGAAAAGCTCAATGCCCCGCTATCGCCGTAGTCAAAATTTGCCCCGGCTTCGGCACCCTGGTAGGTACCTGGCATAAAGCTCCAGTGCGGCGCTAACAGGGTTTGACCGGTTGGCTGTAACCAGCCACCGCGCGCCCAGGCCGGACCGTATTTAAATTTTGCTGCCGCTTTGTACAGGCTGATCCCGCTCTTATCGCCGGACCAGTCCTCTTTATAGGCTTTGTTGCTGGAGGAGAAGGCGATTTCGTTCGGGTGGCCGCTGTCGCCGTTTTCTGCCATTTCGATGGCAGTGAAGGCAGCCAGATCGAGGCCGAACATATCGGCGGCATAGCCGGACTGGAAATCAAGGTTGGCATTCCAGGTGGAGTGAGCGAGGTTAGTTTTATATTTATCTGACTCGACATCTTTACGGTCACGTTCACGCTGCCAGTAATAGATACCGCCCGTGAGGGTTGAATCATCAATGAAACCTTCGGCCCGGGCTTCTGGCGAAACCATCCAGCCTGACATTGCTGTAACACCGGCGATAGCCAGCGCAAGCGTACTACGTTTGCCACTAAACGTACGCATAATTAATCCTCTTTGACGTATTAAAAGCGCCTGAATCGGCGAAAAACAAAAAAGTTAAAAGTGGAGCTAAGCGGAAATACCCGCTTACATCTCCTGCCCTTAGACTATTTTTCGCGACGCGAATTATCAATGCTTTTCAGCGATCAAAAGTCAGGATTATGACAAAGCGCACATATTTGGTTGCGGTTTGTAACAAAGGAGATGAAGCAGAATATTTATTTAAAATAATCTTCAGAATGAGCGGTTTATTTTTAATAAATAAAGGTTAGATACCTTAACCGGTAGCAATAATGGTTAATTTGCTAAAAAGAAGAGAAAGCGAAGCGTTTTAAGAAACAGAATTAATTCGCAACGCGAAGATTTAAACAATATGGCTTTATGGCAGGCAAAAAAAACGCCGCAGTACGCGGCGTTTTTGAAAGGAGAAAGGGAATTATTCGCCCGCTTTCGCCCAGGTATCACGCAGACCGACGGTGCGGTTAAATACCAGTTTGTCGGCGGTGGCATAGCGGCTGTCGAGGCAGAAGTAGCCTTCGCGCTCGAACTGATACGCGTGACCGGCAACGGCAGCTTTCAGGGATGGCTCGGCAAAGCCCTGCTTGATCACCAGTGAATCCTGGTTAATCACCTGCAGGAAGTCCTCGGCGGCACCCGGGTTTGGCACGCTGAACAGACGATCGTACAGGCGGATTTCAACCGGCAGCGCATGAGCCGCGCTCACCCAGTGGATAACACCTTTCACCTTGCGACCGTCGGCTGGATCCTTGCTCAGGGTCTCAGCATCGTAGGTGCAGAAGATAGTGGTGATAGTGCCTTCTGCGTCTTTTTCGACACGCTCGGCTTTGATCACGTAGGCATTACGCAGACGCACTTCTTTACCCATCACCAGACGCTTGTACTGCTTGTTGGCTTCTTCACGGAAGTCGGCACGATCGATCCAGATCTCGCCGCTGAACGGCACGTCACGGCTGCCCATCTCCGGCTTGCTCGGATGGTTCGGCATGGTCACCAGCTCGCTTTCGCCTTGCGGGTAGTTTTCGATAACCAGTTTTACCGGATCGATAACCGCCATGGCGCGCGGTGCGTTGTCGTTCAGATCTTCGCGAATGCAGGATTCCAGCGACGCCATCTCGATAGTGTTGTCCTGCTTGGTCACGCCGATGCGTTTGCAGAACTCACGGATGGAGGCCGCGGTATAGCCACGACGACGCAGACCAGAGATGGTCGGCATACGCGGGTCATCCCAGCCTTCAACGTGCTTGTCAGTGACCAGCAGGTTCAGCTTACGCTTGGACATCACGGTGTATTCCAGATTCAGGCGAGAGAACTCGTACTGACGCGGATGCACCGGAATGGAGATGTTATCCAGCACCCAGTCGTACAGACGACGGTTGTCCTGGAACTCCAGGGTACAGAGCGAGTGGGTAATGCCTTCCAGCGCATCGCTGATGCAGTGGGTGAAGTCGTACATCGGGTAGATGCACCACTTGCTGCCGGTCTGGTGGTGATCGGCAAACTTAATGCGGTACAGCACCGGATCACGCATCACGATAAACGGCGAAGCCATATCGATTTTGGCGCGCAGACAGGCTTTGCCCTCTTCGAAGCCACCGGCACGCATTTTTTCAAACAGCGCCAGGTTCTCTTCCACGCTGCGATCGCGGTACGGGCTGTTTTTACCCGGCGCAGTCAACGAACCGCGGTATTCGCGGATTTCGTCAGCGGAAAGCTCGTCAACATAGGCCAGGCCTTTGTTGATCAGCTCAACGGCGTAGGCGTACAGCTGGTCAAAATAGTCAGAGGAGTAGCAGATGTCGCCAGACCAGTTGAAGCCCAACCATTGCACGTCGTTCTTAATGGACTCTACGTATTCGATGTCTTCTTTCACCGGGTTGGTGTCATCGAAACGCAGGTTGCATTGACCCTGATAGTCCTGCGCGATGCCGAAGTTCAGGCAGATCGATTTCGCATGACCGATGTGCAGGTAGCCATTCGGCTCCGGCGGAAAACGGGTATGAACAGTAGTGTGCTTACCAGTGGCCAGATCTTCATCGATGATCTGACGAATAAAGTTGCTTGGGCGGGCTTCAGCCTCACTCATCGTGGATTCCTCAAAGCGTAAACGACGTATAACGGCATATGATCTTATAAGCCGGGCGTAGTGACAACCTTTAGTTACGCGAAAAAGGTCTGTAGAGAGAATAATCGGGGCGATTGCTGCAAAAAAAAGCGGCGGGGATATCCCCGCCGCTCAGGCATTAACGCTAACTCAGGAGCACTTATTTGCCTTTAATTTCATACAGTGGTGTCTGACCGGCAACAACCTGACCCTGCGCCTTGATGACCAGGCCGCTGAAGTCGTCGATGTTGCTGCAGACAACCGGGCTGATCATGGAGCGCGCATTGGCATTCAGGAAATCGAGATCCATTTCCAGCACCGGCTGACCGGCAACCACTTCGGCACCCTCTTCAACCAGGCGCTTGAAGCCCTGACCACCCAGCGCCACGGTATCGATACCCATGTGGACCACGATCTCCGCGCCTTTCTCCGTTTCCAGGCAGAACGCATGGTTGGTGTTAAAGATTTTGACGATAGTACCGGCTGCCGGGGAGACCACAGTTTTATCCGTTGGTTTCACCGCCACACCATCGCCCACCGCTTTGCTGGCGAAGGCTTCATCAGGCACCTGCTCCAGGGCAACCACGTCACCGGTCACTGGCGAAACCAGCGCAGCGATGGTGGTGGTATTGGCAACAGCCTGTGGCTTAACGGCGGCAGGTGCAGCCGCTGGGGCAGAGGTCGCTTCAGCAGCGGCAACCGGGCCGGTAGTTTTCATTGCGTTAGCGATTTTCTCAGCCACGAAGCCGACGATGATCTGCACGCTGGTTTTGTTCAGGCGGATAACGCCAGAAGCACCCAGGCGTTTCGCCATCGCTTCGTTAACCAGAGAAGAGTCTTTCACGTTCAGACGCAGACGGGTGATGCAGGCATCAATACCGGTCAGGTTGTCGGAACCGCCGACTGCCGCGATGTACTGACGCGCCAGACCGGAAACGTCTTCCGTCCCGGTGCCGCTCACGTTCACATCCTGACCATCCGCTTCGCTACCGGCAACCGCCAGCTCACGACCCGGGGTCATCAGGTTAAATTTGGTGATGGTGAAGCGGAACACCACGTAGTAGATAGCGAAGAACACCAGACCTTGTGGGATCAGCATGTACCAGTGTGTTGCCAGTGGGTTACGTACCCAAAGCATCATATCCACCAGACCTGCACTGAAACCAAAGCCTGAAATCCAATGCATACTTGCCGCGATAAACACCGAAATACCGGTGAGCACTGCGTGGATGAAGTACAGTACTGGCGCCACGAACATGAAGGAGAATTCCAGCGGCTCGGTGATACCGGTGAAGAAGGCCGCGAACGCCCCCGCCATCATAATACCCAGTACCTTCGCTTTATTCTCAGGACGCGCGCAGTGGTAGATAGCCAGCGCGGCACCCGGCAGACCGAACATCATAATTGGGAAGAAGCCCGCCTGGTAACGACCTGTAATACCGATTTCTGCTTTACCAGCGGCAATCGACTGTGCACCGCCAAGGAAGTTAGGGATATCGTTGATACCTGCCACGTCAAACCAGAATACGGAGTTCAGGGCGTGGTGCAGACCGACCGGGATCAGCAGACGGTTGAAGAACGCATACACGCCCGCACCTACGGAACCCAGCTTCTGGATGTGCTCGCCGAAGTTCACCAGACCGTCGAAGATCATCGGCCAGATGTACATCAGAATGAAGGCCACAGCGATCATCACGAAGGAGGTCAGGATCGGCACCAGACGACGACCGCTGAAGAAGGAGAGTGCTTTTGGCAACTCAACGCTACTGAAGCGGTTATACAGTTCAGCGGAGATGATACCCACCAGGATACCCACGAACTGGTTGTTGATCTTACCGAACGCTGCCGGAACCTGGTCCGCAGGGATCTTCTGAATCATCGACACCGCAGCCGGGGAGCAGAGCGTGGTCAACACCAGGAAGCCCACAAAGCCGGTTAGTGCCGCAGCACCGTCTTTATCTTTGGACATACCATAAGCCACACCGATGGCGAACAGTACGGACATGTTATCGATAATGGCGGCGCCCGATTTGATTAACAAAGCAGCCAGGGCGTTATCGCCACCCCAACTTACCGGGTCAATCCAGTAACCGACACCCATCAATATTGCTGCTGCTGGCAGCGTGGCGACCGGCACCATTAAGGCGCGACCAACCTTTTGTAAATAACCTAAAATGCTCAATTTATTCCCCCTATGAGACCCCGTTAACGGTGTGTTCTCAGCTGTGTTTTTATTGTGTCACTAACTTATACATACAGTTGATGATTCACTGGCTGATTGAGTGTGTGGAAAATTAATTCGTATCGCAAATTAAAAGCGTACTTTTTGTGAGTTTTGTCACCAAATATTGTTTATCACCCTCCCCTCTACTGGCAAACTGCCAAAACTTATTTTATGATACGAAAAATCAAGACGTATTGCCCCCTCTCGGTGTGAACCAGGTTAGTCTTACTCATACCCGGACAAGCAATCCGCCAACTTTTATGAAAACTTCAGAGGTGAATAATGAGACTGATCCCCCTGGCAACTGCAGAACAAGTCGGTAAATGGGCTGCCCGCCATATCGTAAATCGTATCAATGCGTTCAAACCGACTGCCGATCGTCCTTTTGTACTCGGCCTGCCGACCGGTGGCACACCTCTTACCGCCTATAAAGCATTGGTTGAGATGCATAAATCGGGCCAGGTAAGTTTTGAGCATGTTGTCACCTTCAACATGGATGAGTACGTTGGTCTGCCAAAAGATCATCCGGAAAGCTACCATAGCTTCATGCACCGTAACTTCTTTGATCACATTGATATTCAGCCGGGAAATATTAACCTGCTGGATGGCAATGCGCCGGATATTGACGCTGAATGCCGTCATTATGAAGAAAAAATCCGCGCGTACGGCAAAATTCATCTGTTCATGGGTGGCGTAGGCAACGACGGTCATATCGCGTTTAACGAACCGGCCTCTTCTCTGGCGTCCCGTACCCGTATCAAAACCCTGACCCATGACACCCGTGTGGCAAACTCCCGTTTCTTTGATGGCGACGTGAACCAGGTGCCAAAATACGCCCTGACCGTTGGCGTGGGTACCCTGCTGGATGCGGAAGAAGTGATGATTCTGGTGCTGGGCGGCGTGAAAGCGCAGGCGCTGCAGGCCGCGGTTGAAGGCAACGTCAACCACATGTGGACCATCAGCTGCCTGCAGCTGCATCCAAAAGCAGTAGTGGTGTGCGATGAGCCGTCCACCATGGAACTGAAAGTGAAGACGCTGAAATACTTCAACGAATTAGAAGCAGAAAACATCAAAGGTCTGTAATGTACGCCGCCTCTGTTCTCAGGGGCGGGATGCTATTTTTATACCGGGGGTCGTTATGTACGCTTTAACCCACGGTCGGATTTATACCGGCCATGAAATTCTGGATGACCATGCGATTGTGATCGCAAATGGCCTGATTGAACGTGTCTGCCCACTGGCCGAGCTGCCGGCGGAAATAGAACAACGCTCGCTCAATGGGGCAGTCATCTCCCCCGGTTTTATCGACGTACAGCTTAACGGCTGTGGCGGCGTGCAGTTCAATGATACAGCGGACGCCGTCACGGTTGAGACGCTGGAGGTTATGCAGCGCGCTAACGAAAGATCGGGCTGCACCAGCTACCTGCCGACGCTGATCACCACCAGCGACGATCTGATGAAACAGGGCATTCGCGTGATGCGTGAATACCTGACGAAATATCCGCACCAGGCGCTGGGCCTGCACCTTGAAGGCCCGTGGCTGAATATCGTCAAGAAAGGCACCCATAACCCGAGCTTTGTGCGTAAACCTGACGACGAGCTGGTCGATTTCATGTGTGCCAACGCGGATGTGATCACCAAAGTGACCCTGGCGCCAGAGATGGTTGACCCGGACGTCATTCGCAAGCTG